>NZ_JBDPLX010000008.1:0-310914 GCF_039871815.1 Micromonospora sp. B9E7
TGCCAAAGGAATCCCAACCAGCCAGCAAAAACTGACCAGTCCGGGGTATAAATCATAATTGGCACTGGCTTTACAAGCACCCTGTTGAGTTCTCAAAGAACAACCACACACCGACCAGAAGCCCCACCTCAGTGGAACCCCGTTTCGGGGCAACCGCTCAAACCTACTTGGTCGAACTTTCATTGTCAACCTCATGTTCGAGGCGATCAATGTGGCTCGTCCGGACCCACGATGACGCACGCCGTGACCGGCGGTCGTTACTGTCGTGGGAAGCCGCAGACCGGCCGATCACCGCTTCGCGGCTCTCCGCCCGGCTCCTGCCGGCTTCAGAACTCTACCCGGTCGGCTTCGCGTTCGCAACCCCGAATCCGGAGTGTTCCGCACCGCCCGATCCTCGGTCTCGCTCGGCGTCACCGCCACGAGCCCGGCGCCCGTTCTCGGCCGGTTTGTCCGGCCTCCCCCGTGCAGAGAGAAAGTTACGCGGACGGCCCGGAGAAGGCAAATCAGGGTTCATCACTGGTTTGACCGACCGGCTCGCGACGGCTGTCGGCGTCGCCCGGGAAGAGGCACACGACAGTCCCCGGCCAGCGGGGGACGCAGGCTGTCCCGACGTGCCAGAGTGTCAGGCATGGATGAGTCCGGGCGTGGCGCCAGGGTGTTCGCCGAGGAGGCGCTGCTCGGCCTCCTCCTGCCGTTCTGGCAGGTGGTGATCGGCGCGGTCGTGCTTGTCGTCCTGGTGCTCTCGGTGGGACGGCTGGCCCGACGGGGCAAGTCCCGGATGACCACCGCGCTGTTGGTCACCGCCGGGGCCATCGTCGGGTTCGCGGTGATCGGCGTCCTGCTGGAGGGCTGAGGCTCAGAGCCGGCGGTTCGCCAGGCTGGGCAGCTCGGCTCGGATCGCGGCGAGACGATCGAGGTCGAGGTCGACGACGGACACACCCGGGCCGTCCGGCAACTGGGTGAGGACCGTCCCCCACGGGTCGACCACCATGCTGCGTCCGAAGCAGGTACGGCCTGGCTCGTGGTCGCCGGTCTGACCGGCCGCTGCCACGAAGCACTGGTTCTCGATCGCACGGGCCCGCAGCAGGACCTCCCAGTGGTCCCGCCCGGTGTGCATCATGAATGCTGCGGGCACCACCAGCAGGTGTGCGCCCCCATCGGTGGCGAGCAGCCGGTACAGCTCCGGGAAACGTAGGTCGTAGCAGATCGACAGACCGACTCGCAGGCCCTCGACGTCCACCACCACCGGTTGGACCCCGGGCGCGACGGTTGCGGACTCCAGATAGGAGACCCGACCGGGGATCTCCACGTCGTACAGATGGATTTTGCGGTAGCTCGCGGCCAGGCTGCCGGTGCGGTCGAAGACCAGCGACGTGTTCCAGGTGTGCGTCGGATCCGGGCCGGCCTCGTGGAACGAGCCGGCCACCACCCAGATCCCGAGCCGCCGGGCGATCCCCGCGAAGAAGCTGCCGACCTCCCCGTCCACCGGCTCCGGTTCGGGCAGCCCGGCGGCCGGGCCGAGGTAGTCGACGTACTCCGGTAGGACGGCCAGGTCCGCGCCACCCGCCGCCGCACGTTCCAGCAGGACCTCCGCGGCGGCCAGGTTGACCTTGCGGTCGTCCCGGGCGTTGAGCTGGCAGACGGCGACACGCATGAGCACAGGGTACGACCGGAGGAGCCGGCGTGGACAGCGTCAGAGGCTGGCCAGCACCAGAGCCCCGGCCGCGAACCCGAGCCCGGCGACCTGGACCGGGCGTAACCGTTCCCGGTCGACGGCCAACGCCAGCAGCACGGTGCTGGCCGGGTAGAGCGCGGTGATCGCCGCGATGATGCTCAGGTGGCCACGGGCAGCGGCGGCCAGGAAGAGCCCGTTGGCGGCACTGTCCAGCAGACCGGCGACCGCCGCCCAGCCCAACACCCGTCGTCCAAGTCGCAGGCGCACGCCGGTGCCGGCGGCCAGCGCGAGGCCGACCGCGATCGAGCTGGCCCGCACGGCCGCCACCGGCCACATCCCGGCACTCTCGTCGGCCTGACCGAGGAGGGTGAAGAACACACCGAAGAGCGCTCCGGCGGCGAGGGCGAGCCCGACGAGCCGTGTCGGGACCCTCCTCTGTTCACCCCTCTCCCCCAGGCTGACCAGGGCGATCGCCAGCACCGCGAGACCCGCGCCGGTGAGCGCCAGGGCACCGGGGAAGGACGCGGTGAACAGGCCGGCGACGATCGGCACCACTGCGGCGGTGATGGCGGTGACCGGCGCCACGACGGCCATCATCCCGCCGGCGAGGGCTCGGTAGAGCAGCATGACCCCGCCCGCGCCAGCCACCCCGGCGAGCAGGCCCCAGCCGATGTCACCGACGGTCGGGGTGCCGGGCACCACCAGTACCAGTACGACCAGCAACGGAACGCTCAGGAGTTGGGACACGACGGTGACGGCGATCGGGTTGGCGCGGCGGGACGCCTTCCCGCCGGAGAAGTCGGCGATGCCGAACGCGACGGCGGACACCGTTGCCAGGACAATGGGGAGCATGCCACTGTCGTACCATAATAGTGACCGTGAAGGATAGTTTAATGACCGAGGCGGGAGCGGATCGGGTGGGCGCGGTGACCGCCGCGGTGGCCCGACAGGTACGCGACCTACGGGCCGCCCGAGGCTGGTCCTTCGAGGAGTTGGCCGGCCGGTCCGGGGTGAGCAAGGGAATGCTCGTGCAGATCGAGGGCGCGCGCACCAACCCGAGCGTCGGCACGCTGTGCCGGGTCGCCGACGCCTTCGGCGTCAACATCGCCCAACTGCTGGAGCCGGCCGAGGAACGGGCCGTGAAGATCACCTCGGCGGCCCAGGCGCCGGTGCTCTGGCAGGGTGGGCACGGCGGCACGGCCCGTCTGCTGAGCGGCCTCGGCGAGCCGGACCTTGTCGAACTGTGGGACTGGCGGATGGAACCCGGCGAGGCCCACCGTTCCGCCGACCATCCGCGCGGCACCCGGGAGGTGCTGCACGTCCTCGCCGGCACGGCGGTCGTCCGGGTCGACGGGCAGGACCACCGCGTACGGGCCGGCGAGACCATCGAGTTCCATGCCGACCGGGAACACGGCTACCGCAACGACACCGACGAGCCGGCCCGGCTGATGATGGTGACCGTCACCCCGTCGGGCGAGTGGGACCGCAGAACGCGATCACGCCGGCCGCGTCAGGACTGAGCGGCCGGCGTGGTGCGGGGAGGATCAGGCCGACTTCTCCTCGCGCTCCCGCCGGGCCCGTCGCCCGGTGAACTCGCGCGGCACGATCGTCGGGTTGACGTTTTCCAGGACGACCTCGCGGGTGATCAGCACCCGGGCGGCGTCCGGGTTGCTCGGCACCTCGAACATCGCGGAGAGCAGGACCTCCTCGATGATGGCCCGCAGACCACGGGCGCCGGTGCCCCGCAGCATGGCCTGGTCGGCGATCGCCTCCAGCGCCGGCTCGTCGAACTCCAGCTCGACACCGTCCAGCTCGAACAGGCGCTGGTATTGCCGGACGAGCGCGTTGCGCGGCTCGGTGAGGATGCGCACCAGGGCGCTGCGGTCGAGGCTGCGTACGTTGGTGATCACCGGCAGCCGGCCGACGAACTCCGGGATCAACCCGAACTTGAGCATGTCTTCCGGCATGACCTGGCTGAAGATGTCATCGGTCGACCGCTCGGACACCGACCGGAGCCGGGCACCGAAGCCGGTGCCGCCCTGCCCGGTGCGGGACTCGATGATCTGATCCAGACCGGCGAACGCACCACCGCAGATGAACAGCACGTTGGTGGTGTCGATCTGGATGAACTCCTGATGCGGGTGCTTGCGGCCACCCTGCGGCGGCACGTTCGCCACCGTGCCCTCGAGCATCTTGAGCAGCGCCTGCTGCACACCCTCACCGGACACGTCGCGCGTGATCGACGGGTTCTCCGACTTGCGGGCGATCTTGTCGACCTCGTCGATGTAGATGATGCCGGTCTCGGCGCGCTTGATGTCGTAGTCGGCGGCCTGGATCAGCTTGAGGAGGATGTTCTCCACGTCCTCGCCGACGTAGCCCGCCTCGGTCAGCGCCGTGGCGTCGGCGATGGCGAACGGGACGTTCAACATCCGGGCGAGGGTCTGCGCCAGGTGCGTCTTGCCACACCCGGTCGGGCCGAGCAGCAGGATGTTGGACTTGGCCAGCTCGACGGCATCACTGCCGGAGCCGGGCGCGTTGGCCGCTTCGGCCTGGATCCGCTTGTAGTGGTTGTAGACCGCCACCGCGAGGGCCTTCTTGGCCTGATCCTGCCCCACGACGTAGTTGTCGAGGAACTGGCAGATCTCCATCGGCTTGGGAAGCTCTTCCCACTTCACCTCGCCGGACTCGGCCAGCTCCTCTTCGATGATCTCGTTGCAGAGATCGATGCACTCGTCGCAGATGTAGACCCCTGGGCCCGCGATGAGCTTCTTGACCTGCTTCTGCGACTTGCCGCAGAAGGAGCATTTAAGTAGGTCGCCGCCGTCACCGATCCGTGCCACCTACGTTCTCCCTGCACTCATCGGCCGGAACCCCGGCCCTGACCTGCGGACGCTGCGCGCCGCCCGGTTAGTTCACCCCGCCGGCCCGACCGGCGAAGCGGTACGGACCCGACGTTACCCGCTGCCGGGGCAATCTCCGACCCCCAAAACGGGTGTGTCAGAGGTCGGCCGGGAACGGACGCCCCGGCCAACCTCTGACCCGGTACTGCTCAGCTGGCGGCCTGAGCGGCCAACAAGCCCTTCTTGCGGCTGGTCAGGATCGTGTCGACCAGCCCGTACTCCTTGGACTCCTCGGCCGTCATGATCTTGTCACGGTCGATATCCTTGCGAACCTGCTCGATCGGGCGGTTGCAGTGGCGGGACAGCATGTCCTCCAACTGCGTCCGCATCCGCAGGATCTCCCGAGCCTGGATCTCGATGTCCGAGCCCTGCCCGTAGCCGCCCTCGGTGGCCGGCTGGTGGATGATGATCCGCGAGTTCGGAAGAGCCATCCGCTTACCCGGGGTGCCCGCCGACAGCAGCACCGCTGCCGCGCTGGCGGCCTGCCCGAGGCAGACCGTCTGGATGTCCGGACGGACGTACTGCATGGTGTCGTAGATCGCCGTCATCGCGGTGAACGAGCCACCCGGCGAGTTGATGTACATGATGATGTCGCGGTCCGGGTCGGTGCCCTCGAGCGTCAGCAGCTGGGCCATCACGTCGTTGGCCGACGCGTCGTCCACCTGGACGCCGAGGAAGATGATCCGGTCCTCGAAGAGCTTGTTGTACGGGTTGGACTCCTTGACCCCGTACGACGTGCGCTCCACGAACGACGGCAGCACGTAACGGTTGTGCACGGCCGCGAACTGGGGCGGCAGGCTCAGATCAGTCATCGTCAGCTCCTCAGCTCAGGGTCCCGGCGCCATCCGGAACCTGAGCGGCCCCGATGATCACCTTGTCGATGAAGCCGTAGTCCATGGCCTCCTGGGCGGTGAACCAACGGTCCCGGTCCGAGTCCGCCTCGATCTGCGACTGGTCTTGGCCGGTGTGGTGCGCGACCCGCTCCTGGAACATCCGCTTCGTGTAGAGCATCTGCTCCGCCTGGATGGCGATGTCGGACGCCGTGCCGCCCAGGCCGCCGGACGGCTGGTGCATCATGATCCGGGCGTGCGGCAGGGCGTAACGCTTGCCCTTGGTGCCCGCGCAGAGCAGCAGCTGGCCCATCGAGGCCGCCATGCCCATCGCCACGGTCGACACGTCGTTGTCGATGAACTGCATGGTGTCGTAGATCGCCATGCCGGAGTAGACCGAGCCACCCGGCGAGTTGATCCACAGGTTGATGTCGCGGTCCGGGTCCTCCGCGGCGAGCAGCAGCAGCTGCGCGCAGATGCGGTTGGCGACCTGGTCGGTCACCTCACTGCCCAGGAAGATGATGCGTTCCTTGAGCAACCGGTTGTAGACCGAGTCGTCGAGGTTGCCAATGGAGTCGCCACCGCGCGCGTCAATCGCCCGGAGCGACTTCTTGGGGATGTGCATGTCGGTCATGGCAGCCCTTCGCTCTCCGTACCGTCTTTCCCGACACTAACCGCTGTGCGGGGCGGCAGAGTCCCGGTCGGGGCACTGTTCGCTCTCAGCGCAGCTGTGTCGGGCACACCCGCGACGCGGGCTCCCGGCGTACCCGGGAAAGGATTCGGCCGCCGTCCACCGCACAGCGGCGGACGGCGGCCGCATCCGATGATCAGTGCTGGTGGTTGTGCTCGGCCTCGTTGGCGGCACGCAGCGCGTCAAGGGTGATCCCGTTGCCGGCCGCGTCCTTGATCGTGATCCGCTCCATGACGGCCGCGAGCGCCTTGCCCCGCCGCACGTCGCCGAAGACGGCGGCGGCCGCGCCGGAGCGCACCAGCTGGTCGTAGTACTGCTGCGGGGCCATCCCGGCGCGCTGCGCCCGGTGCACGATCTCGTGACCGAACTCGTCGTCGGAGACCTGCACGTCCTCGGCGTCGGCCAGCGTGTCCAGCAGGAGCTGGACCTTGACGCCCTCGGTCGCCGCCTCGGTCAGCTCGGCGTCGATCTGCTCCTCGGTCTTGTCCTCGGCCGCGAGGTATTCCTCCATGGAGGCGCCGATCCGCTCCAGCTGGTCGACCATCGCCTGCTTGCGGCTCTCGACCTCCTCGCGGACGACACCCTCCGGGGCCGGGATCTCGGCGGCCTCGACCAGCTGCGCCAGGGCCTTGTCCCGAGCGGCGTAGATCTGCTCGACCTGCTTGCCCTGGGTGACCCGCGCCCGCAGGTCGCCGCGCAGCTCCTCGATCGTGTCGAACTCGCTCGCCATCTGGGCGAACTCGTCGTTCAGCTCGGGCAGCTCCTTCTCCTTGACCGTGCGCACGGTCACCGCCACCTCGGCGTCACGACCGGCGAAGTCGCCGCCGACCAGCTGGGTGGTGAAGGTGGTGTCGTCGCCGGCGGCCAGGCCGACCACGGCCTCGTCGAGGCCCGGGAGGAGCTGCTTGCTGCCGACCTCGTGGGAGATGTTGCTCGCCTGACCGCCCGGCACGTCCTCGCCGTCGACGGTGGCGTTGAGGTCGATCTGGACGTAGTCACCCTCGGCGGCGGCCCGCTCGACGGTCTTGAGGGTCGCGAAACGCTCCCGCAGGTTCTTCACCTGCTCGTCGATCTCGCTCTCGTCGATCTGCAGCTCGTCGACGGTAACCTCGATGGTGGTCGCGTCGGGGATGGTGATCTCCGGACGGACGTCGACCTCGGCGGTGAAGTTGAGCGAGTCACCGTCGTTGAACTCGGTGATCTCGACCTCCGGACGCCCCAGCGTCTTGAGGTCGTGCTCGCGCACGGCGGCGAGGATGTTCTCCGGGATGGCCTCCTGCACCGCCTCGTTGAGGACGGTGCCCCGGCCCACCCGCTGGTCGATCACCGCGGTCGGCACCTTGCCCCGGCGGAAGCCCGGAACCTGGACCTGCGAACCGATCTCGCGGTACGCCTTCTTGAGGCTCGGCTCGAGCTCGACGAACGGCACCTCGATGGCGAGCCGCACGCGCGTCGGGCTCAGAGTCTCGACGGTGCTCTTCACAGGCGTACTCCTTGACGGATCTCAGTTGAGTCTGGGCGTGATTCAGCCCATCGAGTGTAGGCGAGCCGGCCTGACGCTCCGGCATCGCCCGGGGACCGCACTGGGCGGCACCCGGGGCGGCCCGGCCGCGGACGACAGTCGGGGTGGCGGGATTTGAACCCACGGCCCCTCGCTCCCAAAGCGAGTGCGCTACCAAGCTGCGCCACACCCCGTGGCGACGTGCAGTCTATGCCGTCGGCGTGCCCGGGACGTGCCGGGGCCACCCCTCACCCGGACACAGCCTCCAAAAAGCCCCGTTCCGCCCGCTGGCGGGCGACGCTGGCGGCCGGCGCTTCAAGATCCGCACAACGTCGGGGGAAGGGGGCCTCCCGGGGCGGCGGGGCCACGACACCGCTGACGTTGTGCGGATCTTGGGCGCTGCGAGACGGCGCGCGAACAGTCCGGCGCCGCCAGGCGGTGGCGGGCTGCGCGGGCGGCAGAGGCATTGGGTACGCTGTCGGCGCGTCCCGTTTCGGCGGGGCTACGCGGGCGTAGCTCAATGGTAGAGCTTCAGTCTTCCAAACTGACGGTGCGGGTTCGATTCCCGTCGCCCGCTCCACACACGAAGGCCCAGGTGGACCGCATGATCGCGGCACCTGGGCCGTTCGCTTCCTCCCCACTCTGGATCTTGCGTGCCATCCGCGTGCCGTTTCACGGCCGGCGTCGACCACTTCCGGCGATCCGCCGGCCCATGGCCGAGGCGATCTCGCGGTCCCGCTCGCTGGTCCCGTGCTGGTAGATCAACGCGGCCCGCGTGCTCGCGCGGCCCATCGGCTACGTCAGCTGACACCTATCCCCGGGGATGGAGGGCAGACTGGCCGCTCTCCGCTCGATCTTCCTCGCGAAGTCCCGTTTGTGCCTCGGGAAGCGACCGGATTCGGTACCGCAGGTGGGTCACGTGCGGCGAATCCGCTGTGGCGAGCCGTTCCAGTTCGATGTGCGCGTTGCCGAGGTGCTCGAACAGGCGGCTGCCCGCGCCGAGCAGCACGGGGGCGATCTGGACTCGGATCTCGTCGACCAGGCCCACGGCCAGGAACTGCTGACCGACGGCCGCGCCCATCAGGCGTACGTCGCGGGCTCCTGCGGCGGCGGTGGCCCGGGCGAAGGCGTCCCGAACGTCGGTGACGAAGGTGAAGGTGCCGCTCTTCTCGACCCGCTCGGCGAGGGGGTCGTGGGTCAGCACGAAGCAGGGCGCCGGGAAGGGGGTGTCGTTCCAGACGTCGATGCCGACGTCGAACGTCCGCCGGCCGAGCACCACCGCGCCCGTGCCCGCCTGCACCCCACGAACAATCTCCGCGTCCACCTCGTTCGATGAGGCGTTGAAGATCCACTCGTGCAGGCGAAGCCCGCCCACGCCCATGGGGTTCTCCACGCTGACGTCGGGGCCGGCCATGAAGCCGTCCAGCGACATGGTGACGTCCAGCAGCACGCGTGCCATGGCAACCCTTTCGTCGAGGGACGCCGCAGCGTCCGGGACCGACAGGCGCTCGACACCGTACCCATCGCAGTGGGGCGGTTCCAGCACGTGACCGGCGCGGCGCAACCCGCCGCGCCAGGCGGTGCGTTGCCCATCGACCATCGAGCGTGATCGGGAGATCCGCGGTCCGATCAGGATTGGTCCGACCAGGCACGGCACGAACGACAGAGTTCGCGCTGCCGTTGGCGCCTACGGGTGGTCCGGGATAGGGAGATCCACAGGTTCGCCAAACGGCTCGACGGATCCGTCCCAACCGTTCCAACCCTGTTGAGTGATCTGCCCGTCAGCGTAGGTGTAGGACCAGCGAGAGCCGTCCTCACCCTCGATATGGACGATTCCCGAGCGCACGAATGGCGCAATCGCGACGTAGAAGGCCGTGGCCTGGTCCGACCACTTGGGGTCTCCCTCGTCGTCGTGACCGAACTCGATCCAGTCTCCGTCCCGGACGATCGAGGCTCCGGCCGCCTCCGCCATGTCGGCGAGGGTGTCATCTGGAGGAGACACGTCCTGGTTGAACCAACCATCTCGTACGGCCATGGCGGCCCTGACAGCGGCGACCGTAGCGACCTCGTCCGACTTCGGGATGTTCAAACGGCCTGAGGGCATCACCAGGTATCCCACGGCGGGGACCCTACAACGGTCGATGCCCACCACGCCATCAACACCGGCCCCCGCGGCGGCGCTGCCGGATGAACGGCTGACCTGGGCGCAACGGCTCATCCTGATGCTGCCGATGCTGGGCCAGCAGGAACTTTCCGAGGATGCCGAGGAGGTTGTGCACAGGGCGCTGGAGGGGATCGGTGCAACAAACCGGTTGGCCCTGGCAGGGGTCCTGCTCGACGCTCTCGACTGGCGTACTCGCTAGCGCCCACGAGGCCCGAACGCCGCCCTGGTGCTCATCCGAGTCTGCCGCGGGTCGGGCGTACGGGCTCTCTCGAGATTCGTACGTTCGATGTCTGCCGATACGGCTCCTGTGCAGACACGTCGGATGACCGAGACTGTGGCGATGGCACACGATGTCGGGGCCGCGCCGCACAGGCAGGTGGCGATCACCGCTCTGCTCATCGTCGCCGGCGTACTCATCCTCTTCGTCCCCTCCAGTGACGAGGGCAGAGTCCTCGTACCCCTCAGCGAGGGTCACGGCCTATCCGCCGTGGACGTGGTCGGCGCGGCACTGCTGGCGTTGGGCGGCACCTGGCTGGAGGTGCTCGTGGTACGCCGACTGCCGCACCTGGCCCTGGCCCCAAGGACCTTGTTCGCACTCGGCCTCCTGGCCGGCCTCGGCATCGGGCTCCTGGTCGCCTCGGTCTTCTCGGGATTCTTCTGGTGGTGGGCCGTCGGCGCCAGCGCACTTGGCGTTGCCGTCCTCGTCCTCGTGCCCCTCACGGCGCGCCGCTGAGGCGTGCCCGTTGCGTGGCTGACGATTTCCGTCGCCCGCGCCGCACACCAAGGCCCAGGTGGACCGCGATCGCGGCACCTGGGCCCACTCGGCGAAAGCCGAGCCGGTGTGTCACTTCAGGTGGAACCGTTCGTCGACCGCGAGGGCCGCCAACTGCGGCACGGTGAACGGCAGCTTCGTCAGAGCCGACCGACTCTCGTCGAGCTTCGCGCCCTGGGCTACGAAGACCACCACACCGTCCGGGTGCCGGTAGGCCGACCACTGGTCGAGCCGGTCGTCGCTGCCCGGTCGGATCACCACGCCGACCTGCGCCGCCCCGACGGTCTCGACCCGGCACTCGCCCTGCATACCCCAGAAACCGCGAGCCAGCATGCACGGCTCGGCCGGCAGTTGGTTGCCGGCGGCGTGCACCTCGACGATCACGCGCCCGGTGCCCTTCCCCTGGGCCACGGCGACCGAGGACAGGTAACTCCACACGTCGACGCCGTTCACCTTGTCCTCGAACTGCGCCTGGTGGGTCCGCAGCGTCCGCTGGTCGGCGGGCTGGTTCGCCGGATCCTCCGGTGTGCTGTAGCCAGCGGGCACGGCCGAGACGACCTCGTTGAGCAGTTCGACGCCCTGGTCGTGCTTGGACCCGGCCCGCGCGGTCCGGTCCTCCTGCGGGCGGCCGTCCGGCCCGGTCGGCCACGGCTCCTTGGTGTCGACGGACGAACCCGGGCTGACCGGTGGCCGCTGACCCGCCGGTTGGTAGACCCGACCGCCCGGGGTGCCGACGGCCGCGAAGCCGGTGACCGCCACCACGACCGCCGCCGATCCGAGGGACGCCCACAGCGCACGACGACGGAGTCGGGCCCGCCGCGCGGCATCCAGCGTGTCCCCCGTACTCAATGGCGGTGGCGGGTTGGTGCTCGCCATCTCGCTGCGCAGCGCCTCGCGCAACTCTTCTCCGTTCATCGCTCCCCCATCTCGATCCCGCTGTAGGTGGGTGCCAGGAGGCCGCGCAACGTGTCGAGCCCGCGTGCCGCCTGGCTCTTCACCGTCCCTGGAGAGCACTCCAGCAGCGCCGCGACGTCCTCGATCGAAAGGTCCTCCCAGTAGCGGAGAACCAGCACGGCCCGCTGGCGCGGTGCCACGGAGGCCAGTGCCTGGAGCAGCACCAGTCGACTCTCCGGCGAGTCGGGCGCGGCGACCTGCTCGGCGTTCCCGCCGCCCACCCGCTCCCGCCGCCACCAGCCACGGCGCCGCTCGTCGAGGAACGTCCGGATCAGGATCTGGCGTACGTAGTTGTCGAGCACCTCGTGTCGCGAGATCCGGTTCCAGACCAGGTAGAGCTTGACGAAAGCGGTCTGGACCAGGTCTTCGGCCCGGTGCCAGTCGCCGCACAGCAGGTACGCGGTGCCGCGCATGGCACCGGACCGTGCCGCGAAGTACTCGGCGAACGCCTCGTCGCGATCGCTCATTCAGGCCTCCGATCCCCGTTTCGAGATAGTCACGCGGGGTCGGGCGCAGAGGGTTGCTCCTGAACTCGCACACGTCACGGGGATCAACGCCGAACGGCGGCATTCAGCGACGCACGGCCCGCCACAGCCGGCGGTAGAAGTCCAGGTACGTCTTCTCCACGTGTTCGGCGTACCTGATCGTCTCGGGGTGTCGAGCCGGCAGTTGGCTGATCGGGACGTTCATCGCGGCGTGGTGCTCGATGTGCAGGTTGTTGCCGTTGGTGAACCAGGTACTGAACCAACTGCCGCGGATGGAGCGGGTGTTGCGCAGCACGTCCGTGCTGTCGGTGTCGCAGAGCACGTGCTCCGGCAGCTCCACCAGGAAGTGGGCCGGCACCGCGAGCAGGAGAGGCAGCAACCACAGCCGCAGGACCTGCTCGTGGTGTCCGGTGCCGGCCAGCGCCGCTACGAGGAGGATCACGGCCCCGAGGATCACGTGCTCGGTGACGACCCGGCGGCGCATCGTCGGGCTGATGTCGCCGAACTCGTAACGCCAGCGTCCGGTCGCCGCCCGGACGACGTCGCGGGCGACGGAGGCCAACCGCGAGTAGTCGAACAGCCCGCGCAGCAGCATGCCCCGGGTCAGCGGCACACGCGTGTCGAAACCGAAGAACTCGGTGTCCTGCGGGGTGCCGAGGTAGCGGTGGTGTTGCAGGTGCCGGACCCGGTAGTGGCTGTAGACGACGAGCAACGGCAGGCCGAGGGGCACCCCGACCAGCCGGTGCGGCCAGGACGCCCGGAACGCCGAGTGGTGCAGGGCCTGGTGCTGCAACTCGACCGCGTGGGTGTACATGGCGGCGAGCAGCACCACGCCGGCGACCACGGCGAGGGGTTCGGGGCGCAGGGCGAGTACGCCGCCGAGGGCGGTGAGGACGACCAGCACGGCCAGTTTGGCGATGAAGATCCGTTCGTCGGCGAGGGAGGTACGAGCGCGGGCGAACAGCAGCATGGGGGGTGCCACGGTTGTCATGGGGGTGGTCTTTCGTAGTGGGGGTGCTCAGCGCCCGCTGAGCAGCACGACGTGGGTGCCGGTGAGGGCGGTGGTGCGGGCGTGCCGGAGCAACCCGGCCAGGGCGACCGATCCGGCGGCGGTGGGTTGGGCGCCGTGCTGGACGAGCAGCGCCTGCGCGTGCAGAAGCTCGTCGTCGTCGGCGCCGTGCACCATCCCGCCGGTGGCGGCGACCGCGTCCATCGCCTCGGGCCCCTGTAGGGCGTGCCAGTTCACCAGCGGCTGGTTGTGGTCGGTGGTGACGACGCCGTCCGGCGGCAGGGTCAGATAAGGCCCCGGCCAGCAGGTGACGACCGGATTGTTGCCGGCGGAGCCGACCCCGTGGATGGGTACGGACCAGCCGAGCGCCCGCAACTGCCGGTGCACCGCGATGATCGTCGTACCGTTGCCGACCGGGATCCACAGCGCTGCCGGCGGCTCGGTGAGCGCCCGGTGCAGGGCGTGGGCGACGACGCCGTGACCGGCGAAGACGGCGTCGACGTACGGGCCGTCGACGTTCCCGTCGATCGAACCCTCGGTCTGCGCGAGCCGGCGGGACTCGTCGACGGCGTCCTCGTAGCTGCCCGGCACGAGGTGCACGTCGGCTCCGGCGGCCCGCATGAAGGCGCCGCCGTCACTCCACCCGGTGGGTAGCACCACCGTGCAGGCCATCCCGGCGTCGGCACTGGCCATCGCCATCGCCCTGCCGTAGTTGCCGCAGGTGGCGATGACGACACGGCGGTACCCGGCGGCCGCCGCACGGGCGACGACCGCGCGGGCGGCGGGCTCCTTGTGGCTCCCGGAGGCGTACCGGGTCTCGTCCTTGACCAGGACACGGGTGCCCGGCACGAGTTCTCCGGCGTCGATGAGTGGCGTGCCGTACGCGTCGACGGGCGCCTCGGACAGGACTTCGGTGGACACAGGGCTTCCTTATCGGGTGAGCAGGGCATCGGCGGCGAGCAGGGCGTCCGCTTCGCGCTGGAGTTCGTCGCGGGACCCGATCTCGGCGGGCGGCAGGGCGTCGGGCAGGTGGTCTTCGAGCAGGCGCAGGCGCGGGGTGAACCACCCGCGTACGGCCCAGGCCAGTTGCAGCAGGCCGCTGACGACGACGAGTAGGGCGAGGCCGCGTCCGGGACCGGTGCCGAGCAGGTGGCCGACCGAACCGGCGAGGGCACCGCCCGGTTCGAGCAGGGGCTGGACGTAGCGTTCGGCGAGCGGGCCGACGATCAGGTAGCCGACCGGCATCGTCAGCATCATCACCGTGATGAAGATCGACAGGACCCGGCCCTGGAGTTCGAAGCCGACCTTCGTCTGCACGAGGGCGATCCAGTGGCCCTCGGCGAGGGATTCACCGAAGGTCACCAGGAACATCCCCGCCACCACGAGCACCGGCGCGTCGCCGAGGCCGACGACGGCCATGGCGAGGCTGCCGACGCCCATGAAGATGACCAGACCGTTGGCCCGCCGGGCGGTACCGCCCCAGAGGCCCATGGTCAGACTGCCCACCAGCCCGCCGAGACCGCCGGCCCCCAGGGCGAGGCCGAGTACGGCCGGGCTCTGCTCGATCAGCAGCATCGGTGTGATCACGGCGAAGCCGAGGGTGTAGAAGGCATGGTCGACGACGAAGAAGCGCAACGCCGCGCGCAGCCCCGGTCGTCGGGTGATGTACCGCCAGCCGGCGGTGATCTCGGTGCTGAAGGTCTCCTCGCGGCGGTGGAACATCAGGTCCGGGAACCGGACCGCCAGCAGGGTGAGCACGCCGATGGCGAAGGTGACCACGTCGATCGCGATCACGCCCGGCACACCGATCAACCCGACCAGCCCCGCGCCGAGCATGGGCGCGAAGACCAGGCCGACGCTGACCCCGAGCTGGCTGATGCCGTTGGCGTGTCCCAGGTACCGCTTCGGAACGAGCTGGGCGACCGCGGCGAGATAGGCGGGCCGTTGGAAGGCCCCGGCCAGTGATGTCACCGATACCGCGAGGTAGACGTGCCAGAGCTGTAGGCCGCCACCGGAGAACACGACCACGGCGAGGGCCGCCATCGCCGCCGCCGAGGCACCGTCGCTGGCGAGCATGACGGTACGCCGGTTCCACCTGTCGGCGACGGCGCCGGCGAGTGGTCCGACGAGGATGCCGGGCAGCAGGCCGACCGCGTTCACCACCGCGAAGTCGGTGATCGACCCGGTCCGCTGGAAGACCCAGATACTGAGGACCAGGGCACTCAGCCCGCTGCCGACCATGGACACCAGCTGGCCCAGTGCGACAAGCGCGAACCGGGACAGGCTGGGCTCGGGCCCCTGCCTGCGCTGCGAGGCGGGCGGCACGGCCGGCGCGTTCTCGTCGTCTGCCGGTGCGGGCTCGACGAACGACACCAGTGCCTGCGCGAGTGGTTCGGCGTGACTCTTGACGAAGAAGTGTCCGGCCTTGGGCAGGACCGCCAGGTCCACCTGGTCGGCGAAGTGTCCCCACTCCTGGTGGCGTTCCTGGTAGTGCTCGGTCACCCGGTCACGCGCACCCACGACGGCCAGCACCGGTGTCCGCAGCGGCTCGGCCCCCCGCTGGTAGGCCGCCGTGAAGTACTCCTCGGCGTCGCGGGCGTCGTGGCGGACGTTGCGCAGGACGAAGGCCTCCTGGGCCGGGTCGTCCACGTCGGTGAAGCCGCCCCGACCGCGCAGGTACGCGAGGTACTCCCGATCGGAGGTGAACCGGTCGGTGGGCACCAGGCGGTAGAACCAGTCGAAGAAGCGGCCGGGAAGCCGGGCCGTGGGGAAACCCGCCCCGAGCGCCACGCCGGCCAGAGGCACCCCGGCCTCCTCCGCCCGCCGCGCGATCTCGACGGTCGCCGCGACGCCGAGGCAGTGGCCGTACAGCAGGATCGGCCCGTCGATGTCCCGCAACTCGGTCAGGACCAGATCCGCGACGGCCCGGGCCGGCAGCAACTCCTCGTCGGGTCGGGAGTGGTCGTGGCCGGGCAGCTCCACCGCCTGCAACGCCCAGTTCGAGGGGAGGGCGGCAGCGAGCGGCTGGTAGGCGATCGCGCTGCCCCCGGAATAGGGCACGGCGACGACCGTGACGCCGCCGCTCGCCAGGTCGGCGTCCGACGCGGTCAGCCGGTGCAGCATCCGGCGCTCGTCGCGGGAGTCCGGGTCGCGTTCCTGCAGCGCCGCGGCGAGCCGACGCACGGTCGGGTGCTGGTAGAGGTCGAGCAGGGCCGGGGCGGGCTCGATGCGTCGGATGACCCGCAGGGCGGCGAACGAGTCACCACCGAGGGCGAAGAAACTGTCGTCGATGCTGACCTCGTCGATGCCGAGCACCTCGGACCACACGCCCGCGATCTGCCGCTCCAACGGCGTCCGCGCCGCCGTACCGGCGGCGTCGCCGGTCGCGGTGGCGGGCGCGGGCAACCGACGCCGGTCGAGCTTCCCGTTCGGGGTCAGCGGCAGTGCCGGCAGGCTCACCAGTCGGGCCGGGACCATGTGCACGGGCAGCGTCGTGGCGAGCGCGTCGCGGATCGACACCTCGTCCACCGGCTCGTCCGCGCGCGGTACGACGTAGCCGACGAGCTGGGCGACGCCGGACGGCAGTGGGTGCACCGCGACGGCGCACGCGACGACGTCCGGCAGCGCGCCGAGAGCCGCCTCGACCTCGCCCAGCTCCACCCGGTAGCCGTTCACCTTCACCTGGTCGTCGAGGCGACCGAGGAAGTCGACGTCCCCGCCGAGGTGGTAGCGCGCCGAGTCGCCGGTCCGGTACATCCGGGCGTCCGGCTCCGGCGCGTACGGGTCGGGCACGAAACGGTCGGCGGTCAGCTCGGGACGGTCGTGGTAGCCAGGCGCCACGCCCAGACCGCCGAGGTACAACTCGCCCACCACCCCCGGGGGCACCGGCTGGCGGTACGCGTCCAGCACGTACACCCGGTTGTTCGGGAACGGCCGGCCGATCGGCAGTGGTGCCTCGTCGGCGAGGTGGTCCACCGGGCCGTCGAAGTAGACGTTGTCGACGGTGACCTCGGTGACCCCGTACGCGTTCACCACCCGGTTGCCCGGTCCGACGAGTCGGCGGGCCAGCTCGTACTCCCGCACGTGCCACTTCTCCCCGCCGCCGACGAGCAGGCGCACGAAGTCGAGGCTCTGGCCGGTCCGGTCGGCGTACGCGAGCAGGTTGCGCAGCACCGCCGGAACCAGTTCGGTGCACTGGACCTGCTCGGCGCGCATCAGCGCGTAGAGGTCTGCGGGGTCGAGGAGGGTCTCCCGGGGTACGACGACCAGTCGACCGCCGGTGCACAACGCCCGCAACGTCTCACCGACGAACATGTCGAAGGAGAAGCTGGCCGCCTGCTGGTAGGTCCAACCGGGTTCCAGGTGGTAGGCGTGCTGCCACATCCGTGCGGCGTGCACCAGGTTGCCGTGGTTGACGACGACACCCTTGGCCCTCCCGGACGACCCGGAGGTGTAGATGACGTACGCGGGGTCGGTGCTGGCGTTGACCAGCGGCAGGTCGTCCCACTCGGACGGGAGCGGGCCCCGCAGGTAGTCGTCGTCGACGAACACCGCGGCCCGGCTGTCCCGGCGCATGTAGTCGAGCCGTTCCGGCGGGTACGCCGGGTCCAGCGGGACGTACGCTCCGCCGGCCTTCAGCACGGCCCACATGGCGACGAACAGGTCGATGCCACGGTCGAGGCAGATGGCCACCCGGTCACCCGGTCCCACGCCCTCGTCGCGCAGCCGGCGGGCCAACCGGTTCGCGCGACCGTTGAGCTCGCCGTAGCTGACCGTGGTGTCCCGGAACGTCAACGCCGGCGCGTGTGGGGTCGCCGCGACCCGGCGTTCGAAGAGCTGGTGCAGGGCGGTCGCGTCGGGCACGGCGATCGCGCTGTCGTTCCAGCCGTGCACGATCCGCTGCTGCTCCTCGGCGGTGAGTAGCGCGAGCCGACCCACCGTCTGCTGTGGTGCGGTGACCGCGGCGTCGAGCAGGGTGAGCAGGTGGCCGACCAGCGCCTCGACGCGCGCCCCGTCGAAGAGTTCGGTGGCGTAGTCGACGTTCAGCACCGGGCCGCCGTCCGGGAAGTCCAGGCTGACGCTGAGGTCGACCAGGGTCGCCGCCGGCGGCAGTTCCCCCACGTACCGCACGCCCGGGTGGTCGATCTCCGGTGTGTTGTGCACGGTCAGCATCACCGGGCTGAGCCGGTTGCGGTTACCGCTGCCGGGCCGTCTCAGCGCGTCGATCAGGTCGGGCAGGGCGAGACCCTGGTGGTCCAGGTCGTCGAGGACAGTCCGCCGGACCCGGCCGAGCAGGTCCGCGAAGGACGGTTCGCCAGCGACGTCACCACGCAGCGGGAGGATGTTCAGCAGTGGCCCGACCACGTCCTCCAGGTCCGGGCTGGTGCGGCCGGCCACCGGCGACAGGATCGTGATGTCGTCCCGCCCGGTGTAGCGGCGCAGCACCGCCTGCAACCCGGCCAGCACCACCATGAACAGGCTGGCCTGGTGCGCCTGGCCGCACTCCGTCACCCGCCGCAGCAGCGCCGGGTCGAGTCGGCGGCTGATGCGCGCGGAGGCGAAGGACCGGACCACCGGACGCGGCCGGTCCGCCGGCAACTCGAGGTCCAGGTCGGCGTCGGCGAAACGACTCCGCCAGTACGCCGTCAGCGTCGCGTCGGCCTTCGCGGTGGCGTAACGGGCGGCCAGATCGGGTACGGCGGAAGCCCGGGGAAGCCCTGCTGCGGCGCTGAGGTCGTCGGTGTCCGGTTCGCGCAGCGCCGCCTGGTGGAGCGCGGCCAGTTCGGTGCCGACGACGGTGCTCGACCAGCCGTCGTACACGAGGTGGTGCACGAGCAGGACCAGTTCGTCGTCGCCGCCGGTGCGGACCAGAACGGCGCGGGCCAGCGGGCCGTTGGCCAGGTCGAACTTCTCCACGGCCGGATCGGAGCGCGGTGCCTCGCTCAGCGGGATCACCGCGTCGTCGTCGATGACCAGGCGCGGCTCGGCCCCGTCGTCGGGGAACCGGGCGCGCAGCAACGGGTGCCGCCGGGTCAGCTCACGCAGGGCACGGGTCAGGGCGTCGACGTCGATCCGGCCGTCCCACCGGAAGCGGGCACCGAGGGTGTGCGCGGGCAGCTCGGCGCAGACGCGCTCGGCCACCCAGAAGTCACGTTGCAGGGGGCTCAGGGCGAGCGGGACGTCGGCGGGTACGGCGTCGGCCGGCGTCTCGTCGACGCCGGGCCCCGCGTCGGCTGGCGCCTTGTCGGCGCCGGGCCCGGTGGCGAGACGCGCGGCGAGCGCGGCGAGCGTCGGAGCGGCGTACAGCTCGCTCAGGGTGAGGTTCACCCCGTGGCGCTGCCGGAGGGCGCCGATCAACCGGATGGCGGCGAGCGAGCTGCCGCCGAGGGCGAGGAAGTCGTCGTCGGGGCGTACCTCCCCCACGCCGAGCAGGGTGCGCCACAGGGCGGCGACCTCGGCCTGTGCGGGGGTCAGCCCCGCCCAGCCGGTGACCGGCGCGTCGTCGGTGGTGGCTGCCAACGCCCGCCGGTCGATCTTGCCCTGGGGGCCGATCGGGAAGGAGTCGTGTCGGGTCAGCACGGCGGGGATCAGGTAGGCGGGCAGCCGGTCGGCGAGGCCGGCGCGCACCGCGGCCAGGTCGACGCCCGGTGCCGCGACCACGTGGCCCACCAGGCGCTGCTGCCCGTCACGGTCCTGCACGACGACGACCGCGTCGCTGACGTGCTCGACGTCGCGCAACACGGTCTCGATCTCACCCAACTCGATGCGGAAGCCACGGACCTTCACCTGGTCGTCGGCCCGTCCGAGGAACTCGAAACCACCGTCGGCCCCGCGTCGGACCCGGTCGCCGGTCCGGTACTCGGGTCGGCCGTCCGGCCCGGAACGGAACCGCTCGGCGGTGAGGGCCGGCTGGTGCAGGTAGCCGGTGGCCACGCCTGCGCCGCCGATCAGCAACTCCCCGACCTCGGCCTCCGCTCCGGCGTCGTCGACGATGCGGCAGGTGACCCCCGGCAGCGGGTGCCCGATCGGTACGACCTCACCGGCCCACGTGGTCAGGTCGGCGACCGTGGCGACGACCGTGGTCTCGGTCGGCCCGTAGGTGTTGAGCAGCCGCACCGAGGTGCCGACCACCGCCTGCCAACCACGGACCAGGTCCCCACGTGCGGCCTCGCCTCCGATGATCACCAGTCGGACCGTCGCGGGCAGGGTCACCTCGCCTCGTGCCAGGGCGCCCACCAACTCGTGCCAGTACGCCGTCGGCAGGTCGAGGACGGTGATGCCGAGGGCTGCACACCGGTCGAGGAAGAGGTCCGGCCGGCTGATCATGTCCTCGTCGCGGATCACCACAGTGGCCCCGCTGACCAGCGGCGGGAACAGCTCCTCGATGCTGGCGTCGAAGCTGAGCGAGGCGAACTGCAACATCCGGTCGGCTTCGGTCAGCTCGTACCGGCCGACAGCGGCGCGGCAGAAGCTGTCCAGGGCTGTGCGCGGCACCATGACGCCCTTGGGGCGGCCGGTGGATCCGGACGTGAAGATGACGTACGCGGTGTCCGAGGCCGATCGCCGCGCGTCGGGTGACGACGACACCCCGTTCTCGTCGATCACCACGCGGGGACGGGCGTCGGAGAGCATCAGCCGGATCCGGTCCGCCGGGTACGCGGGGTCCAGCGGCACGTAGCCCGCTCCGGCCCGGAGGGCCGCGAGGATCGCGATGATCGCCTGACGGCCTCGGGGCAGCCGGATTCCGACCAGGTCGCCGACACCGACACCGGCGGTGACGAGTTCGACCGCCAGGGCCTCGACCTGCTCCACCAGTGCCGCGTACGTCACCTCGGCGGACTGCTCCACCAGCGCGACGGCTGCGGGAACGCGCCGCGCCCGTTCGGCGATGGCCGCCCACATCTCCCCGGGAACAACGTTGTCCAGCGCGATGTGGTGACCGTCGATTGCCTGACTCACGAAACCTCTTCCTTTAGCGATCGAACGTCGCGCCAAAGGGTAGAGGGAATGGGGCTTGTCGAACGTGAACGCCGGCTAAATCATGAACCACGAGCCGGGTCTGCGAATTCTGTTTTTCTTCACCTACCCCCTGACCCAGGACCGCGCCGATCCGCCATCCGTTCGACAGGTGCTGGATACATGCCCGACGCCGGGTGTTCAGCCGGTAGAGCTGGGAAGACAGCAACAGGGGCGGCCGGAATCCGATCGACCGGGCAGCAGTTTCAACAATTTTCCGGACCGATGTCGACTTGCCGAAGAGTCGGCTCGATCACGTCGTTTCCGCAGCTCGCGCCGCCCCGCCCAGCGCAATTATCGCGCCTCTGCCGCACATACCAGCGGGCGGTGCGCAATCAATATGCGAACCCCGGTTACCCGCCGGTGGAGCAGACCGCGCCGGGGACGACCCGGCCCATCGCGTCCGGCCCGACGACCAGGCTCAGCGCTGCCGAACACACCACCCCCACCTTGACAGGTGTCGATCTGTGCACTGGTGTAAGGACCAGAGACATCGACATCCGTCAGGAGGGCACATGATCGTCCGACGACGGTGGACAGCTGCCGCCACCACAGCGATCCTGTTCAGCGCAGTGCTGTCCCACCCGGGTCCGGGAACCGCCGCACCAGCCGATCCCGCAGCACCGATCACCCTGAGCACCACCGAAACCGCCCTGGTCCGGGTGCAGCTACGCGATCAGGCGCAGCTCGACCGGCTGGTCGCCACCGGCGCGGACCTGGCCAACCGGCCCCGCACCCGGGACGGGCGGATCCTCGCCGATCTCGTGCTGACCGGCGCCCAGCTCGCCGACCTGACCGCTCAGGGCGCCACGGCCACGCAGATCGTGCAGCGCGCCGAGGACGGGAGCCGGAACTACGCCGAGAGCGTCGGCGCGGCTCAGGCCCGCACCACTGCCGGGCTACGCGCTCCATCCGGCCAGCGCTCCGCCACGAACACCGACACCCTCCAGGTCCAGCAGGCCTACTGGTGGACAACGACCGGCCAGACGTTCCTCCAGGCGCAGGTGGCCACCACCGCCACCGACGACCCGGATGTGGAGATCACCGTCAACTGGCGGACGGCGGACGGGGCGACCGGCTCGTTCCCGCTCTACCGCTTCGAGGACTCCGGCGAGTACCAGTACCACTACGCGCTCCCCCAGCCGGTGCCCGGTCGACCGGTCCAACTGACCGCCACCTCCAGCCTCGGCGGGACCAGTCGGGCGATCACGCCGACACTCTGGCCCAACGCCGCCCCGCCGCCCCTGCCGGCCGGCTACCAGAAGGACTTCATCGACGCGTACCTCACGCCGGTGGACATCCAGTCGCGAATCAAGCGGCTGGCCCGCCAGTACCGGGACCTGGTCGACGTGATCGACCTGCCGAACAAGACCCAGGGATATCGACGCACCGCCGTCGCGTACCTCGGTGACCCGGCGGTGGCCGCCGTGGTCGTGGACTCGGTGCGCTTCGGCGACCAGGGTATGAACGGCGTGCAGGTGCGCACCGTCGACCCGGGTCGTCCGAACCGGCCACTGACCGTCGGCTACCGCGACCGCGTCCTGACCGTGTCGCTGGCCACCGACACCGGGGGCAAGACGGTGAGCACCACCGACGAGGTCGCCGCGGCGATCAACGCCCGCCAACCGGACCGGTTCCGGGCCACCGTCGAGGACGGCTCGGCCGGGCTGCCGATGCCCGTCGCCGGTCCGGTCCGACTCGACGACGGTCTACAGGGCACCGAGGTGCCGGCCCGGCCGTGGACGGTGCAGGCGCTGCGCCTCGGCGTACACCGGGACGGCTCCCGGGTCGGTGTGCTCGCGTACTCCCAGGAACATGCCCGGGAGTGGGCCACGCCGCTGGTGACGTTGGAGTTCGCCGAGCGGATGCTGGCCAACGCCCGGACCGACCCCGCCACCCGTGAGCTGCTGGAACAAGTCGACATCTTCGTCATCCCGACGGTCAACCCCGACGGCGCGAACTACTCGTTCAACGACTTCAACTTCCAGCGCAAGAACCTGGTCAACCACTGCACCGGACCGGCCCGCGACCCGAAGAACCGCACCTCGTGGGGCGTCGACATCAACCGCAACTACACCGTCGGTTCGTACTTCGACGGCTACGTGGGCGCCAGCGCCAACTGCCTCTCCGGCAACTACGCGGGCACGGCCGAGCTGTCCGAGGCGGAGAGCCGAAACGTGATCGCACTCGCGCAGGACCACCCGAACATCAAGTTCGCGATGAACGTGCACTCCTACGGCGGGTACTTCATGTGGCCGCCGGGTGCGTACCGGGCCGACGGCAGGGTCACCCTGCCCCGGCCGTCGATCGACGAGTCCACGCTGTTCCTCGACAGCGCCCGGCGGATCGTCGGCGCCATCGCACAGGAGCGCGGCACGGTCACCTGGCCGTCGCAGACCGGGCCGGTCGCCGACGTGCTCTA
The DNA here is from genome assembly GCF_039871815.1 of Micromonospora sp. B9E7. NCBI lineage: Bacteria > Bacillati > Actinomycetota > Actinomycetes > Micromonosporales > Micromonosporaceae > Micromonospora > Micromonospora sp. B9E7. Next base: position 23,420 of record NZ_JBDPLX010000008.1, read on the forward strand.
CTCCGCCGCCGGCAACTCGGCCGACCAGCTCTACTACGAGCTGGGCATCTTCGCCTGGGACTTCGAGGTCGGCAACGACCGGTGGAACCCGACCACCGGCCAGTGGGAGGGGGTCGGCTTCCAGCCACCGTTCGACGAGGCGCACGGCGAGTCCCAGGAGTACGCGGGCGGGCTGGTCGAGCTGGTGCGGGTGGCCCGCGACTACGCCGCCGCCCAGCCCGCCGGCTGATCTGCCAGTGGTGCCGGGTCCGCCCGCCGGGCGCGGCACCACTGGCCGGATCTCGGCCGTCACGCGGGCGCCGAGAGGCACGGAGACAGCCCCTGACCGCCGTACCGACGGGACCATGCCTCCCCGAACGAGGTACCAGACGGACCGGCCGGCCACGGATGAACCGTGGCCGGCCGGGTAAGCAGCAGTCTTGCCTGGTGGGGAGACGACCGGCGTCGCGGCGTGCCGCGACCGGACGCACGGGCGGGCGGCCCCGAGCCGACCCGCCCGTGCGCGCCCGGTGTCAGTTCGAGGAGATCCAGTTCCAGGCGGAGACGACCCACTCGGTCTGCTGCAGCCAGGCCACACCGAGGCCGGCGAGGAACACCGCCGTCGCCAGGTGCGCACCTCGGGCGCTGCGCCGGACCCGCCCCAACTGCCGTTCCAGCACCACCCGGCCGACCAGCCGGGACAGGGCGAACAGGCCGACCGCCACCAGCAGGCTGAGCACCAGCACCAGCAGCGGACCGCTCAGGTCACCCTGGCCGGAGAGCGCCCAGATCCCCCAGCAGACGAACGCGAAGAGCCCGGCCGCCGCACTCCACTCACCGCCGCGACGCAACTGCGCCATCCGCGAGCTCAGCGACCGGCGCGGAACCGGGCCGCCGGGCCAACCGGTGCCGGTCGGCTCCTGCTCGACCACCGGGAACGGCTCGGTCCGCGGGGTGCGCGGCTGACCGACAGGCGCCACACCCCGGCGGAAACCGTCCCGCTGCGGCGGCACCCCGACGCCGGCCTGCGGCGGCACCTCCACGGTCCGCTCCGCCCACGGCTGCGTCTGGTCTGCCATCTTGTCCTCCCCCTGACCGACGGCATCGCCACCGCCTGACCGACGGCATCGCCACCGCCTGATTCGAGGGTAGCCAGCCGGCAAATCGGTCGCCGACCCCGCCCGGGACACGGCCGGCCCGACGGTGCCGGATCCCACCCCGGGCAGGGTACGGTCGGCTGATGGGTGACCCCGACCGACGACGGCGACGGCTACGCCACCACCCCGACTCCGAATCGGCCGGACGCGGTGCCGACACCTCGACGGTCAGCACCGGCGGGGTGCACGACGGGGCCGACCCGCCGCCGCGCCGCCGAGGCCCGGGCGGCGACGAGCGCGACGGCGAGCGAGGGCTACGCGGGCTGGTCGGTTCCGGCTCGTCCCAGGTGGGCCTGAGCGCCGCCCTGCGAGCCCGGGACGCGGCCCGACCGACCGAGGACGACCTGGCCGAGGCGGAGGCCCGGGTGGTGGTCGTCCGACGCAACTGGGTGCCCCGCGAGGAGCTACCCCGCTCGCCGCGCTGACCGCCTGGCTCAGGGCAGGTCGGGCAACTGCCGGGTCTGCTCGTACTCGGCCACCTGGGCGATCCGACGGGCGTGCCGCTCGTTGCCGGAGAACGGCGTGTTCAGGAACGCCTCGACGATGCCGGTGGCCTCGTCCAGCGTGTGCTGCCGGGCGCCGACCGCCACCACGTTGGCGTCGTTGTGCTGGCGGGCCAGCTGAGCGGTCTCCACGCTCCAGGCCAGCGCGGCCCGGACCCCGGCGACCTTGTTGGCGGCGATCTGCTCACCATTGCCGGACCCGCCGATGACCACGCCGAGACCCGTCTCGTCGGCCACCACCTGGGTGCCGGCGTGCAGGCAGAACGTCGGATAATCGTCGTCCGGGTCGTAGGCGTGCGGGCCGACGTCGATCACGTCGTACCCCTGCTTGGCCAGGTGATTGGCCAGGTGCACCTTCAACTCGAAACCGGCGTGATCGGATCCCAGGTAGACGCGCATACCGGGCAGTCTGTCAGGCCGCGCTCTCCGACGTCGCAGCGGCGGCGTCGGAGAGCCGGGTTCGTCACACGGTCGTGCGGTGGGCCGTTCAGCGCGGCAGTTCGGCGACCACCAGACCGCCACGCGCCTTCGGGGTGAACCAGGTGCTCTTGCGGGGCATCTTCTCCCGGGCCAGGTTCACCGCGACGAAGTCCGCCACGGTCACCGGCGCGATCAGGATGGCCAGCTCGGCCCGGCCGGCGTCGACCTCACCGGTGAGCCAGCTCGCCGGGTAGTCACCACCGACGTAGGTGATCCGCTTGTCGCCCGGGTCGAGACCGAGCGCGTCGCGCAGCAGCAACCGCTCGACCAGGGCGTGGTCCAGGTTCTCCAGGCGGGCGCCGGCGGTGGCGGGCAGGCGCACCGCGTACCCCCGGCCGTCGAGGCGGAGGTGCACGGTGCCGCCGCCCGCCGGGACCTCGACCGGGCCGTCGATCGGCTCGACCTCGGCACCCGCGGCCCGCAGCCGGTCGAGCAGCTCTGCTGGCGTCGTGGTCAGCTCGCTGACCAGCCGGTTGTATGGCTGGATGGCCACCGACGCGGGGGTGGTGACCACGGCCAGGAAGCGGGACAGTCCGCCGGTCTGGGCGGCCAGGCTGCGGTGGTTGCCATCGGCGACGACCAGCTCCCCGCCACCGGCGAGGTCGGTCAGCGCGGTCTGCTCCGGACCGGGGCCGAGCAACCAGATCGCGTGCGTGCGCCCGGCCTGGTCGGTGTCCGTCGCGGCGGGCACGCCGGCCGCCTCGGTCGCCGTCGCGAGGGCGGCGTGCAGCTCGTCGCCACGCCCGGTCTGCAGCAACAGCACGGGTGAGAGCAGGTGACCCAGCGCCTCGGCCAGTGCCACCCGCTCGCGCACCTTGGCGATGAACACGTCCTCGTTGCGGATGACCAGGCCCGGCTCGTCGGCCCGGGTGGAGATCTGGTCGGTGTCCACCATCGCGAACAGCCCGTACGCGGGCTCCTCGCCGGCTGCGGTGATCCGGTAGAGCACCACCACCTGCTCGGCGGGGGTGTAACTGCCGTCCGCCTTGGCCTCGGCGAGGCGGGAGACCGCGTCCGGCAGCGCGTCGAGGAAGGACTTGCCCAGGCTCTGCGGGGCGCGGTGCGGCATCTCGATGCCGAGGGCACTGTGCGGGTTCGCCTCGATGATCGCGGTGATCTCCGCGTCGTCGGCGAACTCGTCGTAGTTCTGCGCGCCGGTGCCACCAGTGGTGACCCACGCTCGGGTGATCGGATGCACGACCGTCATACCCGTGACGCTACCGGCGACGGTGTTGCCGCCGACGGGGACCCGCAGGGCGTCCACCAGATGAAAGCGCCAGGCCCGGCGCGGCGGTCAGCCGGCGCGGTCGGACACGCCCCGGCGGTGCCGACCCGCGCTCACCGGCCCGCTGTTGCCCCGTCGGACGGTGCCGACCGGTCCGGTGTTCACGCTGCGGCGGGGCGACGCGGGCGGCCCCGGCACGGGACGCTCCGGGGGCGGCGACGGGACGGGCCGCGGGTTCAGCGGCGGCGTCGGCACCGGGCGCGGGGCGGCCGGCGCCGGCGGTGGGGGCGCGGGTTCCGCCGGTGCCGCCAGCGTCGACAGATCCGTCGGTACGGAGTCGGCGGCCGGCGGCAACGGGTTGGCCGGCGCGGGCGGTGTGAGCCGGGAGGTCACCGGCACCCGGGCCACGCCCACCACGATGGGCGGCGCGAGCAATTCGACCAGGTGGGCGGGTAGGTCCGGACGGACCGCCGGCCAGCGGGAATCGTCAACGGACCAGTAGTCCGCGCCGGGAGTGTCGATCACCCCCGCCCGGGTCAGCTGATCGTCACCGGACGCACGGTGCTTGGCCATCGGGATTGCCTCCACGAACTGCGGGTGCGGCCCTGCGGGTCGCTGCGGCGGACATGCAGGCCAACGAGTGCAGCGGTCTCCCGGTGACGGGGCGGGCAACGCGGCGGCCCGACACGCCGCGCTGAAGGAAGGGCCCCTTGTTAACGCATAGCGTTAACAAGGGGCCCTTCCTTCAGCGCTCAGTCGAAGATCGGGTCCTGCTCGCGAGTGCGCTTCAGCTCGTAGAAGCCGGGCGTGCCGGCGACCAGCAGGACACCGTCCCAGAGCCGGCCGGCGGCCTCCCCCTTCGGAGCCGGGGTGATCACCGGGCCGAAGAACGCGACGGGGGTGCCGTCCGGGCCGGGCGCGTGGACGACCGGAGTGCCGACGTCCTGTCCGACCGGGCGCATGCCGGCCTCGTGGCTGACCCGCAACGCCTCGTCGAAGTCGGTGCTGTCGGCGGCGGCGGCAAGCGCCGGGTCCAGGCCGGCGTCGGTCAGCGCGGCGACGTACAGCTCGTGCGCCCGCTCCTCCTTGCCGAGGTGGATCCGGGTGCCGAGCGCGGTGTAGAGCGGGCGCAGGACGTCGTTGCCGTACCGCTGCTCGGCGGCGATGCAGACCCGCACCGGGCCCCAGGCGGTGCGGAGGAAGGACTTGTACTCCTCGGGCAGCTCGTCCCGGCCGTCGTTGAGCACGGCCAGGCTCATCACGTGGAAACGGATGTCCACGTCACGAACCTGCTCGACCTCGAGCAGCCAGCGGGACGTGATCCACGCCCACGGGCAGGCCGGGTCGAACCACATGTCGGCGGTGACGCGATCGGTCACGGTGAGGTCCCTTCGCAACGGGGCGCCGGCAGTCCGGCGTCTCACCGGAATCCTCACCCCGCACCGCGTCGAGCGGCACCCGAATGAGAGCGTGACCTCGGCCACCGCCGGCTGCCCGTACGTGGAAGACTCGAATCGGGCCAGCCGCCACGAGTGGCTGTCAGACGGACGCCGCCGGGCGTCGGCGTGATGTGGGATGGAGACGAACAGTGCCGGGAGTGCGCAACCTGACCCAGGTCGAGGCGACCGAGCGGGCCCGCCTGCTCAACGTGACGGGGTACGACATCAGGCTGGACCTGTCGAGCGCCGTGCTGGCGGCGGACGGCCGCACCTTCCGGTCCGTCACCGAGGTCCGCTTCCGCTGTTCAGAACCGGGTGCGAGCACATTCATCGAGTTGGCCGCCGACTCGGTGCGCTCCGCGACGCTGAACGGCACGCCGGTCGACCTCTCCGACTGGTCGGCCGAGAAGGGCCTGGTGCTGTCCGGTCTGGACAGCGACAACACCCTGGTGGTCGACGCCGACTTCAGTTTCTCCAACAGTGGTCAGGGCCTGCACCGCACGGTCGACCCGGTGGACGGCGAGACGTACCTCTACAGCCAGTTCGAGACCGCCGACGCGCAGCGGGTGTTCGCCTGCTTCGACCAGCCCGACCTGAAGAGCGTCTACACCTGGCACGCCACCGTGCCGGCGCACTGGCGGGCGGTGTCCAACATGCCGGTGCAGCGGGAGGAGCCTGCGGGTGAGGGGCTCAAGACGCTGCACTTCACCGAGTCGCCCCGGATGAGCACCTACATCACCGCCATGTGCGCCGGGCCGTACCACGAGGTGCGGGACAGCCACGACGGCATCGACCTCGGGGTGTTCTGCCGCGCGTCGATGGCGCGCTACCTGGACTCCGACGACCTGTTCCTGATCACCAAGCAGGGCTTCGACTTCTTCCACGAGAAGTTCGACGTGCGCTACCCGCTGCCGAAGTACGACCAGCTCTGGGTGCCCGACTTCAACGCCGGCGCGATGGAGAACTTCGGCTGCGTCACGCACGCCGAGTCGCACTACCTGTTCCGCTCGCAGGTCACCGACTTCGAGTACGAGCAGCGCGCCAACACGATCCTGCACGAGCTGGCCCACATGTGGTTCGGTGACCTGGTCACCATGCGCTGGTGGAACGACCTGTGGCTGAACGAGTCGTTCGCCGAGTGGGCCAGCCACTGGTGCAACACCAACGCCACCCGGTTCACCGAGGCGTGGACGACGTTCCTGTCCATCCGGAAGAACTGGGGCTACCGGCAGGACCAGCTGTCCTCCACCCACCCGGTCTACACCGAGATGCCGGACATGGAGGCCGTCGAGGTCAACTTCGACGGCATCACGTACGCCAAGGGCGCGAGCGTGCTCAAGCAGCTCGTCGCGTACGTGGGCGAGGAGCCGTTCGTCGCCGGGTTGCGGGCCTACTTCGGCAAGCACGCCTGGGGCAACGCCACCTTCGACGACCTGCTCAGCGAGTTGGAGACGGCCTCCGGCCGGGAGCTGCGCAAGTTCGCGGCGCAGTGGCTGGAGACCGCGCAGGTCAACACGTTGCGCCCGGAGGTCACCATCGGCGCCGACGGCACGTACGAGCAGGTGGCGGTCCGGCAGGAGGCGCCGACCGCGTACCCGACGCTGCGGACGCACCGGATCGGCGTGGGCCTGTACGACCTGACCGACGGGCGGCTGGTCCGCCGCGAGCGGTACGAGGTGGACGTGACCGGCGAGCGGACCGACCTCGCCGAGCTGCGGGGTGTGCGCGCCGCCGACGTGCTGCTGCTCAACGACGACGACCTGAGCTACACCAAGCTGCGCCTCGACGACCGGTCGATGGCGACGGTGGTGCAGCACATCGGTGGCTTCGAGTCGTCGCTGGCCCGGGCGCTGTGCTGGACCGCCGCGTGGGACATGATCCGCGACGCCGAACTGTCCGCCCGCGACTACCTGGCGCTGACGCTGAGCGGGCTGCCCGCCGAGACCGACATCAACCTGGTCACCGCCACCCTGCGGCAGGCGACCACCGCGCTCACCCTGTACGCCGACCCGGCCTGGGCGCCGACCGGCTGGGCGGAGCTGGCCCGGACCGCCCGTGACGCGCTCGCCAACGCGGAGCCGGGCAGCGGGTTCCAGCTCGCCTGGGCTCGCGCGTTCACCTCGGCGGCGCGGTCCGACGAGGACCTGGCAACGCTGCGCGGTTGGTTGGACGGCACCGGGATGCCGACCGGGCTGACCGTGGACACCGAGTTGCGCTGGTCGGTCCTCGCCGCGCTGGTGGCGAACGGTGCGGCGGGTGCCGCCGAGATCGAGGCGGAACTGGCCGGCGACCGCACCGCCAGCGGTGAGCGGGAGGCCGCGTACGCCCAGGCGCTGGTGCCGACGGCCGAGAACAAGGCCGCCGTGTGGGCGCTGCTGACCGGCCCCGACGCGCTGCCCAACTGGCGGCACCGGGCCCTGTTGCAGGGCTTCGCGCACCCGACGCAGGTCGAGCTGATCGCCCCGTACCGGGAGCGGTACTTCGCGACCGTCGCGCAGGTGTGGGCCACCCGGGACAGCGAGCCGGCGCAGGAGTTCGCGCAGTTGGCGTACCCGACCTACCTGGTGGAGGACGACACGGTGGCGGCCACCGACGCGTGGCTGGCCGGCGACGGGCACCCCGGCCCGCTGCGCCGGTTGGTCGCCGAGGGCCGCGACGGTGTGGTGCGGGCGCTGAAGGCCCGCGCGAAGGACGCCCAGAGCGCCTGAGCAGCGTTGTCCGGCCCGGGGCCGGCGTGGAGCGTTGTCCGGCCCGGGGCCGGCGTGGGTGGGAGCCCGCGCCGGCCCCGGGCGTTATCGTGACGAGAGGAGGTGGACGTGATGGCACAGCCGACCTACCGGTGGCAACCCCCGGAGCGGGGCTGGCGCGAGCAGGACCTGTTCGACCTGCCTGAGGACGGGAACCGCTACGAGATAATCGACGGGAGCCTGCACGTGACGCCTCCAGCCGGTCCGGAGCACCATGAGCTGGCCGACGAGATTCGGATGGCGATTCGCCAGGCGGCTCCCACCGGTTGGCGCGTGATCCGGGAGATCGGGGTGCAGGTCCCCGGCGGTAATCTCATCCCCGATCTGACGGTGCTGGGACCAAACGCGCCGCGCGGGCAGATGTGGGCCGACCCGACGCACATCGCGCTCGTCCTGGAAGTCGAGTCGACGGGGAGCCGTCGCCACGATCGTTTCACCAAACCCGCCCTCTACGCTGAAGCAGGCATCCCGCACTACTGGCGGGTGGAACAGGGCGACTTCGGCCCGGTGATCTACCGCTACCGCCTCGGTAAGGGTGACCATTACGAACTGTTGGGCACCATCGGCCCAGACGACGCGGTAAGCGTGGACGAGCCGTGGCCGATGCGCCTCGATCCCTCCGCCTGGCCGCGCTGACACGTGAAAGCCCGGCCCGCTGAACGCGGGCCGGGCTTTGTCGTACGAGGGAGGGCTCAGCCCTTGCCGGCGTGGCTGGCGAGCTGGTCGAGGCCGTTGATGATGCCGCCGGCCAGGTCGCCCCCGCTGAACGCGCCGGCCATGGAGAGCGCGGCCAGCTTCGCGTACGTGTCGGGGATGCGCTTGCGGGCGTACCGACCGGTGATGATCTCCAGCTGACGCTGGTTGGGCGACACCGCGATCAGCACCGACTTGTCGGGGTCGGCGAGCTGGCGGTGCAGCCGCTGGGCGTGCTCCCGGACGGGCTCGTCGAGACCACCGACGAAGACCGAGAAGACCAGGCCGGTGCCCTGGTCGGCGAGGCGCAACGCCTCGTCGATGCGCAGCAGCTGGCGGGTCGAGAAGGGCCCGTCCAGCACCTCGGGCGGATTATCCGACCCGGCCTGCTTCTCACCAACGGTCACTTGCGCCTCCGGTTCCACCGGCCGGCGCCTCGACGCTGGCCTTCTCAAGCTTGTGGCTGGTCAGCGCGGGCGCCTGCGCCCCCGCCGTCAGCGCGGTGCCGGCCGAGTCGGCCAGCTGCTCCGGGCGGCCCAGGAACCAGACCGGAGTGAAGTCGAAGGGCCGGCCCGGGCGGTAGCGCTTGGCGCCACCGCCGCCGGTCGTGGCACCACCACGGCTGCTGGCGTAGGTGAGACCGGTGATGACCAGCACCGCGGCCAGCGGGATGCCGACGAAGACCAGCAACGTCTCGGTAACAGACAATCCCAACGCCCCCAGGCGGAAGAAGGACGACCTTGAACTGCCGGGTCGAATGGATGATCATGATGCCGGCCACCCGACGCCGTCACCATTCACGTTAGCGGAGTCGGCGGCCCGCCAGATTGCGGGGTGCCGATCCCATCCGTCACTGGAGTTCTCCAGTTGCGCAGCGGTCGCGATCAGCCGCGCGTCGTCACCGTACCGGCCCGTGAGCAGCACCCCGACGGGCAGTCCGTCGGTCGTGCTGCCCACCGGCAGGGAGACGGAGGGATCGCCGGTGACGTTGAAGACGGCGCAGTAGGGCGAGAAGCGGCGTTGCCGGTCGAAGTCGGCCGCCGGGTCACCATCGGCGGTGAACCAGCCCACGGGCGCCTGCGGGGCCGCCAGGGTGGGGCAGAGCAGCAGATCGACGCCGGCGGTGCGGCGGGTGCCGAGGCGGACCTGCGCCTGCAACTCCCCCAGGGTGGCGGCGAGCGTGCCGGCGCTGACCTCGGCACCCCGGGCGCGCATCAGCCGCGTCAACGGCAGCAGCTCCGCTTCGCGTTGCGGCGGCACCGGGGCGAGCGCCAACACGTACCAGAGGATCTCGAACAGCGGCCACACCGAAGGCGTGAGCGGCGGCGGTACCTCGACCACCTCGTGCCCGGCCGCGGTGAGCAGCGCGACGGCGGAGTCCACGGCGGCCACGCAGTCGGGGTGGACCGGCTCGTCGGCGAGCATCGGCGTGGTGAACCGGCCGATCCGCAACGGGCCCGGCTCGGCCCGGCGCGCCACGGCCAGATAGCCCTCGGAGGGCGCGGGCGGCGACAGGTAGGGCTCGCCGGGCACCGGCACGGCCATGACGTCGAGCAGCGCGGCGACGTCGGTGACGGTCCGCCCGAGCGGGCCGCTGGTGGGCAGGCCGAACGCTCCGGAGCCGACCGGCCCGCCGGAGACCAGGCCACGGCTGGGCTTGTAGCCGACCAGGCCGCAGAGCGACGCCGGGATGCGCAGCGAGCCGCCACCATCGGAGCCCTGGGCGACCGGGACCAGCCCGGCGGCCACCGCTGCTGCGGCGCCGCCGCTGGACCCACCAGCGGTGTACGCCAACTGCCACGGGTTGCGGGCGGGCGGAGCGACCCGACCCTCCGAGTAGAGCGAGCAACCCAGCTCGGAGGTGGTCGTCTTGCCGAGACTGACCAGGCCGGCGGCCTTGATGAACCGGACCACGTCGGCGTCGACCGGTGGAACGAAGTCGAGGAACGCCGCCGAACCGAAGGTGGTGCGGACCCCGGCGGTGAGGGTCAGGTCCTTGATCGCGGTCGGCACGCCGTGCAGCGGACCACGCGTGTCGGCGGGAGCGGCGTCGGCGGCGCGGGCGGCCTCCCGAGCCAGGTCCGGTGTGACGGTGACGAACGCGCCCACGGTGTCACCGAGGGCGGTCACCCGCCGCAGGTGGTGCTCGACCAGCTCGACGCTGGACAGTTCGCCGCGCGCGATGGCGGCGGCCTGCTCCAACGCGGTCAGGTCGTGCGGCTCGGCCATCCCGTCATCCTGCCCGCTGGGAGCGGCCGCGAGGTGCAGACACGGCGGCTCACAGCGCGTCCAGCGTGCCCGCAGGTGCCACCCATTCACTGCGCGGTCCGCCGACGTCACTGATCAGGTCGAAATCGCGGTCGTAGTGCAGGACGATCGCGGAGTATTCGGCGGCGGCCGCCGCAACCAGGACGTCGACGGGGCTGGCCGCCCGATGGTGGCCACGGGCTGTCAGCGCCAGTTGCAGGTCACGGGCCCGGGTGGCGACAGCCGGGGTGATCGGGAGGTCGACCATTAGCTCCGCTCGGCGTGCGCGCATCGTCATGGCGTCCCGGAAGTTGCGGGCACTTCGCCCGTTCTCGAGATCGAGCGGTACGCAGGTCGCGGCGAGCCCTTCCTCGAGGATCGTCGTGATTCGCTTGCCTACGATCGGTTGACGTCGGCGGCTCCACGCCGACGTGTCGATGAGGTAGAGCCCGGCCGGTAGGATCATGCGGCGTCCTGCTCGCCGCGCGGTGTCTTGTCGTCCTCGAGCAGACCGGTCCAGTCCTGGTCGACCGAGAGCAGCTCCCGGATGGCCTGCGCACGCTCACTCCGCTCGGCGACCAGGCGTAGGGCGGCATGGATGGTGTCCTTCTTGCTCTTGGTGCCCAGCTCGCGACGTGCCCGGTCGAGCAGTTCATCGTCAAGATCGATAACAGTCTTCATACGCCGAGTATATCCGCGAAGGCATTCTTTATATACCCGACTCACCGAGGAAGCGCAGCGCGTTGGTGGACAGGAGCTTGCCGCGCTGGGTGTCGGTGAGGAAGTCGGCGTCGCGGACCACCGCACCGGCCGGCCGTTCGCCCAGCGGGTACGGGTAGTCGCTGCCGACCAGCACCCGGTCCTCCCCCATCGTGTCGACCAGCAGCCGCAGCGCGGGCGCCGCGAAGACCACCGAGTCGACGAGGAACCGGTCGACGTAGCTGCTGGGCGGGGCGACGGACGCGCCACGGACCAGGTCGCCCCGGCGGTGCCAGGCGTTGTCGGCGCGGCCGAGCCAGAACGGGAAGCTGCCACCGCCGTGCGCGAAGCAGATCCGCAGCGACTCGGGCACCCGGTCGAAGACACCGCCCAGGATCATCGCCAGCACCGACAGGTGCGTCTCGGCGGGCATCCCGGTGAGCCAACGGGCCATCCAGCGGTCCAGTCGCGGACCGTCCGGCATGTCCCACGGGTGGACGAAGACAGGCGCATTCACCTCGGCACAGTGCTGGAGGAAGGTGACCACACCCGCGTCGTCCAGATCCCGGTCGCCGACGTGGTTGCCGATCTCCACACCCACGTGCCCGGCGGCCAGGCTGCGATCCAGTTCGGCGCACGCGGCGTCCGGGTCCTGGAGCGGCACCTGGCAGAACGGCACCAGTCGGTCGCCACCGGCGGCGGTGACCTCCAGGGTCAGGTCGTTGAAGATCCGGGCGACCTTCACCGCCTGGTCGGCCGGGCGGTCGTAACTGAAGAAGACCGGCGTGGGCGAGACCACCTGCACGTCCACGCCGTCGGCGTCCATGTCGGCCAGTCGGCGGGACGCGTCCCAACACTCGGCGCCGACCGGACGGAACTCCGTCTCCCCCACCATGATCATGGCGGCGCGCTCGGAGTCGACCCGCAGCCACGGCCAGCCGGACCCACCGCACGCCGCGCCGAGGTCCGGCCACCCCTTCGGTACGACGTGGGTGTGCACGTCGACCACGCCTGCGGGCATCAGCCCTTGCCCGGGTGCAGCATGCCGCAGTCGGCGCAGGTACGCGCCTGCTCGTCGGCGTAGAACGCCTGGAACACCGGCGGCAGGTCGGCGGCGATGTCGCGGACCTGCAACTCCACCTCGTGCACCTTGTTGCCGCACTCCGGGCAGTACCACTGGAACGTCTCCAGCGTGCCCTCCTCACGGACCCGCTCGACGACCACACCGATCGAGCCGGCCTCCGGCCGCTGCGGGGAGTGCGGGGTGTTGCGCGGCAGCATCCACATCTGACCCTCGCGCACGTGCACCGTACGCGGCCCCTCCGGGGTGACCAGGTTGATGTGCATGTTGCCCTTGACCTGGTAGAAGAACTCCTCGTACGGGTCCACGTGGAAGTCGGTGCGCTGGTTGGGCCCGCCCACCACCATCACGATGAAGTCGTCCCCGCCGGGGAACATCTCCTTGTTGCCCACCGGCGGCTTCAACAGGTGCTGGTTGTCCGCGATCCATCCCGGAAAGCTGAACGGTTCGGCGATCTCACTCACGACTGACCTCCCGAGGGAAGAAGGGCCACTGCCTGGATCTCGATGAGCAGGTGCGGGTGCGGCAACTGGTGCACCGCGACCGTCGTACGGGTCGGTCCGGACGCGTCGAAGAACTCCGCCCACACCTCGTTGTAACCACCGAAGTCGTTCATGTTGACCAGGTACGACGTCACCTGCACGAGGTCGGTGAGGTCCGCGCCGACGGAACGGAGCAGATCGCCGATGTTCTCGATCACGGCTCGCGTCTGCACCCGGATGTCGAGGTTCGTGGTGCCGAGTTCGTCGACCGATACCCCGGCGAACGTGTTGTCCGGCCGCCGCGACGACGTACCCGAGACGAAGACGAACCCACCGGCGACCTTGACGTGCGGAAAAGCCCCCCGAGGCACGGCCTTCCCGGCCACCACCCGCGCGGTCACGACGACGCCCGCAGCGACGCCGTGCCGAGCTTCTCGACGACGGCCCGCACGTGCGCGCCCGGACGCAGCGGAACGGCAGCGGTGGCGGCGCCGGCCAGGAAGACCCACCCGGACTCCAACCGCACCCCGTGCCGGCCGGCCAGTCGGATGCCCTCGTCGAGCGCCCGACGGGGGTCACCGAGGATCGCGGCCGTCGAGCCGACCTGTGCGACCCGCCCGTCGACCTCCAGCAGCACGCCCAGGTTGTCCAGGCCCGCCGGCACCGGCGACCACGGCCCGACCACGAACGCGGCCGCGGAGGTGTTGTCGGCGATCACGTCCGGCAGCGAGAAGCGGAAGTCCGCGTACCGGGAGTCGATCAGCTCGATGGCCGGGGCGACCGCGCGGACCGCGCTGGCGAAGTCGCCGACCGGCTCGCCCGGCTCGGGCAGCCGGTCCAGCAGGAACGCCACCTCCGGCTCGACCCGGGGGTGGATGTACGCGGCCGGGTCCACCACGCCACCGTCGGGCACCCGCATCACATCGGTGAGCCGCCCCCAGATCACCTCGTCCACGCCGACCTGGGCCATCTTCGCCCTGCTGGTCAGCCCCATCTTCAGCCCGACGAGCCGCTCACCCGCCTCGACGCGGCGTTGGAGCAGCGCGGCCTGCACCGCGTACGCGGCGTCGACGTCCAGGCCGGTCTCGGCGGCGAGCTGCGGGATCGCGGTGGCCGTGTCGGCCGCCGCCCCCAACTTCTCGGCGATTCCCGCGACGTCCGGTCCGATCATGCTGCGCCACCTTCCGTTCGCGACTGCGGGGCTGGCAAACCCGGCTCACTCCTCGCGCCCACAGCCTGCTCCTTACCGGCCAGGTCGAGTGCGACGTCCACGATCATGTCCTCCTGGCCGCCGACCATCCGACGCCGGCCCAGCTCGACCAGGATCGACCGGACGTCCACGCCGTACTTCGCGGAGGCCCGCTCGGCGTGCCGCAGGAAGCTGGAGTAGACCCCGGCGTACCCCAGGGAGAGCGTCTCCCGGTCCACCTGGACCGGCCGGTCCTGCAACGGGCGGACGATGTCGTCAGCCGCGTCCATCAGCGCGAACACGTCGCAGCCGTGCTTCCAACCGTGCAGTTCGGCGACCGCCACGAAGACCTCCAGCGGCGCGTTGCCGGCGCCCGCGCCCATGCCGGCGAGGGAGGCGTCGACGCGGACCGTCCGGCCGTGGGGTGCGTCCGGGCCGACCGGCGCGGACCCGGTGACCCGACCGTGTTCGACGGCGAGCACGCTGTTGGCGACCCCGAGCGACAGGTTGTGGTGCGCGTGGATGCCGATCTGCGTCTCCGGGGCCAGGACCTGCCGGTACGCGTCGACCCGCTGCGCCACGTCGGACATCAGCAGCCGACCGCCGGAGTCGGTGACGTAGACGCAGTGCGCACCGTACGACTCCATCAGCTTGGCCTGCCCGGCCAGCCCGGCCGGATCGTTCATGTGCGACATCATCAGGAACCCGGCCACGTCCATGCCGTTCTCCCGGGCCCAGGAGATGTGCTGGGCGGAGATGTCCGCCTCGGTGCAGTGCGTGGCGATCCGCACGCTGGTCACCCCGAGCGCCTTCGCCGCCTTCAGGTCGGCGATGGTGCCGATGCCGGGGAGCAGCAGCGTGGTCAGCTTCGCCGTGGTCAGCACCTCGGCGGCGGCGGAGATCCACTCGGCGTCGCTGGCCGCGCCGTGGCCGTAGTTGACGCTGGAACCGGCGAGCCCGTCACCGTGCGCCACCTCGATCGCGGCCACCCCGGCGGCGTCCAGCGCGGCGGCGATCGTGCGCACCTGGTCGACGGTGTACCGGTGGGCGATGGCGTGCATGCCGTCGCGCAGCGTCACGTCCTGGATGTACAGGTCGGTCATGCCACCGCTCCCGTCGAACGCACGGCGACCAGCCGCTCCGCGGTGCGCAGCGCGGCCGAGGTCATGATGTCCAGGTTGCCGGCGTACGCGGGCAGGTAGTGCCCGGCGCCGGAGACCTCCAGGAAGACCGACACCTGCAGGGCGGTGAGCTGACGCCCGAGCGTCGGCAGGTACGCCTCGACCCGGTCGAACTGCACGTCCTGCTTGAGCCGGTAACCGGGGACGTACTCCTGCACGGTCGCCACCATGTCCGCCACCGAGGCGGCGATGGCGTCGGTGTCGGCGTCGGCGTCCGGGCAGAGGCAGTAGACGGTGTCCCGCATCAGCAGCGGCGGGTCCGCCGGGTTCAGCACGATGATCGCCTTGCCCCGTTCGGCCCCACCGACCACCTCGATGGCCCGGGCCGTGGTCTCGGTGAACTCGTCGATGTTGGCCCGGGTGCCCGGGCCGGCCGACCGGGACGCGATCGAGGCGACGATCTCCCCGTACGCCACCGGGGTGACCCGACGGACGGCGGCGACGATCGGCACGGTGGCCTGCCCGCCGCAGGTCACCATGTTGACGTTCGGCTCGTGCAGGTGCTCGTCGAGGTTGACCGGCGGCACCACGTACGGGCCGAGCGCGGCCGGGGTCAGGTCGACCACGGTGCGGCCGTGCGCGCGCAGCACCTCGTCGTGATGGCGGTGCGCACCGGCCGAGGTGGCGTCGAAGACCAGCTCGACGTCGGCGAACTCGGGCATCGCGACCAGCCCGTCGACGCCCTCGGCGGTGGTGGCGACGCCGAGCCGGCGGGCCCGCGCCAGGCCGTCGGAGGCCGGGTCGATGCCGGCCATCGCCACCATCCGCAGGCTGTCACTGAGGCGCAACACCTTGATCATCAGGTCGGTGCCGATGTTGCCGGAACCGAGAACCGCCACTCCGGTCACTGAGGCTGTTCCACCTTTCGTTCGCGACTGCGGGGCTCGCGGAACTGGCTCACTCCTCGCGCTCACCGGTCCGCCTTGCTGAAACAGGTGCGCACCGAGCCGAGCCCGGAGATCCGTGCCTCGTACGCGGCCCCCGGGCTGACCGGCACCATCGGGCCGAGCGCCCCGGAGAGCACCACGTCCCCGGCGCGCAGCGGGTCACCGGCGCGGGCGAGGGTGTTGGCCAGCCAGTTCAAAGCGTGCAGCGGGTTGCCCAGGCAGGCCGCGCCCGCGCCCACCGAGACCGGCTCACCGGCGTGCTCCAGCACCATCCCGCACAGCCGCAGATCGACGTCGGCGAGCCGGCGTGGCGTGGTGCCGAGCACGAAGAGCCCGCTGGAGGCGTTGTCGGCGACGGTGTCCACGATGGAGATGTCCCAGGCGGCGATCCGCGAGTCGACGATCTCGATCGCCGGCAGCACGTGGTCGACCGCGCGGATCAGGTCGACAGTCGTGATCTGCGGGTCCGGGAGATCCTTGTCGAGCACGAACGCGATCTCCGCCTCGACCCGCGGCTGGAGCAGCCGGTCGATGGGCACCTCGACCCCGTCACCGACCGCCATGGCGTCGGTCAGCATGCCGAAGTCCGGTTGGAACACCCCGAAGGTCTCCTGCACCGCCCGGGAGGTCAGCCCGATCTTCGCGCCGACCCGGCGTTCGCCACGACCCTGCCAGGCCCGCGCCTGGAGCTGCTGCACGCGGTACGCGGACTCGACGTCCCCCTCCGGCAGCAGCCGCCCGCGCAGCGGTGGGCACGGCTTGCCGGTGCTGCGGGCGTCGGCCAGCTCCCGGTTGGCGGCCTCGATGTCAGCTTCCATGCCCGCTCCCTCGCTACGGCTCACGACAGGTCCACGCAGACGTTCGTGAGTTCGGAGTAGAAGTTCAACGAGTGCACGCCGCCCTCACGACCGATACCGGACGCCTTCACCCCGCCGAACGGGGTACGCAGGTCACGCAGGAACCACGTGTTGACCCAGACGATGCCGGCGTCCAGCCGGGCGCCGGCCCGGTGCGCGACACCCACGTCCCGGGTCCACACGGTCGCCGCCAGGCCGTACTCGGTGCCGTTGGCGAGGGCGTACGCCTCGTCTTCGGTGTCGAACGGCGCCACGTGCACCACCGGCCCGAAGATCTCCTCCCGGTTGGTGCGGGCGTCCGGGCCGAGCCCGGTGAGCACCGTCGGCTGCACGTACGAACCGCCGTCGCGGGTGTCACCGAAGGTGGGCGAGCCGCCACCGGTCAGCACCTCGGCGCCCTCGGCCCGGGCCAGCTCGTACGCGCCGAGCACCTTCGCCCGGTGCTGGTGGGAGATCAGCGGCATGGTGGCGGTGGCCTCGTCGGTCGGCCAGCCGTACGCCAGTTCGCCGGCCCGCTTCGCCAGCCGGGCGGTGAACTCCTCGAAGACCGGGCGCTGCACGTAGATACGTTCGGTGCAGAGACACACCTGTCCACCGTTGGTGAAGCTGGACCGCACCGAGCCGGCCACCGCGGCGTCCAGGTCGGCGTCGGCGAAGACCAGGCCGGCGTTCTTACCGCCCAGCTCGAAGCTCACCGCCTTCACGCCGTCGGCGGCGGCCCGCATGATCGCGCCGCCGGTGGCCGACTCACCGGTGAAGGTGATCGCGTCCACGCCCGGGTGGCGGGTGAGGAACTCCCCCGCCGAATCCGGCCCGAACCCGTGCACCAGGTTGAACACTCCCTCCGGTACGCCGGCGGCGGCCATCACCTCGGCGAGCAGCGTCGCCGAGGCGGGCGTCTCCTCGCTGGGCTTGACCACCACGGCGTTGCCGCAGGCCAACGCCGGAGCCAACTTCCAGGTGAGCAGCAGCAGTGGCAGGTTCCACGGCACGATGACCGCGACCACGCCGACGGGCTTACGCAGCGCGTAGTTCAGCGCCCGGCCGCCGGTCGGGGTGACCGTCGTGAACGACTCGGTGGGCGCGGTCGCCACGATCTCCGCGAACGCCCGGAAGTTCGCCGCCCCACGGGGGATGTCCAGGGTGCGGGCCTGGGAGATGGACTTGCCGGTGTCGGCGACCTCGGCGGTGACCAGGTCGTCGAAGCGGCGCTCCAACTCGTCGGCGACCCGGCGCAGCACCTCGGCGCGTTCCCGTTCGCCCATCCGGCCCCACGGCCCGCGCAACGCCGCCCGGGCGGCGGCCACCGCGTCGTCCACCGTGGACTTCGACGCCTCGACCACCTCGAAGACCTGCTCGCCGGTCACCGGGCTGGCCTTCGTGAACGTCGACCCGCCGTCGACGAACTCACCGGCGACGAAGTTGCGCAACCGCTGCGGGCCACCTGGCGCGTGGCCGGCCATCAGTCGCGGGTCCCACAGGCCGGTCATTCCTGCCTCCCTCGGCTCAGTGCCGCGCCGATCGCGCCGACCAGCAGCAACGCGGCCCCGCCGACGACCGCCCCCAGCACCCGGTGCTGTCGGCGCACCCGGCGGCGCACCTCCGCGTACGGGGTGGTGGAGAACGACACCAGCTCGTACTGCGAAACGTACCGGCCGGGCAGGGCGCGTTCCAGCGCGTGCTCCACCCGACGTCGGGCCTGGAAGACCGGCGAGGCGACCTTGTCCCGCATCTCCACGAAGTTGGTGAGCGCCATCGTCGCGATGGCCTCGGCGTTCTCCTGCCTGCGTCGCTGGAACAGCGGCAGCGCCGCCGCCCAGTCGTCGGCGCACTCGTCCAGGCAGCGGTCCAGCTCGACCACGTCCTCGAAGGCGCAGTTGGCGCCCTGACCGTAGAAGGGCACGATCGCGTGCGCGGCGTCCCCGAGCAGACCGACGTTTCCGTTGACCTGCCAGGGCGTGCAGCGGACCGTGCCGAGCACGCCCACCGGGTTGTGCCGGTAGTCGTCGACCAGGTTCGGAGCCAGCGGGACGACGTCCGGGTAGTGCTCAGCGAAGTGCCGTTCGATCTCCGCCGGGCCGGTCAGCGAGGCGAAGCTGCCGGCGCCGTCGTTGGGCCAGAACAGCGTGCAGGTGAAGGAGCGGTCCGGGTTCGGCAGGGCGATCATCATCGAGGTGCCGCGCGGCCAGATGTGCAGGGCGTCCGGGTCCAGGGCGAAGTCCCCGCCCAGCGGCGGGATCGTCAACTCCTTGTAGCCGTAGTCGAGGAAGTCCACGCTCTCGTCCAGCAGCCCGTACGCGAGCAACTGCCCCCGCACCGCGGAACCGGCGCCGTCGGCACCCAGCACGACCGACGCCTTGGCCGTGACCGGGCCCTGCGGGGTGTCGAAGCTCAGCGAACCGTCGGTCGGGTCGAGCCCGACCAGCCGGTGGTCGAAGACGACCCGCACCCCGGGCAGCGCGGCGGCCTCGTCCAGCAGGGCGTTGTTCAGCGCGCCCCGGCTGATCGAGTTGATCGCCCGGTCCCCGGCGGCGCTGTACGACTGGAACTGCTGCTCCCCCTCGACCGGGTGGATCATCCGACCCCGCATCGGCAGCGCGTCTGTCATGACCTGCTCGGCGAGCCCGATCCGGCGCAGCGCGTCCAGGCCGCGCTCGGAGAGCGCCAGGTTGATCGAGCGGCCCCGCTCGGCCGTGCCGTCGCGCGGGTCCGCGCGGCGCTCGTAGAGAGCCACCGGGTAGCCGCGCCGGGCCAGGAAACAGGCGGCCAGACAGCCGGCCAGCCCGGCACCGATGATCGCGATCTCGTCGCGTCGCGCGGTCATGCTGAGCCGCCTCTCGTTCGCGACTGCGGGGCTCGCGACCCCGGCTCACTCCTCGCGCTCACCGAGGCCTCCGGCCCGACCGTCGCCGCGAGCGCGGCAGCAGCACGCCAGCAGTCGAGGTACGTGGAGTAGAGCGGCACCGGGGCGAAGCGGATGATGTCCGGTTCACGGGCGTCGGCGATGACGCCGTACTCGTACCGCAGGCGTTTGGTCAGCTCGGCGGCGCTGCCGGCGCCGATACGCACCGAGAGTTGGCAGCCGCGCCGGTGTGGGTCGCGCGGGGTGACCACGCGCAGTGGCCGGCCGACGACGACCTCGTCGAGCAGCGACTCCAACCAGCCGGTGAGTCGCAGGCTGCGGGCACGCAACGCGGGCATGCCGACCGAGTCGAACAGCTCCAGCGAGGTGCGCACCGGGCCCATCGCGAAGATCGGCGGGTTGGAGATCTGCCACGCCTCCACGGTGGCCGGTGGTCGGGACACCGGTGTCATCTCGAACCGGGTGGCCGCCGCGGTGCTCCACCACCCCTCGAAGCGGGGCAGGTCCGGATCGCCGAGGTGCCGCTCGTGCACGAAGACGCCCGCCAGGGCACCGGGACCTGCGTTCAGGTACTTGTAGGAGCACCAGGCGGCGAAGTCGACGTCCCAGTCGTGCAGGGCCAGCGGCACGTTGCCGACCGCGTGGGCCAGATCCCAACCGACCACCGCGCCGGCCGCCCGCCCGGCAGCCGTGATCGCCGGGATGTCCAGCAGCTCACCGGTGAGGTAGTTGACCCCGCCGAGCAACACCAGGGCCACCCGGTCGCCCTCGGCGGCCAGGTAGTCGGTCACGTCCTCGGTGCGCAGCGAGGTCTCGCCGTCGCGCGGACGCAGCCGAACCACCGTGTCGTCCGGGTCCAGACCGTGGAACCGTGCCTGGCTGCGCACCGCGTAGCTGTCCGAGGGGAACGCGGAGTCCTCGATGAGGATGCGGGTGCGGGCACCGGCCGGACGGTAGAAACTCACCATCAGCAGGTGCAGGTTGACCGTGAGCGAGTTCATCACCACGGTCTCCGCGGGCCGGCCGCCGACGAGTCGCGCGGCCGGCGCGGTCAACAGCTCGTGGTACGGCAGCCAGGCGCGCTCCGCCTCCACGTGCCCCTCGACGCCGAGCCGCTGCCAGGCGCCCAGGTCGGCGAGGAGTTCGTCGCGGGTGGCCCGGGGTTGCAGGCCGAGCGAGTTACCGGCGAGGTACGCCGACTCGGGGTGGTCGCCGCCGTCGGCCGGCGGCACGTGGAACAGGTGCCGGTGGCCGGGGTCGGCCTCGTCCAGGCGGTGGGCTTCGGCCTCGCCTCCGGCGAGGCGGTGCGCTTCTTGTGCAGGGGTGTGCATGTCTCGCTCTCCGGTCACATCGCGGTGCGGGCCGACCACAGCTCCGGGAAGACCACCCGGGCCATGCTGCGTTGCAGCCACGCCAGGCCGGCGGAGCCTCCGCTGCCGACCTTGGCACCCATCGTCCGCTGCACCGCCTTGACGTGGTTCCAGCGCCAGTCGCCGAACTCCTCGGCCACCGCGCTCAGCGCCTCGCCGAGCATTCGCAGGTGGTTGTCCGGGGCGGCGTCGTCGTAGACCCGTACCCAGGCCGCCTCGACCGACGGCTGCGGATCGTGCTCGACGGCCACGTCCCGGTTCAGCAGGTCGGCCGGGAGGTCGAAGCCGCGCCGGGCGAGCAGCGCGACCACGTCGTCCCAGAGGCTCGGGGCGGCCAGCGCGGTGGTCAGCGCGGCGTACACCTCGGTCTGCCGACGGAACGGGCGGATCAGCGTCGGGTCGCGCAACCCGAGCAGGAACTCCAACTGCCGGTACATGGCCGACTGGAAGCCGGATGCCTCGCCGAGCAGGTTACGGAACCGGTTGAAGTCCGCCGGGCTCATCCAACGCAGGCCCTGCCAGGCGGCGTTGAGCCCCTCCAGGTGCAGCTTGGCCCGGCGCAACGGGGCCAGCGCCTCCCAGACCTGGTCGGCACGGATCAACCGCTGGGTCTCCCGCAGCTCGTGGCAGGTCAACCCGAAGTACAGCTCCATGATCTGACTGACCATGAGGAAGGACATCTCGCCCGGGTCGCTGCTGAGCGGGTGCTGCATCCGGTGCAGTGCGCTGGCCTGCACGTACGCGTCGTACGGCACCATGTCGGCGAACTCCAGCGTCGGCTCGCCACCGGTGCGTTCCGCCTGCTGCGCACGCTGCACGGGGGTCACCGGTCGCACCGTGGCGCGGCGGTTCGGCGCCCGCCGCTCCGTCTGATCCACCATCTCGTCTCCCTCCCCCGGACTGGCCGACGTCATGATCCCGCGGTCGGAACGGCCTGTGGAATGCCGAATCAACGGCTCTCGCCGCCATCTTCTGGCGAACCAAAGGCAACTAGGCGAAGTCGGTTCACGAAAGTAAGGTCTGAGCGTGGACGACATGGACTGGGCGCTGCTGCGTGAGTTGCAGGCCGACGCGCGGCTCTCCTTCAGCGAGTTGTCCCGGCGGGTGCACCTGTCGCCACCGGCGGTCGCCGAGCGGGTTCGCCGGCTGGAGGAGTCCGGGGTCATCACCGGCTACCACGCCCACGTCGACCTGAGCCGGGCCGGTCGCACAGTGGTCGCCCTGATCCGGATGTCCTGCTACGGCGCGCGGTGCATCCTGCACGACTCGTCGGTCGCCGGTTGGCCGGAGATCCTGGAGATCCACCGGATCACCGGGGACGCGTGCAGCATGCTGAAGGTGGCCGCCGGGTCGATCGGCGCGTTCGAGGGGGTCATCGACCGGCTCGCTCCGTACGGCCAGCCGTCGAGCACGATGGTCCTCTCCTCCCCGCTGGGCTGGCAGCCGATCACCCCGCTCCCCTCGGCCCGGGCCACCCCGCGTCAACGCTGACCCACCCCTGCCCGCCTGCGGGTTTGCCCCCGCGCCAGCGGGAAAGCAGCCCGCGTGCCCAGGGGAGGGTTCCGGCGGTCGTCGCCGGTTGGGGGGTAATCATGCAGGGAATCCGAACGGTCAACCGCGCGCTCTCGTCCGTACTGACACTGGTGGGGCTGATCGGGGCGTTCGTCCTGATGTCGGCCGCCCCGGCGCGTGCCGGCGAGAACACCTTCGTCGAGGTGACACCGAACAGCGCCCAAGCCGGCAGTCGGGTCACCATCCAAGCGAAATGCGACAACGACAACAACAGCCGGCAGGCGAGCGTCCACTCCGACGCGTTCGGGTCCGTGACGCTCAGGCCGGACAAGGGCTTCCTGACCGCGCAGGCCTCCATCCCGAGGGACAAGCAGGCCGGTGACTATCCGGTCGACCTGCGCTGTGAGAACGGGCAGTCGGCCTCGACCACGCTGACCGTGCTGAACATGGCCTCGCCCAGCAAGGGACCGGCGACCGGGGGCGGCGGAACGGCCGGCGGTCGCGGCGCCGGCTCGCTGCTGGTGCTCGGCGGCGTGGCGCTGGTGGGCACCGCCATCGCGCTCGGAATGGCGGGCGGACGGCGCCGGACCGGAGCCGGCTCCTGAGCCGGACCACCCATGACCCGCAGATCCGCGCGTGCGCGGCCGGACCGCCGCGCCCGCCTCCGGGCCGGGCCGGCGCTGCGCGCGTCCGGCCGGCTGGTGGCCCGCGCGTCCCGCCGGCTGCGCCGGGTCGCCGGGCAGGCCGGGTCGGCCAGCGTCGCCACCACCGACCCGGCCGCCCAGCCGCTGCCACCGAGGCGCCCGGCCGGAACGCCGTCGCCGTTGGCCCGACGCCGTCTCGGTACCGGTCCGGGGTTGCCGGTGCTGGCCGTCGCCGCGCTGATGGTGCTGATCGTGGCGATGCTCGGCGTCGAGCAGGTGACCGGCATGAGCCTGTTGCCGGACCGGATCAGCGCCGGCCTGCGACCGCCGCCGAAGAAGTTCCCGGTGCTGTCGTCGAGCCGCCCGACCAGCCTCGCCATCGAGAAGATCGACGTACAGGCCGCGGTGCACGACGTGGGCATCGCCCCGGACGGCACCATCGCCGTGCCGGACGCGGCCCGCGCCCAGGAGGCCGGCTGGTACGACCAGGGGCCCACCCCCGGCCAGTACGGCCCGGCGGTGATCGTCGGGCACGTCGACACCACCAGCGGGCCGGCGGTCTTCCACCAACTCCGCGAACTGCGCTCCGGTGACCAGATCGAGGTCACCCGCACCGACCAGAGCGTGGCGATCTTCGAGGTGGATTCGGTGGAGCGGTTCGACAAGGGGCGGCTGCCGGTGGACGAGGTGTACGGCGACTTCAGCCGACCGAGCCTGCGGTTGATCACCTGCGGCGGCCAGTGGGTCGGCGGTGAGACCGGCTACTCGGACAACGTGGTGGTCTTCGCGTCGCTGGTCAAGGCACGCCCAGGGTGAGGTCTGGTGTCGAGGTAATCGGCGAGCCGGGCGGCCCCGGTGAGCATGGCCCGACCGCGCTCGGTGAGCCGTTTCCGCCACTGGCTCAGCGAACCGGCGAGTGGTTCGGCACCGCCGGCGTCGCGTACCTGACGCAGCACTGCGGCGATGTGGTCGAGCCGGTACCCGCCCCTGCGGAGCAGGTGGGCGAGTTCCGCGTCACGGACGTCGTCCGGTGCGTAGACGCGGTGCCGGGTCTCGGGGTCGCGTCGCGGTCGCAGGACGCCGGCCAGTTCCCACTTGCGCAGGGTCGCGGGTCGCAGACCGAGCCGGTGTGCGACCACGCTGATCGGCACGGCAGCTCCACTCTGCGGTGGAGGCTTCGTCCCGACGAGCGTCGCGACCGCCGTCTCGACCGCGTCCAGGGTCTCCCGGTCGCGTTGCAGCAGGCCATGGCTCTGGTCGATCGTGCGCAGCGCCGTGTCGATCTCGCCCCGGTTGACGGCGCGCATGATGTCGCCGCTCGCCGCATGACCGTGGCCCACGATCAGCGCCAGGAAGGCGCTCAACGCCTTGACATGCACCTCACTGAACCGACGGTAGCCGTTCGGGGTGCGTTCGGCGGGCGGCAGGACGCCCTCTCGTTCGTAGTTACGGACGGCCTGCGCGGAGAGTCCGTGCCGGCGCGCCAGGTCGATCGGGCGGTACATCCTGCGGTTTGAAGGTCTCGCAATCGTCACCGCGCTCCTTCGCTCGAAAGCTTAAACGGGCGGTTCAACGATACGGTTGATGCAATGACCTCCCTTCTCGACCTGCTCGCCGGATCGCCGTCCCTGCTCGCGCTCGGCGAGCCGACGCACGGTGAGTCCGCCTTCCTCCAGGTCCGCAACGAGGCCTTCATGACGTTGGCCGAGCACGGCTACCGGTCCATCGCGCTGGAGAGCGACCGGGCCGCGGGACTGATCGCGGACGAGTTCGTGCAGGGCGCCGCCGTGACGCTCGACCTGGCGCTCACCGAGGGCTTCAGCCACGGGTTCGGCGCCGCCCCGGCCAACCGCGACCTGCTCCTCCGGATGCGCGAGTGGAACGCCGGACGCCCGGCCGAAGAGCGCCTGCGGTTCCACGGCTTCGACGCCCCGCTGGAGATCGAGGGTGCCCCGAGTCCGCGGCGCTACCTCACCCGGGTCTGCCACTTCCTCGGCCTCGACCGGGAAGCGGAGATCGACGAGCTGGTCGGAGAGGACGCGCGGTGGAGCGACACTGCCGCCATCTGGGAGCCCGGCCGGTCAGTCGGGCGCTCGAGCGACGCCCAACGACTTCGGGTGATCGCCGACGACCTGCTTAGCGAGTTGTACCTGCAGGCACCCCGGCGACCCGAGGGCTGGCAGGCCGCATTCGTGCACGCCACGTCCGCCGTCGCACTGCTGCGTTACCACGCCGCGGCCGCCGCGCCACTGGCACCGGAGGAACGCTTCGCCGGCCTGGCCGGGGTCCGGGACGCGCTGATGGCCGAGAACCTGCTCGCGATCCGGGCGGCCGAGGCACACCGAGGGCCGACGCTGGTCTTCGCGCACAACACACACCTCCAGCGCCATCGCAGCACGATGACGATGGGCGGCACGGAGCTGTCGTGGGCCGGGGCCGGCGCGATCGTCGCATCGCTGCTGGGTGATCGGTACGCGGTGATCGTCGGCAGCCTCGGCGAGAGCCCGGCGCTCGGCATCGGGGCACCCGCCGCGTCGACCTACGAGGGCGGGCTCCAGCAGAGGGTGGGCCTTCCCGGCTGTGTCCGAGCCTCCGACATCGGTCCGGCCGAACGGCGGGAGCACGACTACCGCTACTTCCCGCTGGATCAGGCCGCCATCGAAAACGCCGACGCCGTGCTGCACATCCCGACCGGCGTCGACGCGACTGTGCTCGCCGCTCGGATCCTCGCGCTCCCCGGCGTGGAGCAGATGCTGGCGAGCGAGGAGAACGGGTCGCCCGAGGGTGCCTGGGGCGACCGGTTCTTCTTCGTCGGTCCGGACCGACGTCAGCCCTTCGCCACCATCGTCGAGCACGACGTGCCGGGCTTCGACGAGGCCTCCCAACTGGACCGGCCGGGGGTCTTCCGCCTCAACCTGGACCTGGGTCGAACTGAGTTCGAGCGACTGTTCGGCTTCCCGCCCAAGGCGTTCGAGGGCCACCGCGACGCATTCGACTTCGCCCGGCTGGACACCCTCCTGCCGCACCCGTGCTACGCCCTGTACGCCTTCGGCAGCGTCGTCATGCCCGGTCCGCAGATGCTGCCCGAGATCGACCGGCTACTGGCCATCGCGCACTCCCGTGCGACGGACCGGCACGAGCGCGCCGCACGGCGGGCAACAGACCAGCCGGAGTGAGCCGGGAGGCCGGGCAGTGCCGTTCGGGGTCAGGCGGCGGCTTCGGGCTCGCGCAGGTCCAGCCAGTCGGCCCAGCGGGGGTCGGGGACGCGGTGCCCGAGGACCCGCCAGGCGGTGCCCTTCGGCGCGGCTGGCAGCGCGTGCAACCGCCACCCCATCTCGGCCGGGGTCTTGTCACCCTTGGTGTGGTTGCAGCGGGCACACGCGGCGACCACGTTCTCCCAGGCGTGCCGGCCGCCCCGGCTACGCGGGAAGACGTGGTCGATCGTCTCGGCGGGGCCCCGGCAGTAGGCGCACCGCCACCCGTCCCGGGCGAAGATCGCCCGCCTGGACAGCCCGACGTGCGTCCTGTACGGCACCCGGACGAAGCGCGTCAACCGGACCACGGACGGCACCGGGAGCGCGTCGCGCGCGCTGTGCAGGATGCCGTCACCATCGGCGACGCAGACTGCCTTGGCGGAGAGGACAAGGATCGCGGCGCGGCGCACCGACACGACACACAGCGGCTCGTAGGTGGCGTTGAGGACCAACGCGCCGGAGCCCACCGTGGGTCGTATGTCAGGCATCGCGCTCACCCTCCCGGTTCAGCGGCTGCTGCGAACCGCCGCCGACCGGGGCAGGGCACGACGGCCCGCCCGGGCGACGCCGGGCCGATCACCGACGTCCGTTGCGCCAATAGTCCCTGATCGGACCCCGGATTGCACGTACTAATCCGGGGTCCCTCATGAAGCTCTTTACCGCACCTGTCACGATGGCCGGTTCGCCCCGTTCCGGCCATCCCCTCGGCGGCAGGTTCACCCGGCCGGTGGGTCGGCGACGGCCGCTCGGGCCCCTTGCGGTACGAAGACAGGGTGAGTGCCGCCAGCGTGACGCCCCTTGCCCTGTCCGACGCCGTTTCGGTGAGCTGTCAGGGCAGCACCTCCTGCGAGTTCCTGTACGAGCTGACCAGGTCGGCCTGGTTCGCCGAGGGCAGCTACTGGATCCTGCTCAAGCCGCTGCGGGTGCTGCTGATCCTGGCACTGGCGATGTTGGCCCGCTGGGCGGTGCACCGGACGATCAACCGGCTGGTCCGGACGACCACCGACGGTGCGGTACCGACGATGTTGCGTCCCCTGCGCGAACGGGTGCCGAGCGCTGCGGTCGACCCGGCCGAGTTCGTGCCCGAGCGGCGACGGCAGCGGGCCGAGGCGATCGGTTCCGTGCTGCGCAGCCTGACCACCGCGTTCGTCTTCGGCATCGCGCTGCTGATGATCCTGCGCGAGTTCAGCTTCGACCTGGCTCCGCTGCTGGCAAGCGCGGGGATCGCCGGCGTGGCGCTGGGCTTCGGTGCGCAGAGCCTGGTCAAGGACCTGATCGCTGGCCTCTTCATGCTGATCGAGGACCAGTACGGCGTGGGCGACAACGTCGACCTGGGTGAGGCGATGGGCGTGGTCGAGGCGGTCGGTTTGCGCGTCACCACCGTGCGCGACGGTCGCGGGGTGCTCTGGTACATCCGCAACGGCGAGATCATCCGGGTGGGCAACAAGAGCCAGGGCTGGGCCCTGGTGGTGGTGGATCTGCCAATCGGTTTCAACAGCACCGAGGAGGCCACCGCCGTCCTGCGGACCGCCGCGGCCTCGGTCGCGGTGGACCCGGAACTGTCGCCGGAGATCGTCGAGGCGCCGGAGGTGCTGGGTGTCGAGCAGGTGACGGTGGACGGGGCGGTCATCCGGACGGTGGTGAAGACGACCGCGGACGGGCAGTTCGCGGTGGGCCGGGAGCTGCGTCGGCGGCTCGCGGAGGCGCTGGAGAACTCGGGGATCACCGCGCAGATCGCTGCCGCCCGAATCTTTCCCGGGCTGCCGACCCGGCCGGTGTCGGACACCGAGACTGGTCAGGGCGGCGCCACCTGAACCAGGCAATACTGTCCGCCGATGCCGGGGTCGCGAGCCACCTGGCCCCTCAGGTATCGTCCGTTCGTTCAGTCGGGGAAGCGACGATCGATCCGTTCGCCCTAGCTAGTTGTCAGACGATCGGGCAGAATCCGGGGCATGCGTTCCCGTCGGAACGTGATCACATCCTCGCTGATCCGGCAGATCTGACGAGTGCTTCCGGCAGGGCTGCCACGAGCGGTCCAAACCGGGGCCGATGGAGGCGACGGTGCCCGACGAGCGACCTTCCGCGGAAGGCCCAGCCACATTCCGCGAGGTGTTCGCCCAGCGCGAGTTTCGAGCCGTCTTCGTTGCCGGTGCTCTCTCCTGGGTCGGCGACTACGTCGCGAAGGCCGCCGTCACCCTGCTGGTCTACCAGCAGACCCGGTCCGTCGCGCTCTCCGCCGCAGCCTTCGCGGTCAGCTTCCTGCCCTGGCTGCTCGGCGGTCCCGTGCTCGCCGCACTCGCGGAGCGGTACCCGTACCGACGGGTGATGGTGGCGTGTGACCTCATCCGGATGGCGTTGATGCTGCTCATCGCCATCCCGACCCTGCCGTACCAGGCGGTGTTGGTGCTGATCTTCGCCGCCACGCTGGCCAATCCACCGAGCCAGGCGGCGAAGTCCGCGCTGATGCCGCAGATGCTCGCCGGGGACCGGCTGGTGCTCGGGCTGTCACTGAACAGCAGCGTCGGCCAGGCCGCCCAGGTCATCGGGTACGTGTTCGGCGCCGCCGTCGCCTCGATCAACCCGGAGGTCGCGTTGCTGTTCAACGCGGCGACGTTCGGCCTCTCGGCGCTGCTGGTCCGTCTCGGCGTACGGCACCGGCCGGCGTCCATGGCCCCCGCGCACCGCAGCCACCTGCTGCGGGAGACCCGCCAGGGGTTCACCATCGTCTTCGGCACTCCGGTGTTGCGGTCGATCGCGGTGCTGGTGTTCAGCGCCATGCTCTTCTCGATCGTCCCCGAAGGTCTCGCCGCGGCCTGGGCCAACGAGGGTGCCAAGAGCGACGTCAACCGGGGTGCGGCCCAAGCGGTGATCATGGTGGCCAACCCGATCGGTTTCATCCTCGGCGGGTTGCTGGTGAGTCGGCTGTTCGCGCCGGCCCGCCGGATGAAGCTGATGCGGCCGCTCGCGGTGCTCGCCCCGCTCGTGCTGGTGCCGGCGCTGCTCGACCCGCCGCCGCTGGCGGTGGCACTGCTGGCCGCCCTGTGCGGGTTCGCGGTCGCCGGCATG
Organism: Micromonospora sp. B9E7; assembly: GCF_039871815.1. Classification (NCBI taxonomy): domain Bacteria; kingdom Bacillati; phylum Actinomycetota; class Actinomycetes; order Micromonosporales; family Micromonosporaceae; genus Micromonospora; species Micromonospora sp. B9E7. The sequence continues at coordinate 52,975 of NZ_JBDPLX010000008.1, forward strand.
CTGCCGATGGCCAACGGGCTGTTCGTCCAGGCTCTGCCCAACGGCTTCCGCGCCCGCGCCTTCGGTGTGATGGCCACCGGTGTCCAGGTCATCCAGGGCTTCGCGGTGCTGGTCACCGGGCTGCTCGCCGAGCGGATCCCCATCCCGATGGTGGTCGGGCTCTGGAGTGCGGCCGGAGTGGTGCTCATGGCGGTAGCCACACTGAACTGGCCGGACCGGCAGACGGTGGACGACGCGATCGCCGCAGCCTCGGCGGCCAACGCCGAACCGCCCGGCAGCACGGGCCACCCCGGCAACGGTGGCACGGCCGGCACTCCCGGGCCGCGTTCCGGCGACGGCCACCGCCGCCACGCGGTCACCTGATTCGTGGTGCCGACGCCGACACGAGCGGGCCGGGTCTCCAAACCCTGGGCATCCGGGTCCGTCGACCCGGCGTGATCCGACGCACGCCACGTGGGTCGGGCCGGGTCGGAGCACACCTGGCAGGATGGAACGGTGAACCCCGCAGGTGAATCCGACCGTCCTGGTGCGTCGACGACCCTCTTCGAAGCGGTCGGCGGCGAGCCCACCTTCCGCAAGCTGGTCGACGAGTTCTACGCCGGCGTCGCCACCGATCCCCTGCTGCGGCCGATGTACCCGGAGGAAGACCTGGGGCCGGCCGCGGATCGGATGACCCTGTTCCTGATGCAGTACTGGGGCGGCCCCAACACGTACTCCGCCCAGCGTGGCCACCCTCGGTTGCGGATGCGGCACGCGCCCTTCCGGATCGGCGCGGCCGAGCGGGACGCCTGGCTGCGGAACATGCGCCGCGCGGTGGACCGACTCGACCTGGAGCCGGAGATCGCCGCGACGCTCTGGGACTACCTGGAGCGGGCCGCGTACTTCATGGTCAACGTCGAGGACGACCCGGCGACCGGCGTCTGACCCGCCCGACGCGCGCGCGGCGTCAGAGCAACGCGCCCTCGTCGTGCAGCCAGTCCACGAAGCTGGTGGCCACCGCCGCGCCGCAGTCGAGCATCTCGACCAACAGCGCGTCGTGGGTGCCGGCACCGAGTGGCACCTGGAGCTCGGCGTAGATCGGCAGCTGCCCACGTTCGGTCGGGTCGCCGATGTACGCCTTGCAGAACCGGCGGGTGTGGTTCCACTCGTTGACCACCCGGTACGCCCGGTCGGCCCAGTCCGGCGGGACCGTGGCGTGTGGGCGTGCCCGCATGACCAGGATCTCGTCCTCCGGCCCTTCGAGGGTGACCAGCACGGCGTGCCGCTCCCACATGGCCAGCAGGTTTCCGTCGCCATCGGCCAGATAGCGCACGTCGAGCAGGTCGAGTGCGTCGCAGACCCGGCGCAGACTCACCGGCTCGACGGTGGCGGGCATCTCCGCCAGCGCGGGCCGGTCGTTGCCCGGGCAGTCGTCTCCCGGCTGGCGAGGGCTGGGCGGCCCGATTCGGACCGCACTCTCCATCGTGATCCCGCTTCGGGTTTCCGGATCGCCGCCGTCGGCGGGACCGGGGCGCCATGACCACCACGGCATCGCTCGCGCACCTCACTCCCCAGCGGATCCAGCCGCCTACGGTGCGTTGGATCCGAGGATGGACGGTACCCGGACAGCCGAGTTGAAGCACCCCCCCAACGACCGCCCCAGCCCAGAAGAATGAGCAGGGGTCATCCGTTCGGATGAGTACTCAGAGGTGTCACGGCAAGATCCGTGGCCTTCTGCGACCATGCGGCTCCGTATGGTCCCACCAGGCCGACCCAACGACCCGCCACCCGCACCTGAACGTCGGGCTCGCCAGGGCCGGGGGCCGGGCCGTCAGCAGCGCCGAGGAAGCCCATCCGGACCACCGCCTGCACCAACCGCTGCGGCACCTCCACCGGCGCGGCGGGCGCCCCGTCGGGGGTGACCAGCACCGCCACGTGGTCGAGCAGCGCGTCGCGCAGGGCACGCTGACCCACCGCGCGGCCGGCCACTCCCTGCTCGCTAGCCGTCCGCAGGGTGCCCGCCGCCGCCTGGGCGATCCGGCGCAGCTCGACGACGGGCAGCGCCTCCACCTGCCTGCTCCGCGCCGGCGGCAGCGGCCAACGCCACTGCGCGTCCCGGCGGGTGGGCAGGGCCACGCCACCACGCTCCAGCTCGGCCAGCAGCTCGGCGGCGGCCACCGTGACATCGTCGGCGGGCCCACCGGCCACCGTGCGGACCACCAGGACCTGCCAGGGCAGCCGAGCCCACAGGGCGACCCGGCCGGGGCCGCCGGTCGGCCGCAGCCGGACCGGTGCGAGCGGATCCAGCCGGACCAGCCGGGCCAGGAAGGCACCGGCGTCCGCCACCCCGGCGACCCCGTGTGTCGGGCTCGACGCCGCCGACCGCCCCGACCCGGCCGTACCCGGCTGTGTCACGGCACACCCCCGACCTGCGGGGCGTACGTCAGCAGGAACTCCCGCTCCTCCGGGGTGATCCGCCGGGGCACCTGGCGGGTCAGGTCGAACGGCACCAACACGGAGCGGGCGCGGCTGGCCAGCACCTCACCGTCGTACAGCTCGTAGGCGACGGTGAACCGGGAGGCCCGGATCTCCTCCACCCACAGCTCGATCCGGACGGTGGGCGCCGCCTCCGCGGTGGCCCGACCCAACGCGTAGTCGACCGGGCGCAGGTAGTCGACCTCGTGCCGACGGATCACCACCCCGTCGGCGAACGAGCCGACCCCCCAGGCCCGGCCGCCGGCGAACATCAACGCCACCCGCGCCTCCTCGTACAGGGTGAGGAAGCGCGAGTTGTTGACGTGGCCGTACGCGTCCAGGTCGGACCAGCGCAGCGTGCAGTGGTAGACGAACCGGTCAGACACCGTCTCGGCCGGTCAGTCGCGGGTCAGCTTGCGGTAGGTCACCCGGTGCGGCCGGGCGGCCTCCGCGCCGAGGCGGTCGATCTTGTTCTTCTCGTACGCCTCGAAGTTGCCCTCGAACCAGAACCACCTGGACGGGTCCTGGTCGTCGCCCTCCCAGGCCAGGATGTGCGTGGCGACACGGTCCAGGAACATCCGGTCGTGCGAGATGACCACGGCGCAGCCGGGGAACTCCAGCAGGGCGTTCTCCAGGCTGGACAGCGTCTCCACGTCCAGGTCGTTCGTCGGCTCGTCGAGCAGGATCACGTTGCCGCCGATCTTCAGGGTCAGCGCCAGGTTGAGCCGGTTGCGCTCACCACCGGAGAGCACCTTCGTCGGCTTCTGCTGGTCCGGTCCCTTGAAGCCGAACGCGGCGATGTACGCCCGCGACGGCATCTCGACCTTGCCCACCATCAGGTAGTCCAGCCCGTCGGAGACGACCTCCCAGACGGTCTTGTCGCCGTTGAGGCCCTCGCGGTTCTGGTCGACGTACGACAGGGAGACGGTGGGGCCGACCCGGACCTCGCCGCTGGTCGGCTCCTCCAGCCCGACGATGGTCTTGAACAGGGTGGTCTTGCCGACGCCGTTGGGGCCGATGATGCCGACGATGCCGTTGCGCGGCAGCGAGAACGACAGGTTGTCGATCAGCAGCCGGTCACCGAAGCCCTTGCTGAGGCCGTTCGCCTCGATCACCGTGCTGCCCAGGCGTGGGCCCGGCGGGATCTGGATCTCCTCGAAGTCGAGCTTGCGGGTCTTCTCCGCCTCGCTGGCCATCTCGTCGTACCGGTCCAGGCGAGCCTTGGACTTGGTCTGCCGGGCCTTGGCGTTGGAGCGGACCCACTCCAATTCCTCGGTGAGGCGCTTCTTCATCTTGGCGTCGCGGCGGCCCTCGACGGCCAGGCGGGCGGCCTTCTTCTCCAGGTAGGTGGAGTAGTTGCCCTCGTACGGGTAGGTGCGGCCCCGGTCCAGTTCGAGGATCCAGTTGGCCACGTTGTCGAGGAAGTACCGGTCGTGGGTGATCGCCATGACGGTGCCGGCGTACTTCGCCAGGTGCTGCTCCAACCAGGAGACGCTCTCCGCGTCCAGGTGGTTGGTGGGCTCGTCGAGCAGCAGCAGGTCGGGCGCCTCCAGCAGCAGCTTGCAGAGCGCGACCCGGCGGCGCTCACCACCGGAGAGCTGGGTCACGTCGGCGTCCGGCGGCGGGCAGCGCAGCGCGTCCATGGCCAGTTCGAGCTTGGAGTCGACGTCCCAGGCGTCGAGGTGGTCCAGCTCCTCCTGGAGCTTGCCCATCTCCTCCATCAGCTCGTCGGAGTAGTCGGTCGCCATCTGCTCGGCGATCTTGTTGAACCGCTCCAGCTTGGCCTTGGTCTCGGCGACCGCCTCCTCGACGTTGCCGAGCACGGTCTTGGCCTCGTTGAGCGGGGGCTCCTGGGCGAGCATGCCGACGGTGTAGCCGGGCATGAGCCGGGCCTCGCCGTTGCTCGGCTTGTCCAACCCTGCCATGATCTTGAGGAGGCTGGACTTGCCGGCGCCGTTCGGACCGAGCACACCGATCTTGGCCCCCGGCAGGAAGCTCAACGTCACGTTGTCGAGCACGACCTTGTCGCCGTGCGCCTTGCGCGCCTTTTCCAGGACGTAGATGTACTGGGCCACGGTGCGGGCTACCTCCGTCGGTTGCTGTCGCTGATCGGCGGCGCGGCGCGGGCTGCGAGGACCGCCCGCCGCCGCCGGCCCGGGAGCCGGCCGCGCGCACGCCATCGTCAATCCTGACAGGTACGGCGCGCTTCGCCCACATCACCCCGCCCCAGGAGTACGCCGGCGAGCCGCTGTCGACAAGATCACCCTCAGGATTTCGGCATCTGCGACGCGGGTAGGAGACTCCGGCACGGGGCACCAGACGCCGCAGCTACGCTCAGTACGCTCATCGCGGTGGACCCGTCAGTACCTGGAGGTGGCCGATCGTGACCGTCCGTAGCTCCTTTGTCGTAGTGGCGAACCGTCTGCCGGTCGACGAGGTGAGCACACCCGAGGGACGGCAGTGGCGGCGTAGCCCTGGTGGGCTGGTCACCGCCCTGCATCCCGTACTCGCCGAGCACCAGGGCACCTGGGTCGGCTGGGCCGGAGGCACCGGCCCGGCCCCCGAACCCTTCGACCTGGAGGGGATCCGGCTGCATCCGGTCCCGCTCAGCGCGGAGGAGTTGGAGCGCTACTACGAGGGCCAGTCCAACGCGACGATCTGGCCGCTCTACCACGACGCGGTGGAGACGCCGGCTTACAAGCGCCGGTGGCGGGAGGCGTACCGCCTGGTCAACGCCCGGTTCGCGGAGGCCGCAGCCGACGTGGCGGCCGAGGGCGCGACGGTCTGGGTGCAGGACTACCAGCTTCAGTTGGTGCCGGCGATGCTGCGTGAGCTCCGCCCGGACCTGCGGATCGGGTTCTTCCTGCACATCCCGTTCCCGCCGATCGAGCTGTTCATGCAGATGCCGTTCCGCACCGAGATCCTGCGCGGCCTGCTCGGTGCCGACCTGGTCGGCTTCCAGCAGCGGCTGGCCGCGCAGAACTTCGTCCGACTGGCCCGCCACCTGCTCGGGCTGCGCTACGAGGGGCAGATGATCCAGGTCGACGGTCGGCAGGTGAAGGCGGGCGCCTTCCCCATCTCGATCGACACCCAGGAGATGGAGCGGATGGCCGCCGACCCGGCCATCCAGGCCCGGGCCAAGCAGATCCGGGCCGAGCTCGGCGACCCGAAGACGATCATCCTGGGTGTGGATCGCCTGGATTACACCAAGGGCATCGAGTTGCGACTCAAGGCCTTCCGCGAGCTGCTGGCTGACGGAAAGTTGACAGTCCCCGACGCGGTCATGGTGCAGGTGGCCACACCGAGCCGCGAACGCGTCGAGCACTACCAGGCACTTCGCGTCAAGGTGGAGCGCGAGGTTGGTCGGATTAATGGCGAATTCGGCAGGGTCGGCGTGCCGGCGGTGCATTATCTGCATCAGTCGTACAGTCGCAGTGAACTGGCCGCCATGTACGTTGCTGCCGACGTCATGATGGTGACCCCGCTGCGAGACGGAATGAACCTGGTGGCGAAGGAATACGTAGCATCACGTGCCGACCAGGGTGGCGCGCTGGTGCTCAGTGAGTTCGCCGGTGCCGCCACCGAGCTTCGCCAGGCATTTTTGTGCAACCCGCACGACCCGGACGCGGTCAAAGACGCCCTGCTCCGGGCAGTGCACGTGGAGAAAACCGAGGCACGCCGCCGGATGCGGACAATGCAACGTCACCTGCGTACCCATGACGTGGGCCACTGGGCCAAGTCCTTCCTCTCCGAACTTGGGGTTCCGGAGGCGGAGGCCGAGTGAACACGTCCGTCAACGATGGGGCGGCGATCGCCACCGGGGTGATGGACCCCGAGCTGCGCGCCGCCATCGGCCGGATCGCCCGGGTCCCCCAACTCCTGGTCGCCTGCGACTACGACGGCACACTCGCGCCGATCGTGGAGGATCCGAGCACGGCCGTCCCGCTGCCCGAGGCGGTCGCCGCCGTCCGCGCGCTCGCCGCGCTGCCGCAGACCACCGTGGCGGTGGTCTCCGGCCGGGCGCTGCGCGACCTTGCCGCGCTCTCCCGGCTGCCCAGCGAGGTGCACCTCGTCGGCAGCCACGGCTCCGAGTTCGACATCGGCTTCGTCGAGCGGCTCTCCCCCGAGCTGGTCGCGGTGCGCACCCAGGTCCGCAACGCGCTACGCGACATCGCCGCCGAGCACCCGGGCATCCGGCTGGAACGCAAACCGGCGAGCGTCGCGATGCACACCCGGGGAATCGACCCGGAGGTGGCCGCCGCCGCCATCGAGGCGGTCCGCAACGGCCCGGCCACCTTCGACGGTGTCACGGTGACCCAGGGCAAGGAGGTCATCGAACTCTCCGTCGTGGCCACCCACAAGGGCACCGCCGTCGACCAGCTACGGACCCAGCTCGCCGCCAGCGCGGTGCTCTTCATCGGCGACGACATCACCGACGAGAACGCGTTCGGCCACCTGCACGGCCCCGACCTCGGCATCAAGATCGGCCCGGGGGACACCAAGGCCGGCTACCGGGTCGCCGACCCGCTGGAGGCCGCGCGCGCGTTGGCGCTGCTGCTGGAGACCCGACGGCACTGGCTGTTCGGCGAGCGGGCGGTGCCGATCGAACGGCACTCCATGCTGTCCAACGGTCGTACCGTCGCCCTGCTGACCCCCGAGGCGAAGGTGAGCTGGCTCTGCCACCCCAAGCCGGACTCGGCGGCGATCTTCGCCGACCTCGTCGGTGGCAGCCCGGCCGGTCACTTCAGCATCACCCCGGAACGCGGCGGCATCCCGCTGGGCCAGCGCTACCGCTCCGGCACGATGACCGTGGAGACCCGGTGGTCCGGGCTCACCGTCACCGACTGGTTGGACAAGCCGGCCCGGGAGACCACCCCGGACGGCCCGAACGTGGTGACCGGCGACTCGACCCTGGTCCGGGTGCTCACCGGCAGCGGCAAGGCCCGGGTCGAGTTCGCGCCCCGGCCCGAGTTCGGCCAGGTCGCCGTGCAGTTGCAGCCGCTCGGCGACGGCCTGTTGGTGCTCGGCTCCAACGAACCGGTCGCGCTCTACGCTCCCGGCCTGCAGTGGGAGGTCGGCAACGACGGTGGGTACGAGACCGCCAAGGCGGTCGTCGACCTCTCCGCCGCCGGCGGGCAGGTCGTGCTGGAGCTGCGCTTCGGCACGCACAGCCTGGAGCACCACCGGGTGCCGGTCCACGAGCGGCAGGCCGCCGCCGAACAGCCGTGGAAGGACTGGGTGGCCTCGCTCCGGCTGCCGTCCACCTCCCGCGACCTGGTCGCGCGCAGCGCCCTCACCCTGCGCGGGCTCTGCCACGAAGCCACCGGCTCGATCCTGGCCGCGGCGACCACCTCGCTCCCCGAGGAGCTTGGCGGCGTCCGCAACTGGGACTACCGCTACTGCTGGCTACGCGACGCCGCACTGACCGCCCGCTCGCTTGTCGACCTGGGCTCCATCGAGGAGGCCGAGGCGTTCCTGCGCTGGGTGGACGGCTGCATCGAGCGCACCGGTGGCCACCCCGAGCGGCTGCACCCGCTCTACACCATCGACGGGTACGAACTGGGTGCCGAGGCGGTCATCGACACGCTGCCCGGGTACGCCGGCTCCCGGCCGGTCCGGGTCGGCAACCTCGCCAACCACCAGCTCCAACTGGACGTCTTCGGCCCGATCGCCGACCTGATCGCGGCCGTCGCCGACGCTCGCGGCTCGGTGCGCGACGACGAGTGGCGGGTCCTGGAGAACATGGTCGAGGCGGTTCGTCGACGCTGGCACGAGCCCGACCACGGCATCTGGGAGGCCCGGCTGCCACCACGGCACCACGTCTTCTCCAAGGTGATGTGCTGGATGACCGTCGACCGCGCACTGCACGTGATGCGCGAGCACGGCGGTGAGGACCGGCCCGAGTGGAAGGACCTGCGCGACCGGATCGGCGCCAACGTGCTGGAGCACGGCTGGCACTCCGACGTCGAGGCGTACAGCGTCGCGTACGGGGACGAGGACATGGACGCCTCGTCGCTCTGGATCGGGCTCTCCGGCCTGCTCCCGGGTGACGACCCGCGCTTCCTGTCCACAGTCCTGCGGATCGAGGCGGACCTGCGCAGCGGCCCGGTCGTCTACCGCTACCACTGGGACGACGGACTGCCCGGCCGCGAGGGCGGTTTCCACATCTGCACGGCGTGGCTGATCGAGGCGTACCTACGCACCGGCCGCCGCACCGACGCCGAGGAACTGTTCGCGCAGATGGTGCTCACCGCCGGCCCGACCGGCCTGCTCCCCGAGCAGTACGACCCGCTCGCCGAGCGCGGTCTGGGCAACCACCCGCAGGCGTACAGCCACCTCGGGCTGATCCGCTGTGCCCTGCTGCTGGACAACATGCTCAAGCAGTAGTTCAACCGCGTGGTGCGACGGGCCGGAGCGCAAGCGCTCCGGCCCGTCGCGCTACGCGGGACGGGCAGTCCAGCCCTGGTCGATCATGAAGTTATGGTGCCCGATTTCAAGCTACAACGGCTGCTTTGTCACCCACCACAACTCCATGATCGACGGCGCAGAGGTCGGGGGCGGGGGGCCGGGTGGGGGCGGGGGCGCGGGGGGTCAGCCGTGCAGGGCGTCCACCACGTCGCCGACCACCACGACGGCGGGCGGGCGCAGGTCGGCGGCGAGCACGTCGGCGGCCACCTCGCCCAGCGTGGACCGCAGGACCCGCTGGGTGCCGGTCGTGGCCTCCTGGACGACGGCGGCCGGCGTCTGCGGCGACCGACCGTGGGCGATCAGGGTGGCCGCGATGGCGGCGAGATTCTTCAGCCCCATCAGGATCACCAGGGTGCCGCGCAGGCCGGCGAGGGCGTCCCAGCGCACCAGGGAGGCCGGTGAGTCGGGTGCCAGATGCCCGGAGACCACTGTGAACTCGTGCGCCACCCCCCGGTGGGTGACCGGGATGCCGGCTGCGGCCGGAGCCGCGATCGAACTGGTCACCCCCGGCACGACGGTCACCGGCACACCGGCCGCCGCGCAGGCCAGCAACTCCTCGCCGCCCCGCCCGAAGACGTACGGGTCGCCGCCCTTGAGCCGGACCACGAAGGCACCGGCCAGGGCGCGGTCGACCAGGATCTGGTTGATCTCCTCCTGAGCCCGGGACGGGCCGTAGGGGATCTTCGAGGCGTCCACCAGCTCGACGTCGGAGCGCAGCTCGTCCAGGAGCAGCCCCGGAACCAGGCGGTCGGCGACCACCACGTCGGCCTCGGTGAGCAGCCGCCAACCCCGCACGGTGATCAGCTCCGGGTCACCCGGCCCCGCCCCGACCAGCGCGACCCGCCCGGCCTGCCGCCCGCCGGCCACACCGACGACACCGGCCACACCGGCCAAACCGGCCGCACCGGCCAAACCGGCGGCACCAGCACCGGACGCACCCGTCGCAGCGTCGGGCCGGCTCTGCGTCGGTCCCAGACGGACGGCGAGCAGGTCGCGGATCGCGTCGCGAACGGTCATGGCCCGACGGGGATCGCCGCCGCCGAGCACCGCCACCGTGACCGGGCCGTGGCGGGTCACCGCCGGGGTCCAGGCCGTGGCAGCCGACCGGTCGTCGGCCCGGACGCAGAAGATCCGGCGCTCGGCGGCGAGGGCGCTCACCGAGGCCGCCGCGATCGGGTCGTCGATCGCGACCTGGACCAGCCAGGCGCCGTCCAGGTCCTCGGGCGCGAACCGGCGCGGCACCCAGTGCAGCCGACCCGCGTCGGCCTGCGCGCGCAGCGCCGGGGTCAGCTCCGGCGCCACCAGCAGGACGTCCGCACCGGCGTCCAGCAACGCCGGCACCCGCCGGGTGGCGACCGCGCCACCACCCACCACGACCACCCGCCGCCCGTCCAGCCGCAAACCGAGGGGGTACGGATTGGAGGTCACGCCGCACCACCGAGGCGGACGGCCCGTTCGCTGCGCGTGGTCACTTCTCGGCCACACCGGCGGAGTCGAAGGTGGCCACCTCGTGCAGCACCCGAACGGCACCGGTGACCACTGGCAACGCCAGCAGCGCGCCGGTGCCCTCACCGAGACGCAGCCCCAGGTCGACCAGCGGGTCGAGGCCCAGGTGCCGCAGCGCGGCGGTCGCGCCCGGTTCGGCCGAGCGGTGGCCGGCGACCATGGCGCCGACCGCGTCCGGGGCGAACGCGGCGGCGGCCAGCGCGGCGGACACCGCGATCACGCCGTCCAGCACCACCGGCGTACGACGGGCCGCAGCGCCCAGGATCAGCCCGGCCAGAGCGGCGTGCTCCAGGCCACCGACGGCGGCCAGCACACCGAGCGGGTCGGTCGGGTCGGGTGCGTGTCGGGCCAGCGCCGCGCGCACCACCGCCACCTTGTGCGCGTACGTCGGGTCGTCGACCCCGGTGCCCCGACCGGTGGCGTCGAGCGCGTCGACACCTGTGAACGCGGCGATCAGGGCGGCGGCCGGGGTGGTGTTGCCGATACCCATGTCACCGGTGAGCAGGATGCGGGCACCGGCGTCGATCAGTTCGTCGGCGATCCGGATGCCGGTCTGCACCGCCGCCAGCGCCTCGTCCCGGGTCAGCGCGGCGGTCACCGCGAGATCGCGGGTGCCCCGGCGGACGGACGCGACGACAAGCCGGGGCACGGCCGGGTCCAGCCCAGCCGGGTCGAGCGCGGCCGGGTCGAGTGCGGCCGGGTCCAGTACGGCCGGGTCGAGCGCGGCCGGGTCGGCGGGCAGCGGGGTGGCCACCCCGACGTCGATCACGGTGACCGACGCGCCGGCCTGCCGGGCGAACGCGTTGACCACCGCTCCGCCGGCCAGGAAGTTGCCGATCATCTGCGCGGTGACCTCCTGCGGCCACGGACTGACCCCCTGGGCGTGCACCCCGTGGTCACCGGCGAAGATCGCCACCGCGGCCGGCTCGGGCAGCGGCGGTGGGCAGGCCCCGGCCAGACCGGCGAGGCGTACCGAGAGGTCCTCCAGCGCGCCCAGCGAGCCCGCCGGCTTGGTCAGCCGGCCGTGCAGCTCACGGGCGGCGGCCATGGCCGTCTCGTCAGCCGGGCGGATCGCCGCGATCGTGGTCTCCAGCATCATGCCTCCATGGTCTCGTGCAGCACCTTGACGAAAGCGTCGGTGGTGTTTCGGTCGCGCACCGCCACCCGCAGCCAGTCCGGCCCGAGGCCGGGGAACGTGTCGCCTCGGCGCACCGCCCAGCCGCGCTCACGCAGGGCGGCTCGGATCGCGCTCGCGCCCGGCAGGTGCAGCAGGACGAACGCGCTGGCGGGGCGGCCGACGACGCGTACACCGGGCAGGTCTTCCAGGCGGGCGACCAGGTGGTCGCGGTCGGCGGCGAGCTCGGCGGCGATCGCGCGTTCGGCCTGGACCGCGACGGTGGTGGCGCAGGCCGAGGCGGCGGCCAACGCCGGCGTGGAGACGGCCCAGAGCGGCTGGACGGCGGCCAGCCGGGACAGCAGCTCCGGGGCGCCGAGCAGGTAGCCGATCCGGAGGCCGGCCAGGCCCCACGTCTTGGTGAGGCTGCGTAGGACGAGCAGCCCGGGCAGGTCGCCTCGCTCGGCCAGGGACTCCGGTTCGCCGGGGTGTCCGGGGGCGATGGTGGTGTCCGCGAACGCCTCGTCCACCACCAGCACCCGGCCGGGGCGGGCCAGCGCGGCGAGCGTCCGCGCCGGGTGCAGCACCGAGGTCGGGTTCGTCGGGTTGCCGATCATCACCAGATCGGCGTCGGCGGGCACCCGCGACGGATCGAGCCGGAAGTCGTCGGCGGGGTCCAGCAGAACGCGCTCGACCGGATGCCCGGCGGCCCGTAGTGCCGCCTCCGGCTCGGTGAACTGGGGGTGCACCACCACCGGCCGGCGCACGCCACGAAGTGCCTGCGCGATCAGCACGAAGCCCTCGGCGGCACCGGCGGTGAGCAGCACCTCGTTCGGGTGACGGCCGTGTCGGGCGGCGACCGCCGCCCGGGCCGGCGCCGGGTCCGGATAGTGGGCCAGGTCGGTCAGAGTGGCGGCGATCGGGTCGGCCAGCCACGCGGGAGGCCGCGCCTGGCGGACGTTGACGGCGAGGTCGATCAGGCCGTCGCCGACCTCGACGTCACCGTGGTGCGCCAGGTCGGGCTCGGAGGCGTCGATCGGCTCAGGCATGTCCGCGATCCTGCCGGGAAGGCGGCCGGTGGGACAGACGATCTCGGCGTAAGCCACGTCACCACTAGCCGGTTTATGAGTTCTTCTCAGGTACGAATCGGAAATGTCATAACTTGGCCATGTGAGTAACCGACCCCTTACTGCCGCTGGTCGACTCGTCCCTCTACTCCGCGCCGGGCTGATCGCCGGAATCGTGATCGCCGCCGCCGCGTACCCACTGGTCGCCCTCACCGGGCTCGGCGCAAAGGCCACCGCGCACGCCGTGGAGCAGAAGACCAGGCTCCTAACCACCGCCCTGCCCGCCGAGACCTCGTACGTCTACGCGCCGGACGGCAAGACCGTGCTGACCATGTTCTACGAGGAGTACCGGCAGTACACCAAGCTGTCGGACATGTCGCCGAACATTCTCCAGGCGATCGTCGCCGCCGAGGACAACCGCTTCTACCAGCACCACGGCGTCGACCCGAAGGGCGTGGCCCGGGCCTTCGTCGCGAACGCCCGGTCCAGCGGGGTCTCCCAGGGCGCCTCGACCCTGACCATGCAGTACGTCCGGATGGCCCTGCGCGACAGCGCGACCACTCCGAAGGAGGTCCAGGAGGCCACCCAGCAGACCAGCCTGCGCAAGGTCAAGGAAATGCGGATGGCGCTGGACCTGGAGAAGGAGTTGAGCAAGGACCAGATCCTGGAGCGCTACCTGAACTCGGCGTACTTCGGACACCGGGCGTACGGCATCTACGCGGCCAGCGAGATCTTCTTCTCCAAGACCCCGAAGAACCTCACCCCGGTCGAGGCCGCCACCCTCGCCGGCCTGGTCAAGTCCCCGTCCGAGTACGACCCGGCCGACTCCGACCAGAAGGAGGCCACCGGGCGACGCAACTACGTACTGGACCGGATGAGCCAACTCGGGTACCTCTCCCCCGACTCGGCCGCCGCCGCCAGGTCCGAGCCGATCCGGCTGAAGCTGACGACCCCGCCGCACGACTGTGCCGCCGTGTCGGAGAAGTACAACAGCTGGGGCTTCGCCTGCGACTACCTGAAGAACTGGTGGAGCGCGCAGCCCGCGTTCGGGGCGAACCGGCTGGAACGGATGGACAAGCTGCGCCGGGGTGGCTACCGGATCGTGCTCAGTCTCGACCCGAAGATCCAGGCGGCGGCGGAGAAGAACGTCGGCGCCAAGGAGGCCACCGGCAGCCCGTTCGCCAACGGGATCGTGGTCTCCGAGCCGGGCACCGGGCGGGTCAAGGCGATGGCGGTGAACCGGACGTACTCGCTGGACCTGGCCGAGAACCCACCCAGCTCCAACCCCGAGGCCGGTCCGAAGGTGAAGGCCAACTACCCGAACACCGTGGCCCCGCTGCTCGGCGGCGGCGACCTGGCGGGCTACCAGGCGGGGTCGACGTTCAAGATGTTCCCGATGCTCGCCGCGCTCGACGCGGGAATGCCGCTCTCCACCTCGTTCAACGCCCCGCACCGCTACCGTTCCGAGGTCTACGACGGCTGGGCGCCCTCCAACGCCAGCGGCGCGATGACCGGCCAACAGACCATGTGGTCCGGCTTCGGCAAATCGGTCAACACGTACTTCGTCTGGCTGGAGGAGAAGGTCGGCGCGGACCGGGCGGTCCGGTTGGCCGAGCAGCTCGGGCTGCGGTGGCGCACCGACGTCGACCGGGACCACGCGTCCCCGGAGAAGGCGAAGAAGTGGGGCGCGTTCACCCTGGGCGTCTCCGACGCCACACCGCTGGAGATGGCGAACGCCTACGCCGCCATCGCGGCCGACGGCCGCTACTGCGAGGCGATCCCCGTGCAGGCGATCATGAACCGGGACGGCACGCCGGCCACCTACGCCACCCCGGGCGGCATCCACCGTGAGGTGGCCAAACCACGCTGCCGGCAGGTGGTCAGCGCCGACGCGGCACGCGCGGCCACCGACGCGGCCCGCTGCCCGACCGGAGACACCCCGGCGCGCGGAAGCTGCGGCGGCTGGTCCACCGCCGACAGCGTGCGGGGCACGGTCGGCCGCCCGGTGGCCGGTAAGACCGGTACCACCGACAGCACCCGGTCCGCCTGGTTCGTCGGCTACACCCCGGAGTTGGCCGCGGCGAGTTTCATCTCCGACCCGGACAACCCGTTCAACGCGGTAGGTGACGGGCAGTCCCAGATCCCCATCGCGGCGGTCGCCGAGACCCTGCGCGACGGCCTGAAGGGCACACCGACCCGCCAGTTCACCCCACCATCCGACGCGATCGTCGGCTGACCCCGCGCGAGTCAGGTCAGGTCAGGGCGAGTCAGCGCAGGTCGGAGCGAGTCAGCGCAGGTCGGCGGCGACGAACGACCAGAGTTCGAGGTCGACCCGGCTGCCGCCGACCTGCCCGGCGTTACGCAGCAGGCCCTCGTAGCTGAACCCGGCCTTCTCGGCGACCCGACGCGAGGCCAGGTTGCCGGGCGCCACCCGCAGCTCGACCCGCTGGAATCCGTGCTCCAGGATCAGCGCGATGGCCACCGCGTCGACGGCCTCGGCGGCGAACCCGAAACCTCGCGCGTGCGGGGCCATCGCGTAGGAGACCTCGGTGAGACGGGCTCCCCAGTCGGTACGCCGCGTCCAGAGCGAGCCCACCATCTGGTCGTCCTCGCGGCGGAGCACCGCGTAGTGGTCACCTTCGCCACTGTCCCGCCGCTGCCGGGCCAGCTCGGTGCACCAGGCGTGCCCGTCGATGGGGCCGGAGTCGTCCGGCAGTGGCAGCCAGCGCCGGGTCAGCTTGTCGGCGAAGATCTCCCCGGCCGCCTCCGCGTCCGCGGCGGTGAGCCTCCGCACCTCCGTACGCGGGGTGGAGACGGTCAACGCCGGGAAGCGGCGTACCGCCACCTGACCGATCACACCGGCACCCCGCCGGGCTGCGCGGGCACCGCCTCGGTCGTCGGGTCGGTCGCCGCGGCGGCGACCAACCGGGCCGCCGTCGCCGGGTGGCCGGCCCAGTGCAGGGTGAGCTGTGAGGCGTGCACGTTTCGCCAGACGAACCCCTCCGGCGTGCCGCCGTCCCAACTCCACGCCGGGCGCTGACCGGCGCGAGGGGTCAGGACCGCCCGATGCGCCTTGTGGCCGACCAGCACCGTGCCCTGGGCGGCGACCACGCTGTCGGTCTGGGCGGTGGCCTCCCGGTAGCCGGCAACCAGACCCTCCCGGCTGACGCCGACCGCGTCCAGGACACCGCACATCGGCAACCCGTCCAGCTCCCGGGCCAGCCAGAGCAGCCCGGTGCCCTCGGCGATCACCGGACGCCCGGTCCGCGCCAACTCGGCCACCGCGATGCAGAGCCGCCGGTTGGCCGACAACTGCTCGGCGTACGCCTCGGGAAGCGCGCCGCCGACGACCAGCGCGCGGGTGCCGACCGGCAGTGCCTCGTCGCGCAGCGGATCGACGGTGACGATCTCGGCACCGGCGGCCCGCAGCAACTCGGCGGTCTCCGGGTGGCCGAAGGTGCCGCCCGGTCCACCGGCCAGTGCCACCAACGGGCGGTCCGCCGGGGTGGTGAACGCACCGAGGGCCTCCTCGGGAGACCAGGCCGGGGCGGGCAGCGGCGGAGCGGAGCGGGCCAGCCCGAGCAGACGTTCCAGGTCGACCGTGGCGGCGACGGCCTCGCCCAGCCGACGGACCGCACGGGCGGCGTCGGCGGACCCGTCGACCACCGGTGCCACACCGTGCCGACGCGAAGGCAACACCGCCGGCAGGTCCTGGCGGCGCAACGCCCCGTAGACGGGCACTCCCACGTCGTCCAACGCCTCGCGCAGCATCGCTTCGTGCCGCGACGACGCCACCCGGTTGAGGATCACCCCGCCAAGCCACAACTGCTCGTCGTACGAGCGGAAACCGTGCACCAGGGCCGCCACCGACTGACCCATCGCGGCCACGTCGACGACGAGCACCACCGGGCTGCGCAGCGCGGCGGCGGCAGCGGCGGTGGACTCCTGCTCGGGGCGACCGCCGACCGCGTCGTACAGCCCCATGCTGCCCTGGACCACGGCGAGCCCGGCACCGGCGGCGCCGTGCGCCACCAGCGGGGCGAGCCGGTCCATGCCGACCAGCCGGGGGTCGATCACCCGACCCGGGCGACCGGCGGCGAGGCCGAGGTAGGCGGCGTCGACAGGGTCCGGCCCGAGCTTGAACCCGGCGACGTCGACCCCCCGCTCGGCCAGGGCGGCGAGCAGCCCGATCGCCAGCGCGTTCTTACCGTGCCCGGAGGACGGCGCGCTGAGCACCAGGCGCGGCACGACGGTCATCATCGACTCCTCGCGAGCGGCGGCGGGTACGCGACGGGACGACCGGGGCCGATCCGTCGGCGTGACGATACCCGCCCGGCTGGAGACGCGAGCACCGCCAACCGGGGCCAGCGCCATGACCCTGCGGTCGTACCGGCCCGGTCCAGGTCAGTGGCGCCGGTCATACGGGTAGCCTCGGTGCCGTGTACCGGTTCCTGCTGAGCCCACGCTGGCTGGGCGCTCTCGCGCTGACCCTGGTCGCGGCCGCCGTCATGGTGTTCCTCGGCAACTGGCAGCTGGACCGCTACCGGGGGCGTACCGAGGTCAACGAGCGGATCGACGCGGGCCAGCGGATGGCTCCCGCGCCGCTGGCCGACGCGCTGTCCGCCCCCACCGGCGGCGCGGGCTCGGTCGGCCCGGCCCCCGCCAAGGAGAAGGTCTGGACCCGGGTCACCGTCACCGGCAGGTACGACCCGACGAACACCGTGCTGGTCCGCGGCCGGACGGTGGACAGCCGGGTCGGCTTCGAGGTGCTCACCCCGTTGGTCCTGGCGGACGGCACGGCGTTGCTGGTGGACCAGGGCTGGATCCCCCCGGCGCCGGGTGGGGCGGCGACCGCCCAGCCGGCGGTGCCGGCCGTGCCGACCGGCGACGTGACGGTGGTCGGCCGGGTGCACGAGACCGAGAGCGGGGCCCGCGCGGCGGTACGGCGCGACGGGCGGCTGGAGATCCGCCGGATCGGGGTGTCGCGGCTGGCCGACGAGCTGCCCTACCCGGTCTACGGCGCGTACCTGCTGCTGGACGAGCAGACCCCGGCGGCCGACCCGGTGTTCAAGGCGGTGCCGGTCGGGCACGCCAACAACTGGCAGAACTTCGGCTACGTCGTGCAGTGGTGGCTCTTCGCGGTGATGGCCCTGTTCGGCTACGGCTGGGTGGCCCGCCGCGAGGCGCGTCGAGCCGCCGGCCTCGGCGCTCCCGAAGCCCCGTTGGACCGGGCGGCCGAGCCCGCACCGAGCGCGTCCGTCTGACCGGGCCCGCGCCGGCGTCCCGACCGGACACTCGGGGGCACCCGGGACACCACGGCAGCCGGTAGTCTCCGCCGGGTGCTCACCTCACGTTGGAGGTCCCGATGAGCGTGGATCCCACGGCACCGCTGCCCGAGCCGGTTCCGGGCCACCAGACGCCGCAGCCGACCGACCCGTGGGCCGCCGAGCCGCCGACGGCACCGTTCGCCACCCCACCGCCCACCGCACCGTTTCCCGCCGCACCGGCGGCCGTGCCGTTCTCCGGACCACCCGCTCCGTTCTCCGGTCCACCGGCGCAGCCCACCGCACCGTTCTCCGGGCCTCCCGCGCAGTCGGCCGGGGCGTGGCCGGCGGTCGGGCCGTACCCGCCGACCCCGATGGCCGTGAACCCGGCCGTGGCCGGGTACGCGGGTGGGCCGGAGGTGGTCGCGGTGCAGATCGCCGAGATCGCGGTGAGCCCGCCGATCATCCGTACGCCGGCCGGGGTGCTGCCGCTGGCCGGTGCCAGCTGGCACGTGGCCGACTACTGGCAGCGCGAGGAGAAGGTGGCGACCTGGGCGCTGGTCTGTGCCATCGTCGGCTTCTTCTGCCTGGCCTTCTTCAGCCTCCTCTTCCTGTTGGTGAAGGAGACCCGGCACCACGGCACGGTGCAGGTGACGGTCACCAACGGCGCGCAGCAGTACGTCGCGCGGATCCCGGTCAGCGACCAGATCCAGGTGCAGCACCTGAACAACCAGGTGAACTACGCGAGGTCGCTGTCGGTCAGGTGAACCGGGCCGGGTTGCCGGTCAACCGGTGACTCGGCCGGCGTGGATGGCACGGACGGCGTCGATGGTGTCCGCCTCGGCGGCGGACTTGTCGTCCCGATACCGCACCACCCGGGCGAACCGCAGCGCCATCCCGCCGGGATAGCGGGTGCTCGTCTGCACCCCGTCGAAGGCGATCTCCACGACCTGCTCCGGTCGGACCCGGACCACCCAGTCGCCGCGCTCCACCGCGAGGTCGAGGAAGCGTTCGGTCTGCCAGCGCAGCAACTCGTCGGTGAGCCCCTTGAACGTCTTGCCGAGCATGACGAAGCCGCCGGTGTGCGGGTCACGAGCGCCCAGATGCAGGTTGGACAGCCAACCTTTGCGCCGACCACTGCCCCACTCGACGGCGAGCACCACCAGGTCGAGGGTGTGCCGGGGCTTGACCTTGACCCAGGCGGCGCCGCGCCGGCCAGCGTCGTAGGGGGCGTCCGGCGCCTTGACCACCACACCCTCCTGCCCGGCGTCGAGCGCGGCGGCGAACGCGGCGGCGGCCTGCTCGGGGCCGTCGACCTCCATCCGCCCGACGAGCAGCGACGAGTCGACCGCGCCGGCGAGGGCGGCCCACCGCTCCCGGCCGGGCAGGTCGATCAGATCCTCGCCGTCGAGGTGCAGCAGGTCGAAAAAGTACGGAGTGAGCACTGTCGCGCCGGTGCTGGCGGCTGCCGCGAGCACCGCCGGGGCGACGGGTGTGCGCCCCGTGGTGCTGGGGGTGGTGCGTCGGGCGGCCCGACTGGAGGTCTGCTGGAACGGCAGTGGTCGGCCCGTCTCGTCCAGGCCGATCGCCTCGCCGTCGAGCACCAACTCGCGGCCCGGCAGGGCACGGACCGCGGCGACCACCTCGGGCACCCGCGCGGTGATCTCGTCGAGGCTGCGGGTGAAGACGGCGATGTCGGCGCCGGAGCGGTGCACCTGGATGCGAATGCCGTCGAGCTTCACGTCGACCACCGCTGGCGTGCCGGTGGCGGCGAGTGCCTCGTCGACCGAGGGGGCGCTCTGCGCGAGCATCGGTGCCAGCGGCCGGCCGACCTGGAGACCGAACCCGGCCAACTCCGCGGCTCCTCCGGCCAGCGCGGCCACCGCCACGGCGCGCAGGTCACCAGCGAGCAGCAGCGCCCGCCGGACGGTCGCCACCGGCACGTCGGCGGCGCGGGCCACCGCGTCGGCGAGCAGCCCCGCCTGGGCGCCCTGGCGCAGCTCTCCACTGAACAAACCGGTGAGCAGTCGCTGCTCGTCGGCGGTCGCCGCCGCGTAGAGGGCCCCGAGCAGCGCCCGCCGGCGGGCCTGCGAACCCGTGCCCCGCACGGCGGATATCTGCTCGATGGCCGCGTCCACGGCTGCCACGGTCAGCGTCGGCTCGGCGGCCGGTGCCGGCAGGTCACGCAGGCTCGCGTAGCCCACCCCGGTCTGCCGCTGGCGCAACTCACCGGCCAGATAGCCGGCGCCGGGCTCGACCTCACCCGGGTCGAGCCGGCGCAGCGCATCAGCGAGCAGCTCCACCTTGGCCCGCCGGCCGCTGGTGGCGCTGACGGCGGCGGAGGTGGCTGCCAGGTCGAGAAACCGCACGCAGCTCATCCTGCCAGTCACCTCCGACACCGCCCGGGCATTGCCGTGCCCGGGCGGTGTCGGCAGGGTGCCGCCCGCCCATGCGGACGACGATCAGGGCCTGTTTCATGAGGGCGGTCGAGCCGAGGCGGAGCCCGGGCGGCGATCCGGCAAGGCGCGGTCCCGTCCGATACCGGTGTTGTATCCGGACGGGACCGCAACGCCGCCGGTCGTCCGGGGCCGCCGCGGGCCGGCCAGTCCTCATGAAACAGGCCCTACGCGGAGACGGGCTCCTCGATGCGCAACCCCCGGGCGCGAACCTCACCGGCCACGCGGGAGAGCACCGAGTCGAGGGCGACCAGTGCGGCGGACAGCTCACCGAGCTGCTCGTTGAGCGTGTCCTCGGACCACGCGGAGACGTCGACGTCCCCCAACGCGCTGACAGCGGCCCCCAACCGGGCCATCACCTCGTTCGTACTCATGTTCGAAAGGCTATAACAGCTGGCCGTCCGACACGCCGTGAAATGGCAGATCAGGCCCAAAGTTGTCGTGTCGGTGCCTAACTGCCCGCGCCGCCGACACTGCTCGCAGCGGCGACGTTACCCAGCAGCAGCGCCTCGGCGAGGCAGACCCGGGCGAACTCCCCCAGGTGCAGACTCTCGTTCGGGCCGTGTGCGCGGGCGTGCGGGTCCTCCACACCGGTCACCAGGATCGCCGCCTTCGGGAACATCTCCTGGAAGGTGGCGATGAACGGGATCGACCCACCGATGCCGATGTCCACCGGGTCGGTGCCGTCCCAGGCGGCCCGGAAGGCCGAACGGGCGGCGTCGAACATCGGCCCGGACGCGTCGATCACACACGGGTTGCCGTCGTGTTCGAAGCTGACCGTCACCTGGGCGCCCCACGGCGCGTGCTTCTCCAGGTGCGCGCGGACCGCCGCGTACGCCCGCTTGGGGTCGTCACCCGGGGCCAGGCGGATGCTGAGCTTCGCCTTCGCGGCCGGCACCAGGGCGTTCGGCGCCTCGCCGGTGGACGGCGCGTCGATGCCGAGCACCGCCAGCGCGGGTTTGGTCCAGATCCGGTCGGTGATCCGGCCGGTGCCGATGAACTGCACACCGTCGGCCAGCCCGGCCTCGGCCCGCACCCGGTCCTCGGGGTAGTCGACGGTGGCGCCCACCCGGGCGACCAGCCCTTCCACGGCCACGTCACCGGCGTCGTCGTGCAGGGTCGCCAGGAGCCGGACCAGCGCGGTGAGCGCGTCCGGCACGGCACCGCCGAACATGCCGCTGTGCACGGCGTGATCCAGCGTGCGCACCTCGACGAAACAGTTGACGATGCCGCGCAGCGAGGTGGTCAACGCCGGTACGCCGATGTCCCAGTTGCCGGAATCGGCGATCACGATGACGTCCGAGGCGATCTCGTCGCGGTGATCGTTCAACAGTTGCTCCAGCGAGTCGGAGCCGTACTCCTCCTCGCCCTCGATGAAGAGCACCACACCGACCGGCAGCGCGTCCCCGTACGCCCGCAGTGCCGCGACGTGCGCCATGATGCCGGCCTTGTCGTCGGCCGCGCCCCGGGCGTAGAGCCGGCCGTCGCGCTCGACCGGCTCGAACGGGTCGGACTCCCACAGCGACCGGTCGCCGACCGGCTGCACGTCGTGGTGGGCGTAGAGCAGGACGGTGGGCGCACCGGGTGGGGCGGCCCGACGGCCGATCACCGCGGGCTGGCCACCGGAACGTGCGATCTCGACGTCCAGGCCGCAGCCGCGCAGCAACTCGGCGACCGCCTCGGCGGAACGTTCCACGTGCGAGTGGTCGAAACCCTCGAAGGCGATGCCGGGAATGCGGACGAGGCGTTCCAGGTCGGCGCGTACGCCGGGCATCTCCCGCTCGACGGCGGCCCGCACCTCGGACTCGGACATGATCGGTGAGGTCATGACCGGCATCGTATGCCGGCCTTACCGGGGTGTGCCGCCGGAGCCCGTACCGTCACCTCCGCCCGCCGTCCCGGCGCCCGCCTGCGCGCCGGGGGCGGCCCGGCCGGCGCGGTGT
The DNA here is from genome assembly GCF_039871815.1 of Micromonospora sp. B9E7. Classification (NCBI taxonomy): domain Bacteria; kingdom Bacillati; phylum Actinomycetota; class Actinomycetes; order Micromonosporales; family Micromonosporaceae; genus Micromonospora; species Micromonospora sp. B9E7. The sequence goes on from NZ_JBDPLX010000008.1 coordinate 75,247, forward strand.
GCGCGGCCGGCGGCCTCGGTGGCGGCGTCCACCCACGAGCGGGCCCGTCCGGCGGTGCCGCCCACCCACTCACCGACGTCGCTGGCACCGTCGCCGAGCCGGCGCAGCAAGCCGACCAGCGGATCGCTGGACCGGCTGAACTCCTCCCGGTACGACTCCGCAGCCGCCTTGATCTCCTCGGTGAGGCTGGTCGAGTTGTCGTCGTCGCGGCGCGGATAGTCCCCGGCCAGCACCTGCCCGTACGCCCCGGAGTCGATCCACTGCCGCAACTGCGCCGCCCGGGCCACCGGCACCGGGTGGGTGCTCCACGCCGTCATCCGGATCTTGTGCAGGCTGTCGCGCAGGTCGCCGCCGCCGGTGTACTCGGCGGCCTGCTCCAGGAACGCGGTCGTGTCGACCTGGGACAGGTCACCGCCGCCGGCGAGCTTCATCAGCAACCGCAGCGCGGCGGCCGGGTCCTGCCCGGCGAGCAGACCGGCCCGGTCGGCGGAGAGTTCCGCCTTGCGCCACCACTCCAGCATCGCCGCGATGATCGCCCGCAGCGCGATCGCGCCCACCGGCAACCAACTCAGGTTGGCCGCCCACCGGGTGAGGATCATGAGCATCGTCTTGTAGACCGCGTGTCCGCTGCCCACGTGCCCCAGCTCGTGGCCGAGCAGGCAGCGCAGCTCGTCCTCGTCGAGCTGCTGCACGCAGGCGGAGTTCAGCACGATGAACGGCCGTTCCAGGCCGACCGCCTCGGCCCCCAGCCAGGGCGACTGGGTCACGTACAGCTCGGGAAGTTCGACCACGTCCAACGCCGCCGCCGCCTCGGTGTAGCGCTGCCACACCGCCGGGTACTGCCGGTGGTCGACCCGGATTCCCGAGGCCAGCACGGACAGGCGGAAGCCACGCTCGTTCCACATGCCGAAGAACGACCGCAGCACGTCGTCGAAGCCGCGCAACTCCCGCAGCGCGACCAGGGCGCCCCGGTCGGCCGGATGTTCCCAGGCCCGCGAGCTGATGCCGGTGAGAGTGATCCGGCGCCGCGCGGGCGTGTCCGTCGCTGACATGATGAGTCCCCCGATCGCCGTGCCCTTGGTCTTCTCGCACCGGGCCTCTCGCATCGCACAGTGCCGATGGCGGCCATCTCGCATCGTGCCGTAGCCGATGGCGGACGTCCATGCCCCGCTCAGCGAAGGCGCACGTAGTACCGGTCCGCATCGTGCGGCAGCGCCGGCGCACCCTCCACCAGCAGGTCCGCCCGGTTCGCCGTGTCGTCGGCGGCGAAGTGCGCCCGCTCCCCGGCATGCCAGCGACGCAGCTCGGGCAGGATCTCCGGCCCGTCCCGGGCGACCGCGCGAGCCAGCCGCAACGGCGCGGGCGCGGTGACGAACACGGCCAGGGTCAGTTCCGGCCCGATCACCGCCCGCGCGGCGCTGACCCCCTCCAGCACCAGCACCGACGCCACCGGAACCGGAACCGGTCGGGCCAGAAAGCGTCGCCGCACCCAGCTGTAACGCTGGTAGGCCCCCGGCCTCCCCGCACGCAGCGGGCCGAGCACCCCCTCGTCGAGCCGGGGCCAGAAGGTGATCTGGTCGTCCCACCCGTCGAGCAGGTCGTCGGTGTGCACCACCGGCGGTCGGCCGCCGGCCAGCACCGCCAGGGCGTCCGCGAGGCGGGCGGCGAACCGGCTCTTGCCCGCGCCGCTCGGCCCGTCGACCGCGACCAGCCGGGTCCGCCCCAACCGCGCCGGGCCCGCGAGCACCCGACAAGCCAATTCGGCGTACGCCTCGACAACCGCCACGGTCGGCTGCCCAGTTCCCGGGTTCAGTGCAGCCTCGCGTTGTGCAGCCTCGCGTTGTGCAGCCTCGCGTTGTGCAGCCGCGCGTTGTCGAGCCTCGCGTAGTGCATGACCGCAGTATGCCGCCGCGGCCATTGGACAGGGTGATCGACTCCGGATCATTGAAATCGCGGTATCCGCGTCGCTGGGACACCGCGATTTCCCTGAAGCCGAGTGGATCACGCGGCCTCCGGGCTCCCGCAGGGCGGACTGACACGTCCGGCTGACCGCCCCTGGCCGGCCGCCATCACGTCCGGGGGAATTGGGGCGGCGACGGGTGACGGGCGGCCCGTTCGCCGCCGTGGCTGCTACCGAATCGGCATCATCGGGTGGTGCTCCGAGACGTGATGAGCCCCGGTATCGACGCCCTGCTCGAACAGGCCCGAGCCGGGCTGCACCGACTGACTCCGCAGCAGACCGTCGAGGCGGTCCGCAGCGGTGCGCTGCTGGTCGACACCCGTACCGACCTGCAACGCCGTGAACAGGGCGACCTGCCAGGCGCGGTCGTCATCGACCGGACCGTACTGGAATGGCGACTCGATCCGGCCAGCGCCTGGCGGATCCCGGAAGCCACCGGGTACGACCGGGAGATCGTGCTGGTGTGCCGGCAGGGCTACAGCTCCAGCCTGGCCGCCGCAAGTCTGCAGACCCTCGGGCTGCGCCGGGCAACCGACATGATCGGCGGTGTCGACGCATGGCTGGCCGCCGGCCTGCCGACAACCGACCGCCCCGCCGACATCCGCCCCTGATTCCCCTACCCCGCCGGGCCCTCATGATCCGCGCACTTTCCCCGAAACTGCTGCCTCCCGACCGGCTGAGGCAGCAGTTTCCCCGAAAGTGCGCAGATCTTGGGCCCCTTTTGCGCGGCCGGTTCAAGATCGTGCTCGATCCAGGAAAGAGGCCCCTCCTGTCGCCCATCAGGCCACTACAACAAGGATCGAGCACGATCACCCTTCGCTGCCCGTGCCCCACCTCCGAATGGGAGGGCAGACCGTCAGGACGGCGCTGGGCCGAATGGAACGGGCGGGCCGCCAGGGCGGCGGCGGGCAGAACGGCGGACCGCCAGGACGGTGGCGGGCCTGGTGGGATGAACGGGAGGCCGGCGGACCGTCAGGACGGCGGCGGGCCTGGTGGGATGAACGGGAGGCCGGCGGACCGTCAGGACGGCGGCGGGCCTGGTGGGATGAACGGGAGGCCGGCGGGTGGGCCGGCTTCGATGAGGTGCCAGAGCGCTTCGGTGTCCAGGTGTTCCTCGACCAGGTCGCCGAGCAGGTCGAGCGAGCGTTCCCGGGCGGCGGCGAAGCTGGTGGCTGGTGCGACCCGGAACCCGGTACGGCCGGCCAGGCGAGCCGCCTCGGTGAGGAACCACCGGCGGAACTCGTCGGACTCGAACGTCCCGTGCCAGTGCGTGCCGTGTACCGCGCCGAGCACAGCCCCTTCGCCGACACCGTCCTCGCCGGTCAGCAGCGGGGGCAGGGTGGGGTCGGTCTGTGAGACGTACCCGTGGTGGATCTCGTAGCCGCGCACCGGGAGGCCGCCATGCGCGGTGCCCACCGACTGCCGGACGGTCTTGCGCGGGTCGAAGGTGATCTCGATGGGCAGCAGACCGAGCCCGGGCACGCTGCCCCGTTGGCTCTCCACCGGGTCGTGGATGGCCCGGCCGAGCATCTGGAAACCGCCGCAGAGGCCGAGCACCGGTTTGCCGGCCGCCACATGCGCGGTCACCGCGTCGGCGAGGCCGGTCTCGCGCAGCCAGGCGAGGTCGGCGACGGTGGACTTGGAGCCGGGCAGGACGACCAGGTCGGCGGCGGCCAGTTCGGCTGGTTCGATGGTGAGGCGTACCCGGACACCCGGCTCGGTGGCCAGCGCCTCCACGTCGGTGGCGTTGCTGATCCGGGGCAGCCGGACGACTGCCACGTCCAGCCATTCGGTGCCGTGCGGGGCGGCGGGGCGGCCGAGCACCCGGCCGTAGGCGAGGGAGTCCTCCGCGTCGAGCCACAGGTCCAGTGCCCAGGGCACCACCCCGTACGTGGGGCGGCCGGTGACGTGACGCAGCATGTCCAACCCGGGTTGGAGCAGCCCGAGGTCACCCCGGAACTTGTTGATCACGAAGCCGGCGATCAGCGCCTGGTCGGCGGGGTCGAGCAGCGCCACGGTGCCGAACATCGAGGCGAACACGCCGCCCCGGTCGATGTCGCCGACCACGATGGTGGGCAGGTTGGCGTGCCGGGCCAACCCCATGTTGACGTAGTCACCGGCCCGCAGGTTGATCTCGGCAGGGCTGCCGGCACCCTCGCAGATCACCACGTCGTACGTGTCCCGCAGCTCGGCCAGCGCCGCGTACGCGGTCTCGGCGAGGCGGGGACGCAGGTGCCGGAACGTACCGGCGGTGATGGTGTCGACGGCCTCGCCGAGGAGCACCACCTGACTGGCCAGGTCACTGCCCGGCTTGAGCAGCACCGGGTTGAACCGCAGGTCGGGTGCGAGCCCGCAGGCGGCGGCCTGCATGGCCTGGGCGCGCCCGATCTCGCCGCCGCGCCCGTCCGGCCCGACGACCACCGCCGAGTTGTTCGACATGTTCTGCGCCTTGTACGGGGCGACCTTCACGCCCTGGCGGTGCAGCCAGCGGCAGATCCCGGCGGTGAGCACGCTCTTGCCGGCGTCGGAGGTCGTGCCGGCGACCAGCAGGCCGCCGTTCACCGGCCGCTCCCCCGCGCCGCCCCGCCAGCCCGCCGCTCGTGCTCGCCGGCCCCAGCCAGCCCGCGCCCTCCGGCCACGACAGCGAGCCCGCTGCGACTCGCCACGGCACCCGGTCCACCCGGGCCCACGCCACCGAGCCCACGGCGGCCTGCGGCGATGAGCCCACGCGGGCCTACGGCACCGAGCCCGCGCCGGCCCAGCGCGCCGACCAGACGGCCGAGGGTCACCGGGTACGCGGCGGCCAGCCCGACCGCCGCCAGCCCGACCGCGCCGGAGATCCGGGCGGCACGCTTCAGGTGTCGCGCCTCCGGGCGGGGACCGTCGCCGAGGAAGGGCCGCACTTCGGAGCGCCCGAAGTAGACGTTGCGGCCACCGAGGCGAACCCCGAGCGCACCGGCCATCGCCGCCTCGCACTGACCGGCGTTGGGGCTCGGGTGGTCGTTACGGTCCCGCCGCCACACCCGCCACGCCTGCTGCCGATCCCCGTGTGCGACAGGCGCGACGGCGATGGTGAGCAGCCCGGTCAGCCGGGACGGCACCAGGTTGAGCACGTCGTCCAGCCGCGCGGACGGAGTGCCGAACCGCGCGTAGCGCGCCGACCGGTGCCCGACCATCGCGTCGAGGGTGTTCGCCGCGCGGTAGCCCAGCAGCCCGGGCAGGCCGGCGACCGCACCCCAGACCAGCGGGGCCACGACCGCGTCGGAGGTGTTCTCGGCGACCGACTCGACCGTGGCGCGGGCCAGCTCCGACTCGTCCAGCGTCGACGGGTCGCGCCCGCAGAGGTGGCCGAGGCGTCGACGGGCGGCGGGCAGGTCGCCGGCGCGCAGTGTCCGACCCATGACGGTGGCTTCGTGCCGCAGCGTGCGCCCACCCAACACGCTCCACGTGCCGGCGGCCACGAGCACCGCGCGGGCCACCGGTCGGTTCCGGGTAGCCGCCACGGCGGCTGCCCCGAGCAGCACCGGAGCACCCACGGCCAGCGCGGTGAACGCCGTACCCGCCGTCCGGTCCGGCCGGTAGAGGCTGCGCTCCAATGCTCCGGCAGCCTGACCGAAGCCGGCCACCGGGTGCCACCGGCGCGGGTCACCGAGCAGCCTGTCCAGCGCGTACCCGGCCAGCAGCCCCACCGCGTTCGCCACCGGCGCTGTCCGTCGCACCCGCACCACCTCCGGCCGGCCAGCCTAGACGAGCACCCGGTGAACCAGCCCGGCCCACGGTGCTTCACCACCTCCGAGCGGTTCGTGCGGCGCCCGGGCGGGCCAGCCCTGCGACTGCCGCCACGCGGGGTGACGACGCCGCTCGCGCCGCCACCCCGCCCCCGTCGTGCCGTGGGCCGTCTGCAGGGCCACCGGAGCGCCCGCGAGGACACCGGGTCGCTCGGTTGCCGCCCAGCCTGTGGTGGCCGAACCGGTCGGTCAGGCCGGCTGCGGCACCCGACCTCGGCCGCGCCGCCCCCGACCGGTCTGCGCGGGCTCCGGCTGACCGTCGTCGGGTGCCGACCCCAACTCGTCGTCCGGGTCGTCGTCGGTGTGGTCGTCGTCCTCTCCGGGTGGAGGGGCGAACTCGTCGTCGAGGTCCAGCGGGACGCTGGACTGCCCGATCTGGCTGCCGGTCGCGGAGCCATCGGCGTCGAGGAACGGGCTGGTGCGCACCGCGACGTAGTCGGGCAGCTCGAACTCGTCGTCCAGCGCGCGGTCGTCGGGCAGCACGGGCGCCTGCTCGGCCGGCACGGGCTCGGTCGGTTCGCCGTGCACCCGACTCTCGGCCTCCGTGTCCTCCACGGTGCTGGTCGTGACGCTGGGCCGGTTGCGCAGGAACCGGGCTCGACCCCGGGACAGGTCGTGACCGACGGCGACCGCCTCCAGCTCGTAGAGGGTGCGGTGGTTGCCGGCGTCGTCGGTCCAGTCGCGGGTGTAGAGCCGGCCGCAGACCACCACCGGGTCGCCGACCATGACCGAGGCGGCCACCCCTTCGGCGAGCTTGCGCCAGCAGTTGACGCGGACGCGCAGCGAATTGCCGTCGACCCACCGGCCGGTGTCGCGGTCGAGCCGTCGGGCGGTGGAGGCGACCTTGAAGTTGGCCACCAGGGTGTTGCTCTGGGTGGTGCGCCGCCACTCAGGCACGGTCAGCACATTACCGACGATAGTTACATAAGTGTCGAACATCGTCCCTCCAGGGGGATCGGGGCCTGCCAGCGCGAGTCGACTCGACACCGAGCCTGTGCGCTGCGGGCGACCCTCACCAGCGCCCATCCGCGACCTGTGGACGACGAACCCACCTGTGGACAAAGCCCTGATCATGCCCGGATGTGGTACGCCCGACCCGCCTGGATGAACGTCGGCGGTTTCCGGGGCTGCCCGAACTGGGTAAGCACTTGATCAAGGCACCACCGACAGCTGCACGTCGACGAGAGGTCAGCGCCATGATGATCACCACCATCGGGTCCGCGAACGCTTCCGAGGCGCGGCGATGAGCGCCGTGGCCAACCCCGCCACCGTGGCCGAGTGCCTGCGCGTCGGTGCCGGGTTCTCGCAGGGCGACCGCAACTGGATCGCCGAGCAGTTCGCCACCCTCGACGCCCGGCTGGCCAGTTTCCACGCCGACGCCACCGAGTTGGAGGTGTCGGTGAAGGACCGGGAGGCCCGTGGCCAGAAGGTCACCCTGGAGTGCTGGATCGCCGGCCGACAGAAGATCGTCACCACCTCCGCCGAGGAGGACCTGCACGCCGCCCTCAACGACGTCCGCGACGACCTGCGCCGCCGGCTCAACGACGCGAAGACCCGCCAGGAGCCCCGGCACAACAAGCACCTGCGCGACCTCCCGCAGCCGCAGGGCGAGCCGGACCAGACCGACGACCAGGAGCAGATTCCCGCCGCCGACCCGAGCCGGGCCGACGCGGAGACGGCTTGACCCTCACCCCTCCGAGTCGATCATGGGATTGTGGTGGGCACTAGATCCACAATCACCCCTTTTACGGGCCACCACAACTCCATGATCGACCAAGGAGGCCGGGGAGGGCCGGGAGGGCCGGGAGGGCCGGGAGGGCCGGGACGGGTCGCGCAGGCCACGCGCGGGCTACCGCTGGGTAGCTTGGCGGCGTAGCGTCGCGGTCGTGGAACCGGACGTGTTGGGGCCGCCGTACGAGCGGCAGACGATCGACCTGGGCACCGACGACGAGGGCCCGGTCGTCGCGACAGTGGTCCGGCGGCGCGCCGAGCGCCCCACCGGGCGGGCCGTGCTCTACGTGCACGGATTCGTCGACTACTTCTTCCAGACCCACCTGGCTGACTTCTTCGCCGAGCGCGGGTGGGATTTCTACGCGCTCGACCTGCGCAAATACGGTCGCAGTCTGCTCCCGGGCCAGACCCCGAACTTCTGCCGCGACATCAGCGACTACTTCCCCGAGCTGGACGCCGCCGCCGAGATCATCCGCAAGGACGACGGCCACGACACCCTGTTGGCGATGGGCCACTCCACCGGCGGCCTGATCCTCTCGCTCTGGGCGGACGCCCGCCGCGACTCCGGCACCGTCGACGGCCTGGTGCTCAACAGCCCCTTCTTCGACCTGAACGCACCCTGGGCGGTCCGCCGACCCCTCGCGGCCGCCGTCGCCCGGCTGGGCCGCAGGGCGCCGCACCGCATCCTGCCGTTCGGGCTCGGCACGGTGTACGGCGAGAGCATCCACTCCGACCACCGCGGCGAGTGGACCTATGACCTGGCGTGGAAGCCCTTGGCCGGGTTCCCGGTGCGGGCCGGCTGGCTGAACGCGATCCGTACCGGTCAACGTCGGCTGCGCGCCGGTCTGGACATCCAGGTGCCGGTGCTGCTGGCCTGCTCGACCCGCTCCTTCCGCGGCACCCGGTGGCACGACAACGCGACCCTGGCCGACGCCGTGCTGGACGTCGAACACATGGTCAGGTACGCGCCCCGCCTCGGCCGCCACGTCACCCTGGCCCGTTTCGACGGCGGGCTGCACGACCTCACCCTCTCCGGCCCCGCCGTCCGGAAGAAGGTCTTCGACGAGGTGGGCCGCTGGGCCGAGGCGTTCCTCGCCGCCGGCCCCACCGCCCCGGCCAGCGCTGATCCAATCGCGTCCGACCCACCGTCGACCACAGCAGACGCCGCCCCCGCCAGCCCTGGGCCGACCAGCTCTGCACCGACTGCGGAGAGCCCGACCGACGTCAAGTCGACCATCGGCAAGGCCGGGACCCCCGAGAACGGCAGGCGCGGCAAAGCCCGGCAGCTGACGAGGCTGGAAGGTGGCACGAGTCGCGGCTCAGAAGGCGCGGCAAAGCCCGCTGGCTGACCACCAGGCTGACAGTGGTACGAATCGCGGCTCAGCAGGCGGGGCGAAGCCAGGCGGCCAGCCCGGCCACACGGCGACGCGGCTCAGACGTCGCCGGGCGTCACCGGGAGGACCGCGCGGATCCGGTCGAAGGTCGCCACCGGATGACCGTCGACGCCGGGTAGCACCAGCCCGAGGCAGTACAACGAGACCTCCCCCGTCGCGTCGGGCTGGACGACGAAGACCGGCGCGCCGACGTACCCAGGTGGCAGTTCGGTGGTGATCAACACGGCGTCCCCGGCGCGGACCACGCGCTCGATCGCGACCTCGAGCGGCCGGGAGCCGTCTTCGCGTACCCCCAGGGCCAGCACGAAAGCGGAGCCGGCGTCGGCGCCGAGGCGGGCGACCACCTCGGGCCCGGCGGCGATCCCCGCCGGCACCGGCTGGACGCGCCAGCGCCAGCCGCCGTCGCCGGCGTAGCGGTGCAGGCCGCCGGTCGGCAGCACCGCGACCCCGTCACCCGGAAAACGGGCCCAACCGGGCACGATCTCGGCCTCGGACACGACCGCCGGGGCGACCCCGGCCGGCTCGGTGACGCTCGCCCGTAACCCCAGCTCACCACCCGACGCGCCCACCAGGTCCGCCGCCGTCAGCAGCGACTCCCCCACCGGGTCGTCGCCGTCCTGGAAGAAGAAGGCGGTACCGAAGGCGTCGCCCGACCGGTACGGCAGGATGGCGCGACCGACGACCTGGCACAGCTCGTAGGCGACGTCGCTCTCGGCGTCGGAATCCAGCAACACCAGCCAAAGGTACGGTCCAAGGTCACGTCGGTTCCGGGTAACCCGGATGCCCGCCGCAGGGCCGACGTGAGACCCTGCTCGGCAACGTGGACGCGGGCACCCTTTACGCCGCCGGGCACCCGGACGGCGGTACCCTCTGGGCGCGACACCCACGCCACACGCGCCCGTAGCTCAGCGGATAGAGCAGGGGACTTCTAATCCCAAGGCCGCAGGTTCGAATCCTGCCGGGCGCACCGCTCTCCTCCTGCCTTCTACCAGCATCGCTTCGGGAAGCCGCAGCGCTGATAGCGTCGGGCCGTGTCGATGTTCCGCACTCCTCAGGTGATCCTTTTCAGCGAGGACGTCTCCCACACCGCCGAGTTCTACGCAGGCCTGGGCTTTACCGAGACCTTCCGGGTGCCAGCCGAGGGCGAGCCCATTCACATCGATCTCGTGCTCGATGGCTACAAGATCGGCATCGCCTCGGTCGCCTCCACCCGCGACGATCACGGGCTCGACCCCGTGCCGCAAGGCCAGCGGGCCGCGGTGATCCTCTGGACCGACGACACCGCCAGCGCGTACGCCGAACTCACGGCGAACGGTGCCGCCGCCCTGGCCGAACCGCACCGGTGGCTCGATCGCCTGCTGATCGCCTGGGTGGCCGACCCGGACGGCAACCCGATCCAGATCGTCCAGCAGCTCTGACGGCCTCGTCTGCACGCATTGGTCGACAGTTGCCGCGCACCGCGAGCTAACCCGTTCTACAGGCAAGCCCGCGCTGTTGCCGAAGGACAGATGGCTGCGCTTCCAGCATCCCTGGACGGCTCACACGGGCCTGAGACGAGGCTGGGACGCCGCTCCGACCCGCCTGCGGCGAACCCGGGCGTCTCTGCTCGACCACGATTCCCGCACGCTGGACGTAGACCTCCCTCCTATCCGTAGCTGCGCCCTTCGCGTCGAGCACGTAGCCCGTCAACCACACCCAGCCGTGGTACGGGTCGGCGTCGCCGAGCGACACGAGCCGGATGCGCAGCGCCCGCGCACCGCTGAACTGCACCGAACACGCCGGGCCGATCAGCACGACATCGCCTGAGTTGAGCGTGGTCACGGGATCCACCCGAGGAAGCGAAGCCGGAGGGTGTCCGGCGGAGCCCAGCTCATGTCCTGCCGGGCGGACACCAGGCACGTGCCCATGTAGAGGGTCAGCGAGGGCGAGACGTCGGCGTACTCGCCCAGCAGCTCATCGCGTCGTGGTGGGCAGGGCCAGGGCCGGTCGCACGCCTCACACAACCACAGCGGCAGGACCGGCCCGTGCTGCGTCATTGGTCCTCACCGGGCCAGTGCCCCCGATTGATCGGGATGCGATGACGGGATCGACAGGGAAGCTGCGCGCCACAGCGGCACACGTAGCGCCATTGCGACCAGTTCCGACTCGGACGATGACGCCGCGCGAGGGTCAGCGCCACTGACAGCAGGTATTCGTCATAGCGGACCCTTCGCATCCAGCCTCCTACGGTCCGTCACCTTTTCCACGTCGAGCGTAGCGCTGTACGTCCCTGTACGTCTATAGACGTACCGACGATCTGGACGTCCATGAACGTGCCCTAGGTTGCGTCCATGATCGATCCACTGTCTCCGACGCCGATGTACGTTCAGCTCGCAGACGTGATCGCCAAGCGGATCGAGGCCGGGGAGCTGCCACCCCGCCGACCGATCCCGAGTGAGTCGACGCTTCAGCAGGAGTACGGCGTCGCTCGCGGCACGGTGCGCGCGGCAGTGCGCCTCCTGCGAGAGCGCGGACTGGTGATGACCGTGCCTCAGCGGGGCACCTACGTCAGCGACAAGTAGGCAGGCCGGAACTCGCGTCGCTCCGGTCCGGGCGGTCGAGCAGCCCGCTGCCAAGCTCGATCCGCGCGGCGCTCCTGCTGCGGCTGCCCCACCTGTGGGGCAGCTCTACAGGTGCGACGCAGACCGGCGCCAACCGCGCTGCCCGCGAAACCTCCGGCTACTGCTACCCCTGCCGGCGTTTGCAGGCGGGGCCGTAACCGACGCAAGAACTGCCCAACCGGTGTCTACGGGCCGGTCGACCTACGGCGTTAATAGGGCGTGACGTTCGAGGAGTACGCGTTCGCTCGCACTTCGGCGCTGGTGCGGCTCGCCCGACTGCTGACCGATGACGAGCATCGAGCCGAGGACCTGGTTCAGGAGGTCCTCGCCCGGGCGTATGCCCGGTGGGGGCGGATCTCCCGGACGGATCGGCCGGACGCGTATGTCCGCCGGATGCTCGTCAACGCCCACAACTCGTGGTGGCGGCGGCGCAGCAGCCGGGAGGTTTCGGTCGCGGCGGTGACCGACCGGGCGGGCGCTGCGGACGAGGCTGCGGTGGTCGCCGAGCGCGACGCCTTGTGGCGGCTCGTCCGTGAGCTGCCGAGGAGTCAGCGCACCGTGATCGTTCTGCGCTACTACGAGGATCTCGACGACTCGTCGATCGCCGAGATCCTGGCCTGTTCGGCCGGCACCGTTCGCACGCACGCGAAGCGCGCCCTGGCAACGCTGCGCAAGCGGCAGGAAGCGCCGACCCCCGCACGGACAGGAGAGTTCTGATGTTCAGCGATCTCGATCAGCAGCTCACCGCGACTCTTCAGCACCACGCGGGCGGCGACGTCGACCCGACTCCGATCGTGGAGCACGCCCGTCATCGCGGTCGCCGGCTCAGGGTGCGTCGGCGCGGGCTGATCGCCGGGGGCGTGGCAGCGGCGTGCGTAGCCGTCACCTCGGTCGTCCTGGCGGTCCCGATCGGCCGGAGCAGCGACGACCCGATCATGCCGGCTGCGGCGCTGATGTTGCCGGAGGCGTCGGGAAAGGCCGGTGCCGCCGCACGCCCGGAGGATGTCGGTGCCGATCCCGGAACTGTGCACTTCTCGACCGACGCCCTGGTCGACGGCGCCGAGTACGCGACGTGGACCGCCGGTCGCGGCATCGAGAGCGTCGAGTTCCGGGGCCCGAAGGGGCAGGCCCGTTTCGCGTTGGCGCGCAGCGTGGCGGCGCTGGACGGGTTGCAGCAGACGCTGTCGTCAGCCGGGCGACCGCAGCCGCGCACCGATGCGCGGGTCGATGGCCGCCCTGGGGTCGCCTGGTTCGATCCGTCCGGCGACCAGAAACTGTGGTTCGTGCGGTGGCAGCCCGTGGACGGGCTCTGGGCCCAGTTGGACACGTACGCGACCACCCAGGACGAGGCGACGGGCATCGCCTCCCGGGTCCGGTTCGACGGTGCCCACCGCTGCGTCGTGCCGTTCCGCCTGGAGTCGTTGCCGCCCGGCGGACGGCTGCTCGGATGCTCGATCATGCTCGACCGCTCGGGGGGCGGCTCCTTCGTGGACGGCTCACTCGTCGTCGGTGACGACGCCGGGCGCTGGCTGACCGTTCGCGCGCAACGCGCGCCGGACGGCTACGAAGCCAGGTCCGGGGACCTTGTCGCAGGCCCGTACCGGGCCCGTCGGCAGGGCAGCGACGTGCTGGAGATGACCGTCAAACCCTGCGTCGTGGAGGCGTTTCGCAGGGGTCGGGGCAGCGGCTACACCGAGGCGGAGGGCCTGGCGATCCTCGGCGGTTACCGGCCGGTCGGCGACCTCGACCGCCCGGACACCTGGTGACACCACCGTCAGGAGGAGGTTGCCGCCACGCAGAACTCGTTGCCCTCCGGGTCGGCCATCACCACGTGCTGCCAGTCGACCTCCTCCAGGACCTTCCCGCCGGCCTGCACCAGGCGAGCGGCCTCGGCCCTGATCCGCGCCCATCGCTCTTCGGGGCTGCCGTGGCCCGGCACCCGGATGTCGATGTGGAGACGGTTCTTCGCGGTCTTGGGCTCCGGGACGTCGAGGATGGAGAGGAAGGGGCCGACACCATCCGGGTCGCACAGCCACGCGCCGTGCTCAGGAGGCTCGTCCACCGGTAGGTCGAGCTGCTCGCGCGTGGCGGAGGGCGGTGCTGGTGGCTCGTCGATGTAGCCCAGGGCCGTCTTCCAGAACGCGGCGAGCACCTGGGCATCGGTGGAGTCGAGGGTCAGGGAGATCCGAGCTGCCATGAACGGGACGGTAGCGCGACCCCCCGACTTTCAGACCGGCCCCAGCAGTTTGGCCAGGGCATCGTCGCCCTGACCGAGCTGGGCCCCACCGCTCGGTGGCGCAACCAGGAACCGACGGCACCCGTCGAGTTCCACGTACCGGTCCGGGCCGGCCCCGTCGAGCGAGCGCAGCACCGCGAAACGGGACGCCGGGGTGGCGCAGTCGGGCACCGCTCGACGGTTGGACAGCCCTCGGAGCACGCCCGCCTGACGCTCGGCGGGTAGCGGCCCGCCGTACACGAAATCTCCCGCCGGTTTGTCGCCGCCCTGTTCCGACGGGGGCACCTGGTAGACGCAGAGGCGCAGCGGCCCGGCGGCCGGCGACGTGGCCGGGACGGACGGTCCCGGGCGGCCGTGGCGGGTCTCCGCCCACACCATGTCCGCCCAGCGTTGCGCGCATCCGGCGGCCTCGGCCGCCGGGGATTCGATCTGCCCGACGGTACGGGTGGCCACCGTCTTCCACGGCAGCCCGGCCAGTACGGCGGTCACCTCGGAGCGCGGCTTGCCGCAGGAGTCCGTCGGCAGGTACGGCCGCAGCCAGCGGCCCTGCTCGTCGACCAGGGCCAACCAGGGTGGGATGACCATGTCGAGGGTGCAGGCGATCTCCCCGTCGGCCTGCTGATCGGGCAGCCGCAGCGCGGCGAGCAGAGCGGAGGTCTCCTCGGCGCGCCGCTCGGTGGCGGTCTGCTCCTGACCCCCGCCGGCGCCCGGCTGGATCCCCCGCCCGCAGAGCACCACGGCGATCGGAGTGAACGCCGGGTCGATGCGCCCGATTCTCGGCTCGGGCACGGCCGGCGCCGAGGTCGCCGTGTTCGGCACAGTGATCACCTCGCCGGCCCGTGGGGCCGCTTCGGCACAGGATGTCCATCCGTCGACGATCTCGGCCGGGCCGGGCTCCTCGCCCCCGCCCGGTTTCGTCGTCGTGCCACCACAGCCAGCCAGTGCCACGCCGAGCAGCGCGACCGCCAGTGCTGTCCGGGACGAGCGCATCCGGCTCACCACCTCTCCACCCGAGGATGGGACGGACGCCGGGCACGCGCGGTTCCGCGCTGAGGAACGGAACCGACACCGACATCCGGGCGTCACAGCGGAATGGACCGACTGCGTGCCGCGACCCTCACCGTGACGGCGCTCCTCGCCACCGCGGGGTGCACCACGGAAGACGGCGTGCCGGAACCCCCGCCGCCGAGCCCAGCCGTGTCGCGGAGCCCGGACGCCTCGGCCGTGCGCCTCGTGGAACGAGACCAGGCGGACCTGCATCTCTGGGTGAGCAACCAGTCGTTCGCGGACGACCCGGTCGCCCTCACGGTCAGCATCGACGGCACCGAGATCGTCGATCGGCACTTCGCGGTCGAGGGCCAGCACAACTGGGTCCTGTTCCCGGTGCGGGTCGCCCCGGGTCACCACGTGGTGCGCGTCGTCTCCGGCACGGGAGTCGAGAAGCAGGAGAGCTTCACGATGCCCGAGACCGGCCGCCGGTACGCGGCGATCGACTACGGCAACGCCGTGGACGTGGGCGGGCGGCACGTCAACTGGTTCATCCAGTCCACCCCGATCGGGTTCGCCTGACCGACCGGCGGAGGGCCGCGAAGCGAAGCGAACCCCACGACGCGCACGAACGGTGGCGTGACGCGAGCGACCGGCGGGCATGCCGCCGGTTGGGCCCGCGACGCCCGCCGGGATGATGACCGAATGGCACATCTGGGACTTGTCGCGCTGCTGGTCAGGGAGTACGACGAGGCGATCGACTTCTACGTCGGCGGCCTCGGTTTCGAGTTGGTGGAGGACACCGCCCGACCGGACGGGTCGCGGTGGGTGGTGGTCCGCCCGACCGGTGCCCGGGAGACGGCGATGCTGCTGGCCCGGGCGAGTACCGCCGAGCAGCGTGCGCGGGTCGGCGACCAGACCGGCGGCCGGGTCGGGCTGTTCCTGTACACGGACGACTTCGCCCGGGACCACACCCGAATGGTGGCCGCCGGAGTGCGTTTCCTGGAGGAGCCGCGCCACGAGGCGTACGGCTCGGTCGCGGTCTTCGCCGATCTCTACGGCAACCGGTGGGACCTGCTCCAACCTCGCAGCACAGAGTGACACATTAGCGACACTATGCACCCAACTGGTCAGCGCTCGCAGTAAAGCATGCTATTGTCCGATGTCGATCTCCGCCCGCGCGGACCCGGATGGGTCGTTGTCGGAAGGACACTTCCCGATGCCGGCCACTGCCGCTCCTTCCGTGCCGCCGCCCACGCTGGACAACCCGGCCGGCGGGGCGCTCGGCCTCATCTTCACCACGTTGCCGGCCATCCTGCGGCTGACCTGCGGTGTGGTCGGCGCGGCAGTGGCCCTGTCGGTGCGGACCCCGCCGGTCGAGCCAGCCGTGTTGCTGCCCGCTGTGGCCGCGCTGACCGGCTGGTCGATCTGGTACGCGCACCGCGCACTTCGCCACGGGATCGGCCCACACCTGGTCGCCGGTGACGTCGCCGTCACCGCGCTGACCTGCCTCCTCATCCCCGTCCTGGTGGCACCCGGCGTCCTGCCCGGCGAGGGCAGCTGGATCGCCGTGCTGGCCAGCACCACGGTGATCAACACACAGGCCACCGCCCCGGCGCGCTGGTCCATCCCGGCCGGGCTGCTCGTCGTCGCGACGTACGCGACGGGTGCGCAGGCGGCCGGCAACCCCGCCGAGGCTCGCGCGCACGCGGCCACCCTGCTGATGCAGACCGCCTGCACGGCCATGATGGCGGGGGTGATGCGTCGACGGATCGGCCGTGCGGACCGCGCCTTCGTCGAGCATCAACGGTTGACCCGGGAGTCGTTGGTCGCGCGGGCCGCCCGCGACGCCGAACGCCAGCAGAACCGCGACCTGCACGACACCGTGCTCGGCACGTTGACCATGGTGGGGCTCGGTGCGGTTCACGGGCCCTCGGCCGCCTTCCGTGAACGGTGTGCCGCCGACCTGCGTACCCTCGTCGCACTCACCGACGTCGGCCCGGTGGCCGGCGACGGCCCGGTGCCGCTGGACGAGCGGTTGCGGTTGGCGGTGGACCGCCTGCCCGAGCTTCCGGTACGCCTGGACCTGGACGCCTACGCCGTCCCGGCGGGTGTGGCCGACGCGATCAGCGAGAGCGCCTACGCCGCGCTGTCCAACGTGGTCCGCCACGCGCCGGGCGCGCAGGTCACGCTGCGGATGAGCCGGGACACGATCGGCGTCGTGGTCGAGGTCGCCGACGACGGTCCCGGCTTCGACCCGGCCACCGTCCCACCTCACCGGTACGGGTTACGCGAGTCGATCCGCGGCCGGATGGCGGCGGTCGGTGGACGGGCCGACGTGCACTCGACGATAGGCGCGGGCACCCGGATCCGACTGGAGTGGCCCGGTGTCGGCTGACCTCGGCACGCCGACGCAGACCGGCGAACTGGGGGCACTGGACCGGAACAGCGTGCCGGCGCCCCGGGAGCCGGTGGTCGCCGAGGGGCTCGCCGCGCCGGCGGCCGTCGCGCACGCGTCCGACCGGGGTGCCCGGATCGCCGCCGTCGCCATCGCGCTGGCCTGGCATGTCGCGATCGGGCTGCCTGCGGTGTTGGCCGCCCGCACGGAGTTCGCCGCGCCGGCCGTGGTGCTCGGTGCCTGGGTGCTGGTCGCGGTGGTCGGCGCGGTGGCCGGGGTGCGACTGCTGCGCGGCTCGCCGCTGCCGCCGTGGCCGTTGGCCGGGCTTCTCCTCGTCGTCGACGCGGCCGTCTTCGCCGCCGCCGGCGAGGGGCAGTTGTTCACCGCCGCCAACTGGGTGTGGGGCACGCTCGGCTGGTTCTTCGTACTGACCGTGTGGGGTCGTCGGGTCGTCGGGCTGATCGCGTTGCTGAGCACGCATGCGGTGATCGCGCTGGTCGCCGTGCTCGGGCACGGAGCCGACCCGGCCGACGTGGCCCGCTACGTCATGTACGTCTACGGCACGTTCTCCCTACCGGTGGCGGTGTTCGTGGGCAGCACCGCGATCGTCGCCCTGGCCCGGGAACGGGCCGCCGTCTCGGCTGCCGGCCATGCGCTGGCGGCGGAGCGCGACGCCGCGGAACGTGGCCGCCGGGACCGCCGGGACCGGCTCGCGCTGGTCGGTTGGGCGGCCGGGCGGGTGCTCGGGGATCTGGCCGCCGGCCAGGCCGATCCGGACGACCCGGAGGTACAACGCCGCAGCGTGCTGGCCGCCGCCCGACTGCGCCGGCTGATCGCCGAGTCCGACGACGTGCCCGACCCACTGCTGCACGAGTTGCGAGCCGCCGCCGACCTGGCCGAACGCAACGGCCTACCGATCGACCTGGTCACCATCGGCAACCCGCCGCCGCTGCCGGTGGAGATCCGACGTCGGCTGGCCGACCCGCTCACCGCCACCCTGGCCGACGCCCACGGCTGGGCCCGGCTGACCGTGGTGTCCAGCCCGAACGAGGTGGTGGTCAGCCTGGTCACCCCGGACCGGGATGGACCGGAGGCGACCGGGCCACCACTCGCGGAACACGACGCCGGGCAGGTGGAGCACCTCTACGAACGGGACGGGGACATCAGATGGGCGCAGACCCGGTGGCGGCGATGACCGGCGAACGGCCGATCGGGGTGGCGATCGTCGACGACCACCCGGTGGTGGTCGAGGGTGTACGTGCCTGGCTCGCCACCGAACCCCGTCTGACTGTGCTGGCCACCGGCGACGACCCGGACGAGGTGCTGCGGGCCGCGCCGGACGCCGACGTCGTCCTGCTCGACCTGCGACTGCACGGGCGGATGGCGCTGGACAAGTTGGCCGAGCTGAGCGCCGCCGGGCGTCGGGTGGTGGTCTACTCGGAGCACACCGACCCGCAGACGATGCTCGCCGCGCTGGACGCCGGGGCGGCGGCGTTCCTGGCCAAGCACGAGGGACGGGAGCACTGCGTGGCGACCGTGCTGGCCGCCGCAAGCGACCGCCCGTACGTGCCACCGGCGTTGGCCGGGGCGATGGTCGGCGACCCCCGGCCGGACCGGCCGATGCTGTCCGACAAGGAACGTGAGGCGCTGCTGCTCTGGTTCCAGTCGATGTCCAAGGCGTCGGTGGCTCGCCGGATGCAGATCAGCGAGCACACGGTGAAGCAGTACGTGGACCGTGCGCGGATCAAGTACACCCGGGCGGGGCGGCCAGCCGCCACAAAGTCGGCACTCCTCGCCCGCGCGATCGAGGACGGCCTCGTCCGCCCAGAGGAGATCGGCATCTACCGGTCACAGGCGACGCACGACCGGCCGACCCCCTAACAGGCGTCATGACAGCGGCCCTCCGATCCGACAGGCTTCTCATCACAGCCAGCTGACCGGGAGGTCGTGACGATGCAGGCCGACGCGTCCCCCTTTTTCATCGGTCCCCACCGGTTCGACGCGCCCGACGACGATGTGGGGCCGATCCTGGATCGCCGTTACAGCCTGCGTCCGGTCCCCGGCGAGCGGGTCCTCGGCCGCCACCGCCTGCTGGTCGCGGGTTACCTGCTCGGGCCGAGCGAGACGCGGCGCCGGTGGCAGCTACCCGAGCCGGTCGCGGTGACCATCACCGACCAGCGGATCTGCTGGGTGGGCAGCGGTTCGCACCTGTCGCTGGTCGTCGACGACACGACCAGGGCACGGCCACCCGCTCGGCCCAACGGCCTGATGAGCGGGCAGATCCGCTGGCAGTGGCCATCCCGCTTGGAGCTGCCGGCGGCCGAGCAGGACAAGCCGTCGCAACTGCTGATCGTCTGCGACGCGTTGCGCACCATCCAACAGCCGGCGCTGGCCCTCGGCGGGCCGACCGGCGAGGTCGTGGCGCTGGCCCAGCAGGTCCGCCGGGCGGTGGCCATGTTCCGGCTCACCCACCCTCAACTGGTCGACCTCTCGGCGCAGGAGCGCGACGTGCTGCTGCTGCGGGCCGGCCCCGCCCTCCTCGCCGGGGAAACCCGGGTCACGCTGCCCGGCTCGCTGCCGGTGGAGTTCCACTCCCGGGACGACTACTACCGCTCGGGGCCGGAGCCGACCTCGTGGAGCGGGCTCGCAGGCGGCGCAGCATCCGGGCATCGCTGAAGCCGACGGTCCGCGCGGCGGCCTCCACGGTCGTGCCGTGTCCGATCAGGTGCTCGGCACGTTCCACCCGGAGCAGTTGCTGGTAGCCGAGCGGGGTGAGCCCGGTGGCCGCCCGGAACAGCCGGGTCAGCGTCCGTTCCGCCAGACCTCCGGCGGCGGCCAGGTCGGCCAGTGGCAGTGTCTCGGCGTACCGGCTGTCGATCAGGTCCTGCACCCGGTGCACCGAGTCGGACAGGTGGGAGCGGTGCCGCATCATGGCGCTGGCCTGCTGCTCGTGCCCGTGGCGGCGGGCGTAGACGACAAGCGCGCGGGCGATCTTCGCGGCGGCGCCCGGCCCGTGCCGGGTGGCCACCAGGTGCAGCGCCACGTCGATGCCGCTGGCGATGCCGGCCGAGGTGACCACCCGGTCGTCGACCACGTACAACACGTCGCGGACCACCCGAGCCGCCGGGTGACGGCGGGCCAGGTCGTCCTGCACCTCGTGGTGGGTGGTGCACCGTCGGCCGTCGAGCAGCCCGGCGCGTCCGAGGGCGTACGCCCCGGCACAGACACTGGCGACCGTGCCGCCGGCCGCGTGGTGCTCGGCCAGCCGCCGCAGGTCACCGGGCGACACCGGCCCCTCCGGCCCGTGCGCCGCCGGCCGCCAACCCGGCACGATCACCAGGTCGTCCGGGGTCAGCTCGGGCCACCGGGTCTCGGCGACCAGGGGTACGCCCTGCACGGTGGGCACCTGCTCCCGCTCGGCGACGTAGTGCAGTCGGTAGTCGAGGCCGAGGTCGGCGGCGGTGGAGAAGACCTGGGCCGGCCCGGCGAGGTCCAGCAGGTGCAACTGCGGGACCAGCAGGAAGACGACCCTGGTCATCGCGTCAGCTCCGGGTGCCGGCGAGGGTCGCGCCGGTGACCTCGTCCACGGTGCGGATGGTCGCGAAGCGGCCAGCCAGCGCGTACTCGGTGCGGGTGACGATCTCCTCGTTGCCGAGGGTGCGCGGGTCGGCGAGGATCTCGGCGACCGTGGCGGTCTCCGGCAGGTCCCGGTGTGGGATGGGGAAGGTCAACGTGGCGTCGGTGACGAACGTCATCCGGTAGCCGAGGTCCGCGCCGACCCGGGTGGTGGTCTCCACGCACTGCTCGGTGCGGATGCCGCAGACGGTGATGTCGTTGATGCCGGCCTGGGTGAGCACCTGCTGAAGGTTCGTGGTGGTGAACGCGTTGTGCGCGGTCTTGACCAGTGTCGGCTCACCGTCGACCGGGACGAGCCCGTCGATCAGCCGCACGTGCCCGAGGGCGGGGTCGAACAATCCACCCGTGCCCGGCTCGGAGTGCAGGACCCAGACCACCAGGTCGCCGCGCTGCCGGGCGGCAGCCACCAGCCGGTCGACCTGGCGAACCAGGTCGGGGTTGGAGCCGTGCGCCCAGATCGGGCGCTGACGGAAGGACTCTTGTACGTCGATCACGACGAGTGCTGCTCTGCTCATGACGTCGATCCTGGCCCGACGGCGTTCGCGCCGGCAGACACCATCATGCCCAGGTGCGGAACGATCCGGCCAAACTCGGCCGTCAGGCGCTGGGAGTGCTGTGCTCGGTGGCCGCGTCCAGGGCGGCGGCCTCCTCCGGCGTGGGCGCGGTGCCGCCCAGGTGCGCCGGCTGCCACCAGGCGTCCTCCGGACCGGCCGGCTGTTCGGGATAGTCCCGCTGGGCCCGGTCGACGAGAGCGCTGAGCCGGGTGGTCAGCTCGGCGGCCAGCACGTTCGGGTCCGGGAAGTCCGCCGGGTTGATCGGCTCGCCGATCAGGATGGTGATCGGCGTGTGCCGACGGGTGAGCGTGCGGGGTCGACCCTTGGTCCAGAGCCGCTGGGTGCCCCAGAGCGCGACCGGCAACACCGGCACCTTCGCCGAGCGGGCCATCCGGACCGTGCCGCTCTTGAGTTCCTTGACGGTGAACGACCGGCTGATCGTCGCCTCGGGGAAGACGCCGACGACCTCCCCCTGCTTGAGCGCGTTCACGGCGGCGCGGAACGAGGCCGCACCGGCCTGCCGGTCCACCGGGATGTGCCGCATGCCACGCATCAGCGGGCCGGAGATCCGGTGCGTGAAGACCGAGTCCTTGGCCATGAAGCGGACCAGCCGACCCGACGCGTTGGCGCCCAGACCGGCGAAGATGAAGTCGAGGTAGCTGACGTGGTTGCTGGCCAACACCGCCCCGCCGGTGCGGGGTACGTGGTGGGCGCCCTCGATGGTGATCTTCAAGTCGAGGAGACGGAACATCGTCTTGGCGGTGGCGATAACGGGCGGGTACACGAGCTCCGGCATCCGCAGAATCTACCCTGCCGCGCTGGGGTTCGGCCGGGCGGCGACCGGCGGCGACACGACCCGCGTGCCACCGCCGGTTCGTCGGTCGATTTCTCAGTCGGCGAGGTTGTTCAGGTCGATTCGGCCACGGGCGAACGCGTCCACCCGACCCCAGCGGCCCGGGATGTCCAACACCTCGATCCGACCCATGCCGACCGGCAGCCGTGGCTCGACCGCCAGGTGCCCCTCGTGCGGCTCCAGACCGAGCATTGTGCGCAACAGCAGCAGCGGCGTGCCGGTGGACCAGGCCTGCGGGCTGCACGCCGTCGGATACTCCACCGGGAACTTCGTCAGCTCCCGTGGGTAGCCGCCGAACGCCTCCGGCAACCGGCCGTCGAAGTACGTGGCCGCGTCCAGGATGCCGTTGGCGATGGTGGCGGCCTCCTCGGCGAAGCCGTAGCGGCGCAGCCCCCAGGCGATGAAGGAGTTGTCGAACGGCCAGATCGTGCCGTTGTGGTAGCCGATCGGGTTGTACCGCGTCTCCCCCTCGGCGAGGGTGCGCACCCCCCAGCCGGAAAAGAGCCGCGGCCCGACCAGGTGCGCGGCGAGCTTCTCCGCCCGTTCGGGCTCCACGATCCCGCTCCACAGCAGGTGGCCGATGTTGGAGCTGAGAATGTCGCACTGGCGGCCATCCGGGTCCAGGGCCAGGGCGAAGTACTCGCCGTCGGCCACCCACCAGTCCCGGTTGAACCGCTCCTTCAACTCGGCCGCCTCCCGCTCCAACTGGTCGGCGAACTCCGGGTCACCCCAGAACTCGCGGGCCAGCCGCGCCCCGCGGACCTTCGCGTCGTACGCGTACCCCTGCACCTCGCAGGTGGCGCGCGGGAACGGCGGCAGGGTGCCGTCGGAGTAGGAGATCGAGTCCCAGGAGTCCTTCCAGCACTGGTTCTCCAGACCGGTGTCGGTGTTGCGCCGCTCGTACCAGATGTAGCCGTTGCCGACCAGGTCGGCGTAGTTGTCGATCCACCTCAGCGCCGCCCGGGACTCCTGCTCCAGCTCCTTGACCAGCGCGACGTCCCCGCTCCACCGCTCGTACTCGTCGAGCAGGATGACGAACAGCGGCGTGGCGTCCACCGAGCCGTAGTACGGCGAGTGCGGCTGCTCCTCGAAGGCCGCGGTCTCGCCGTAGCGCATCTCGTGCAGGATCCGCCCCGGGTCCTCGTCCCGGAAGTCGTCGAACCGGCTGCCCTGCAGCGACGCGAGGATGCGCAGCGTCGTCTTCGACAACTGCGGGGTGAACGGCAGCGTCTGTAGGCAGGTCAGGATGCTGTCCCGGCCGAACATGGTCATGAACCAGGGCAGACCGGCGGCCGGCAGGGTGGCACCACCCAGCGACAGCGGTGAGAAGCGCAGCGCCGCCAGGTCGATCAGGCTGCGCCGGTAGGTGCTGGCCACCCGGCCGTGCTCACTGTTGACCTTCGGGGCGTCGGCGATCCACTGTTCCAGGTCGTGCTGGAGAGCGAGCCGCTCGGTGCCGTGCGTGCGCAGCCCGAGACGCAGGTCCCGCCCGCCGGGCCCGACGGCGTGCGTCTGGACGTCGATCGAGGCTTCCCACTGCTCGTTGGGCTCCAGGTGCACGGTGTACGCGAAACCCTTGTTGTCGTAGCGCGCCGACATCGACGAGGAGATGACCGTCTCGCGTCGGAAGTTGCCCCGCCGGTACCCCAGCCGCAACCGGTCCGACTCGACCTCGGTGTAGATCTCGCCCTTCTTGTTCAGGATCTCGTCCTTGACCTGGAACAGGTCGGCGAAGTCCGAGGCCGCGTCCATTCGGACTTCCAGGTCGACCGGCTTCTCGTCGTGGTTGAGGATGGTGAGCTGTTCCCGGAAGCTGCCACCCACCGCCCGCTCGCGGACGATCGACAGCTTCGCGTCCACATAGTGCGTGGCCATGCCTGGCACCAGGAAGAACCGCGACTCGAAGTACTGCAGGTCGTCGAAGGAGAGCGCGTTG
This sequence comes from Micromonospora sp. B9E7, assembly GCF_039871815.1. Lineage (NCBI taxonomy): Bacteria > Bacillati > Actinomycetota > Actinomycetes > Micromonosporales > Micromonosporaceae > Micromonospora > Micromonospora sp. B9E7. The sequence continues at coordinate 99,320 of NZ_JBDPLX010000008.1, forward strand.
AGCCGCTCGCCGTTGACGGTCAGCACCCACGTCGACAGGAACCGGGTGTCGATGGAGAAGAGCCCGGTGGGCTCGCTCGGCGTGGCCTCGATGTCGCCGGTGTCCTCGCAGACGACGAACGTGTTGCCGTCCAGGATCCGGATCGTGTTGCTCTGCCCCATCAGTGCACCTCCCCGACGAAGCGGCGACGGGGCCCCCGGGCGTCCGGGGAACCCGGGAAGATCCGCTCGACCTGCACGACGAGACGGGCGTCGCCCGACACCGTCATGTCTCCCCGCAACAGCGCGGCCAGGCCGTGTTCACGCCCGGCGGCGATGTCGTCGAAGAGGACCGGGCTCGCCCCGATGACGGTGTCGGCCTCCTGATCCTCCTGGCTCACGTTCAGCCGGCCGTGGTCGATCCTCAGCAGCCAGTGTCGGGTCTGCGCCCCCTCGTGCAGGTCGATACGCAGCGTCCCGGAGGTCTTCGCCAGCAGGGGTTCGTACCCCCGCCGGTCCAGGTCCTCGAAGAACCTCGTGGTCGCGTCCACCATCGGGTCCACTCCTCCCAGTTGCCGGGCCCGGGATCCCACCCACCGCGCTCGCGTCGCGCGGACGGCCGGCGTTGCACGTCCCCGCACGGGTCCCCCCACGCCCGCCAGCCAACCTCGCCCAAATCGGGTGACCCCCGCTCCCGGCCCCCGGCACCTCTCCCGCCCGCCCCGGCCTGGGAACGCGCAGCGCCGGCCCTCCCCCGTTGAGAGGGAGGGCCGGCGCGCCCGCGGCGGACGGTCAGTTGTTCGGGTCGTCGGCGCTGATGTCCGCGAGCACCGACTGCGGTTCACGTTCGACCGCGAGGTCACCCATCGAAACCAGGCCGACCAGACGTCCGTCGTCGATGACCGGGAGCCGGCGTACGGCGTACGTACGCATCAGGTCCGCGGCGGCCACCGCGTCGTCGTACTGGCTCACCGTGATGACGTCGCGGGTGGTGATCTGGTTCAGCCGCGTCGAGCCCGCGTCCATGTTCTCCGCGACACCCCGGACCGTAATGTCCCGGTCCGTGACGATGCCGACCACACTGTCTCCGTCGGTCACCACCACGTCACCGATCGCGCTGTCGCGCATCTCCTGCGCGGCCGCGATGAGCGTGTCATTGCCGTCCATCGTCACCAACCGGGTCGTCATGAACTCTCCGACCGTTGTCATGGTGCTCCCCTCTCGGTGTCGGCACGGCCCGTCTACCCGGCGCGCGGGAGGGGGTAACGCGTACGGGCCGCCGGCTATCCGTGCGGGTGCCGCAGGTGCCGCAACTCGTACAGGCCGCTGCTGGTCGCGGCGTAGAAGGCCGGCAGCAGCAGGAAGATCACAAGCGCGAGCAGCGGGCTGGCCAGAAATCCGATCAGGATCGCCAGCGCATACCCCAGGACACCGACCGCTGCCCGCGCCCGTTCCGTGGGGAAGAACCCACGCGACACTGCCGGATCCAGCAGATCGTGACGCCGGGCGAGGTAGTGGAACAGACCCATCCAACTCGCGGAGAGCAGCAATCCGACCGCGCCGTAGAGCGCCACGCCGACCCGCTCGTCCGCCTGATCGCCCTCCCGCACGGCCTGCGAGATGACCGAGGCGGCGAAGGGCACCAGCGCGGTGGTGAACAGCACCCCGAGGTTCCACCACTGCAGACCCTTACCGCTGCTCCCCACCCGGTGCAGGGCGGCCCGGTGATTCAGCCAACTGACCGCGACGACCAGATACGACGTGAGATAGGCCAGGTAGGCCGGCCAGCGCTCGACCAGCGCGTGCAGCAGCTCACCACGGCGCCCTTCGGGCGGCTGGAGGTCGAGCACCAGCAGCGTGATGATGATGGCAAACACGCCGTCGCTGAAACTCAGCAGCCGGGACGTCTCCGACCGCAGGTTCGGGGCGACAGCGGACCCGCCGTCGTCGGTGCCCCGATCCGTGCCCATCCCGCCACCCCTCCCCCATGCCCCCGAAGCGGCACTGCCGGCACGGGAGGTCGGTATACCCGGTGACCGGCCGGGCACCCGGCGGCGGGGCAACGTTTTCCGCCCCCGTTACCTACCGTGGGTGAATGATGGCGGGCGAGGAAGAGCTACGAGAGCTCGTCGTCGGCAGCGGTTGGCTGACCCGGGCGCTGAGCGTGGTGCATGATTCCGGGCTGCCAGACGCCTGGATCGGCGCGGGGGCCCTGCGAGACCTGGTCTGGGGCGAGCGGTATGCCGACGGCTTCGACCCGGCGACGGTCCGGGACGTGGACGTCGTCTTCTTCGACCCGACGAGGCTCACCCGCGACGACGACGACCGGGCCACCGCCCGGCTGGCGGCGGCGTGGCCGCAGCCGCCGTGGCAGGCGCGGAACCAGGCGGCGGTGCACACCTGGTACGCGGCCAAGTTCGGCGGCGACCCGATCGCCCCGTACCGCAGCGTGGCCGAGGCGATCGCGACCTGGCCGGAGTACGCGACCGCCGTGGCCGTTCGCCTGGACCCGGCCGACCGGCTGGAGGTCTGCGCACCGCACGGCCTCACGGATCTCCTGGGCGGGGTGTGGCGGCACAACCCGGCCCGGGTGGACGTGGCCCTGTCCCGGCAACGGTTGGCCCGGCACCGGCCGGCGCAGCGTTGGCCGGGCGTGACCGTGATCGAGCCGGGCTGAGCAACCAGGTCGGGCGCGTCAGCCCTGGGGCGGCAATCCGTAGATCCGCTCCACGTGCAGGCGCAGCACCAACCGCCCCTCGTCGACCATGACCTGGCGATACTCGGCCCAGTCCGGGTGCTCACCGCGCAGCGCCCGGTAGAGCGCCACCAGCTCCTCGACCGTCGCGTCGCCGGGCTCGGCGGCGAGCGCGGTCAGCTCGGCGCGTCCCTCCACCACCGCGTACGTCCAGCCGTCCTCGCTGCTGACGTGGAAGCTGGCCCGCGGGTCGCCCCGCAGGTTGGCGGTCTTGGCCCGCCCCTCGGTGACGGAGACCCGGATCAGCCCGGCATCCCGGTCGAACGAGTAGACCACGGTGGACAGCTGCGGCCGACCGTCCCGCTTGATCGTCGCCAGTACGCCCATCGAGCGGCCGGCGATCAGGTCGGTCAACGCCTGCTGGGTGCTGTCATCCGGCATGGTGTCCTCCAGGTTGGACGATCGTCTCCGACCCATCCAAGCACGACCTGCGGACCGTTCCGGGCGGCCGCCCGGAACGGCACCGAGCCCTCGTCGACGTACGGCGAGGGCTCGGCGGTGGCGACTGCGACGGCGCCGGTCAGCGGCGTTCGGCGGCGACCAGCTCGGCGAGCTGCACCGCGTTGAGCGCGGCGCCCTTGCGAAGGTTGTCGTTGGAGCAGAACAGGGCGAGCCCGTACTCCACGGTCTCGTCGGCGCGGATCCGTCCGACGTAGGTCGGGTCCTGCCCGGCGGCCTGCAGCGGCGTCGGAACGTCGGTCAGTGCCACGCCGGGCGCGTCGGCCAGCAGCTCGTGCGCGCGTTGCGGGGTGAGCGGCCGGGCGAACCGGGCGTTGATCTGAAGCGAGTGGCCGGTGAAGACCGGCACCCGGACGCAGGTCCCGGACACCTTCAGGTCAGGGATTTCCAGGATCTTGCGGCTCTCGTTGCGGAGCTTCTGCTCCTCGTCGGTCTCGAACGAGCCGTCGTCGACGATCGAACCGGCCAGCGGGAGGACGTTGAAGGCGATCGGCTCGGCGAACGACCGCGGCGCGGGGAACTCCACGGCCGACCCGTCGAAGGCCAGCCCAGCGGCGTGCTCGGCGACCTTGCGGACCTGCTCGTCCAGCTCGGCGACACCGGCCAGCCCGGCACCGGACACCGCCTGGTACGTCGAGACGACCAGCCCGACCAGCCCCGCCTCGGCGTGCAGCGGGCGCAGCACCGGCATCGCGGCCATCGTGGTGCAGTTCGGATTGGCGATGATGCCCTTCGGGCGGTCGAGGGCCGCGTGCGGGTTGACCTCGGCGACCACGAGCGGCACCTGCGGGTCCATCCGGAACGCCGAAGAGTTGTCGATCACCACGGCGCCGGCCTCGGCGACCCGGGGAGCCAACTCCCGCGCCGTGCCCTTGCCGGCCGAGAAGAGCACGATGTCCAGCCCGGAGTAGTCCGCTGTCGCGGCGTCCTCCACGGTCACCTCACCGTCGCGCCACGGCAGCGTACGCCCGGCGGACCGCGCCGAGGCGAACAACCGCACCTGCTCCGCCGGGAACTCCCGCTCCGCCAGCACCTGCCGCATCACGCCACCGACCTGGCCGGTGGCCCCCACAATGCCGATCCTCATGCCCGGAGGCTACCCAGCCCACCACCGAAACCGGGAGCCCTTTCCCACCCCCCGGGTCCCGCATCACACCCCCACCCCACCCCAAACCCCCCGGCCGCCTCACCACCCCACCCTTGCCCTCCCCCGCCCCCTCCCCCGGGTGATCAAGAGGTTTGCGTCAGAAATCGCGCTTGGGTTGACGCAAACCTCTTGATCAACGGCGTGAGAGGGCGGGTGGTGGGTGGGGCAGGGGGCCCCGGGGCCGGAGGGCGGGGGTTAGTCGATCAGGTTGCCCAGGTTCGCTGCGGTCAGCTCGTCGCGGATGACGGCGGCGTCGCCTTCGATGACCAGGGTCAACGCGTCCGGGTGCAGGTGGGTGGCCGCCGCTGCGGAGACCTGGTCCACGTCCGCCGCCAGCAGCGACTCCCGCAGCCGGGCGTGGTAGTCGTCCGGCAGGTCGTGCACCACAAGCGTGGTCAACGCGGAGGCGATCGCCCGAGGGCTCTGCAACTCGACCGAGAGCTGCCCGGCCCGCCAGGACCGGGCCACCTCCAGCTCGTCCTCGGTGACGCCGGTGGCCTGGGTACGGGTGATCTCACCCACCGCCTCGACCAGGGCCGGCGCGGTGACCGCCGTCTGCACGCCGGAGCTGACGGCGAACCGCCCGAACCGCCGGGACGACGCGAATTCTCCCCGGATGCCGTACGTGTAGCCGTGCACCTCGCGGAGCAGATGGTTGAGTCGGGAGGTGAACGCCCCGCCGAGCACCGTGCCGGCGAGCGTCATCGGCACGTGGTCGGGGTGTGCCCGGTACGGCGACGGGTGGCCCAGCCGCAGCGTGGACTGCACCGAACCGGGGCGGTCCACCAGGATGATCCGCCGGCCGGTGTGCAGCGGCACGTCGATCGGGCCGCCCCGCTCCGCCGGGCCGCCGCCTGTCCCGGCGAACGCCGCCGCGGCCAGCGCGTCCAGGTCGATCCGGTCCAGGTCCCCGGCGACGATCAGGGTGCCGGGGCGCAGGAACCACTCGGAGTGGAAGACCGTCACGTCCTCCACGTCCAACCCGGCGACCGACTCCGGATCCCCGTGCAGGGGACGCCCCCAGCGGTTCTCCGCGCCGAACAGGTCGGCGCGCAACGCGGCGTCGGCGCGCGGACCCGGGTTGGCCCAGTCCATCCGCAACGCGGTCGCCTCGTCGTCGCGGACCCGGCGCACGTCGGCGGGATCCAGTCGGGGCGTCCGGACCGCCTCGGCGAGCAGTTCCACGGCCGCGCTCAGACGGTCCACCGGGATCACCACGCTGGCCTGGAACGAGTCCCAGTCCAGCCCTGTCGTCAACGCGGTGCCGAGCCCCTCGACGGCGAGTGCGTACGCGGCGGCGTCCCGCTGCGCGGTCCCCTCCTCCAACGCCTTGGCCAGAACGCCGGACAGCCCCTCCTTGCCGACCGGCTCCTGGCCGGCGCCCACGTCGAGCAGCAGCAGCGCCACTGCGAGGTTCTGCCCGGGCAGGTGCGCGGCGACGACCTGACCACCGGCCACGGCGCGGCGGACCACCGGCGGGAACCGGTACGGGCGGGCGGCGCCCGGGCCGGGACGGTCGGCGATCAGCGTCATGAGGTCTCCTCGGGCAGGTAGGTCAGGGTCACCCGGTCGGTGGCGAGCACCTCGGCGGCGGCCTCGGCGATCTGCTCGGCGGTCACCGCGAGCAGGCCCGGCAACTGGTCGGCGATGCGGGCCGGGTCACCGAACTGGGTGGCGTACCGGCCGAGCAGGTCCGCACGGCCGTCCACGGTGGACAGCTGACGCCACCACCCGGTGCTCAGCAGCGCCTTGGCCCGGTCGAGTTCGGCGGCGGTGACCGGCACGGTGGCCAGCTCGTCGACGACCTCGGCCAACCCTTCGGCCAGCCGCTCGGCGCTCACTCCGGGGCGGGCGGTGGCGGTGGCGATCAACGGCGCCGGGGCGTGCGCGAGGTCCACCCCGTACGCCCCGACGAGGTCCGGCTGGGCGATCCGCTCACCGTCGGCGAGCCGCTGGTAGAGCCGGCTGCCCCGACCGCTGCCGAGGATGGTGGCGAGCACGGTGATCACGTTGTAGCCCGGGGTGCCGAACGGGTAGCTGCGGTGGGCGATGTACACCCGGGGCGCCGGCACGTCGGCGCTCACCGACTCGACGGCCGTCTGCCCGGTGGCCGGGACAGTGCGGCCGTCCGGGGCCGGCGGGATGTCGTCGCGCGGGGGCAACGCGCCGAAGTACTTGTCGGCCAACGCGAACACGTCGGAGGCGGTGGCGTCGCCGACCACGGTGAGCACCGCGTTGTTGGGCGCGTAGTAGGTCCGGTGGAAGGCCTGGAAGGTGGCGAGGTCGGCGGCGTTCAGGTCGGCCATCGAGCCGATCGTCGCATGATGGTACGGATGCCCCGGCGGGTAGAGCAGCGGCAGCAACCGCAGCCAGGCGTCCCCGTACGGAACGTTCTCGTAGCGCTGCCGGCGCTCGTTCTTGACCACCTCGCGCTGGTTGTCCAGCGTCTCCTGGGTGAGCGCCGGGACCAGGCCGCCCATCCGGTCGGCCTCCAACCAGAGCGCCAGCTCCAGGTGCTCGGCCGGGACCGTCTCGAAGTAGTTGGTCCGGTCCGGGTTGGTGGTGGCGTTGAGCGAGCCACCGGAGCCCTGGATCAACTTCATGTGCTCGGTCTTCGCCACGTTGACCGAGCCCTCGAACATCAGGTGCTCGAAGAGGTGGGCGAAGCCGGTCTGCCCGGTCGGCTCGTGCCGGGAGCCGACGTCGTACCAAAGGTTGACGGCCACGGCCGGCGCGGTGCGGTCCTCACTCACCACCACGCGCAGGCCGTTGTCCAGTCGGGACGTCTCGATGGGCCAGGGGTAACCGCTGTCGGGCATGCCCCGACGCTATCCGATCTCCCGGGCCGAAAGGTGACGTGCGGTCCGTCGGCGAGCCGACCCACCGCATCAGAAGAGCCGCTCGGGGGATCGGGGGGCAATGACCGTCACCCCGCCCCCGGCCCCGGCTCGCCACCGCCGTCGAACGCGCCAGCGCCGCACTCAGCCTGCGCCGCGGCCGGTTGCCGCACCCGGTCGGCCTGGGACGCAGCCTGAGCACGGTGGCCGCCGCGACCCGGACGGACACGCCGCGACTGGTGCTCGCGGTCGCGTCCGCCGTGGGGCCGTGGCGGGTCACGCCGGGCACGCGGGGCGAGCGCTCAGTCCGGGGGCTCGGAGGCGACCACCGTCTGATCCGAGGTACGACGTTCCAGCACCGTGTCCGGTGCCGCGTTCTGGTCCTCCTCGCGGATGTCCGACTCGGCGAGGATGGCCTCCGCCTGCGCCTCCGCGTCGTCGCTGCCCACGGCCTCCTCCTCGGGCAGGAGGTGGTGGGCGCGGGACTCCACCCGGTCCTGATCGCTCTGCTCGTCAGTCATGGCACCCCTGTTACCCCGCCGTCGACCGTGACACGCGATGTTCACTCCGCATCTTGGGACGACGCAGCGGGCTTCCGCATCGGTTCGGGTACGCTGGGCGACGTGACGCGTTCGTATCGATGGTTTAGGCAGCCGGCTCGCACGCCGGTGACTTCACCATGATCTGACGTCACCACGGACCGAGCCGGCTGGGCAGGAGCTTTCGTTCCTGCCCTTTTGCGTACGAGCAGCCGGCTCGTCCCGGGCACCGGCCCCGGGCGCGGTCGGCGGAAGGATTCCCACCGTGACGACCCCGGAGACCGATCGGGTCAGCGATCAGCGGATCGACCGCGTCGTGCCGCTGACCACGCCCGCTCTGCTGCACCACGAGTTACCCCTGGACGCACCGCTCGCCTCGGCCGTGCTGGACGGCCGCCGTGCGGTGGGTCGGGTGCTGGACCGCGAGGACGACCGCCTGCTGGTGGTGGTCGGCCCCTGCTCGGTGCACGATCCGGCCGCAGCCCTCGACTACGCGCAGCGTCTGCGGACGGCCGCCGACCGGCTGGCCGACGACCTGCTGATCGTCATGCGGGTCTACTTCGAGAAGCCACGCTCCACGGTCGGCTGGAAGGGCCTGATCAACGACCCCGGCCTGGACGGCAGCGGCGACGTGAACACCGGCCTGCGGCTGGCCCGGGCGCTGCTGCTCGACGTGCTGCGTCTCGGCCTGCCGGTGGGGTGCGAGTTCCTCGACCCGATCACACCGCAGTACATCGCGGACACGGTGGCCTGGGGCGCGATCGGTGCCCGCACCGTGGAGAGCCAGGTGCACCGGCAGCTGGCCTCCGGCCTGTCCATGCCGATCGGCATGAAGAACCGCCCGGACGGCAGCATCGGCACGGCCGTGGACGCGATCCGCGCCGCCGGGGTGCCGCACGTCTTCCCCGGCATCGACTTCTCCGGCACTCCGGCGATCATGCACACCCGCGGGAACACGGACGGGCACCTGGTGCTGCGCGGCGGGGGCGGCCGGCCCAACTACGACGCCGAGTCGGTCGCCGGCGCGATCGACCTGCTCCGCGCGGCCGGGCTGCCGGAGCGGCTGGTGATCGACGCCAGTCACGCCAACAGCGGCAAGGACCACCGCAACCAGCCGCTGGTCGCCGCGGACGTGGCCGCCCAACTGGCCGCCGGGCAGCGCGGGATCACCGGCGTGATGTTGGAGTCGTTCCTGCTCCCCGGCCGGCAGGAACTCGACCCGACCCGGGAGCTGGAGTACGGCCGTTCGGTCACCGACGCCTGCCTCGGCTGGGACGACACCGCCGAAGTGCTCGATCACCTGGCCTCGGCCGTGCGGGCCCGCCGGGCCACCCTGCCGACGTCGGTCTGATTGTGTGACGGCTGACACCGCAGGGTGCGGAACACGAGCGGGGGTCGGCTCGTTGACAGGGGTGTCGGTGTGTCCAGTGTCCCCGGGCCTCACCTAAATAGCCTTCGCGGAATACCGTCCGGCTGGAGCCGCGTAGTGCCACTCGCCGAGAGGCGACCTGCACACCGACACCAGCGCCGCCCCCGGCCCACAAGGCCCGGGGGCGGCGCTGTCTGTAGGCGGGCCACGAGTGGGGAGCCATGGGTGCGACAGACCCCACGCTGACCGCTGCGCCCGACCATACGATCGATTGGTGAGCGAGATGTCGAACGAGCTTGGTGCTTTCCTGAGTGCTCGGAGGGCCCTGGTGACACCGCAGCAGGCCGGCATTCCCAACGGGGGCGTGCGACGCGTGCCGGGCCTGCGGCGCGAGGAGGTCGCCATGCTCGCCGGTGTCAGCGCGGACTACTACCTGCGCCTGGAGCGGGGCCGCGACCGAAATCCGTCCGTGCAGGTGCTGGAATCCATCGCCCGCGTACTGCAGCTCGACGACGAGCACCTGGCCCATCTGCTGACGCTGGTCGCGGGCGCTCCCCGCAAGCGCCGACGCCGGGCGCGCCGGGAGACCGTTCCGTCCGGTGCGCTCAAGCTCCTGGACTCCCTCGTCCAGCCCGCGTTCATCGAGGGACGGTACTTCGACATCCTGGCCTCGAACCGCCTGGCCACAGCACTTTCTCCAGGCCTCGTGGAAGGCGGCAACCAGCTCAGGGACCTGTTCCTGAACCCCGCCGAACAGGCGCTGCACCCGGATTGGGAGAACATCACGGAGTGCTTCGTCGCGAACCTGCGACAGGCCGTGGGGACGGACATCGACGACCCCCGCTTCATCGAGCTCACCGGAGAGCTGTCCCTGGCGAGCGCCCGATTCCGTCAGCTCTGGGCCCGCCATGAGGTACGCGGCCAGCGCGGGACACCGATTCGGCTCGACCACCCACAGGTCGGTGAACTCGTCCTCAACCGGGAACGACTGAGCATCGCCGGAACCGAGGGCCTGATGCTCGTCGTCTACCACCCCGACGCCGGCTCCGACAACGCCGAGAAGCTGGCTCTCCTGGCCTCCGCGGGCCTACCCGTGGCCGCAGAGGGGGTCCTGCCAGACCCCAGGCTGAAGAGGACTCCAGGTACGCCGGTGGAACGCGCATAGCGTTCGCAGCGGCCCTTTCGGGTCAGGTATTCGAAAGGAATGGACATGACAGTCACGCTGATCACCGGAGCCAACAAGGGCATCGGCTTCGAGACCGCCCGACAGCTTCTGGAGCTGGGGCACGTCGTCTACCTCGGCGCTCGTGATGTCGAGCGAGGCGAGAAGGCGGCGGCGACGCTCGGGGCGCGGTTCGTCCAGCTCGACGTGACCGACGACGCATCGGTGCGCAGCGCACTGGCGACGATCGACTCGGACGAGGGCCGACTCGACGTCCTGGTGCACAACGCGGGCGTTCTGGAGACCGGGCTCGACGGCCCCGCCGCGCTGCGATCCTTCGACACGAACGCGGTGGGGATCGTGCGCGTCACGGAGGCGGCACTGCCCCTGCTCCGCAGGTCGTCCAATCCCAACGTCGTCACCGTCTCGAGCAGCGCGGGATCGTTCTGGGCGGTGAACAATCCCGAGCGGCCGGAGCATGGTCTGCCGCTCGCCCTGTACTCGGCGTCCAAGGCCGCGGCCACCATGCTGACGGTGCAGTACGCCAAGTCCCAACCGGGCATCAAGTTCAACGCCCTCGAACCGGGCCCCACCGCCACCGACATGACCGCCGCCTTCGGCATCGGACGTCCGGCGGCGGAGAGCGCCCGGCAGGTCGTACGCCTGGCGACTCTGGACCCGTCCGGGCCGACCGGGACCTTCCAGGACGAAGCCGGGGAACTGCCCTGGTGAGCACGTGTGGGAGTGGTCCGGAGGTGCCGGCACGTGGAACATCGGCGTGACGTTTGACCGATTCTGGCCCGGGTAGCTGATCGAGGTGACCGAGGACGCATCCGTGGCCGGCGAGCCGGACACCCAGGCCATCGACGACCTGCTCGACGACATCTACCGGGCGCAGGAGCGGGTCGAACAGGCGGAGATCTACCGCCGGGCGGTGGCCGCCGAACTTCCGCCTGACCTGCTCGCCCGCATCGACGCGCTTCCCGAGGGCGAGTACTCGGTGGACGAGGCCAGCGACCTACTGGGCGGTTCCATCGGGTGAGCGACCGCAGAAGGGACACCGAGATGACGCAGCACGAGGACCACGACGAGAAGGTGCCGGCGCTGGGCCAACCCCCGAAGGGCAGGGACACCACGCCCGAGCCGGACTTCGCCAACGAACACGACCGCACCGCTGTGGATCGGGACATCATCACCGGGGCGGACGAGGACGAACGGGAGCCGGAGTCGCCACACGGCTGGTCCGGCATGCAACGCTGAGGGCGTACACGAAAGCGGGGGACGGCTTGCGCCGGCCCCCGCTTGGCTTTCAGTCGTCGTGCCCACCCTCGGCGGCCTGCTGCGCCGTCGCGTACGCCATCTGGAGGAAGTCGGACGCGGCGACCGCGGTCAGCGCGGTGGCCACCAGCCGGGTCAGCCGGGGCGCGAGCACCAGGCCGCCGGTCAGCCCGGTGGCCACCCAGACCGCCAGGCAGAACGGGCAGCTCAGCAGCTCGCCGATGGCGTGCCGGGTAGGGCTGCCAGAGTCGCGGACCTGCTCCATCACCTCGCCGCTGCCGATCGGGCGGTCATACCGGGTGAACGGCGCCCGCAGAGGACTCGTCACCGCGTCCTTGGACAGCAGCCGGCTCAGCTTGTGGGTGGCGATGGAGAGCAGCACCACGTCGGACGGGGCGGGACGCTCCGGCACCGGCCGACCGGTCACCTTGACCAGACCGGCGAGCGCGCCGGTCACCCCGGCGTAGGCGCCCATCGCCACCAGGTAGCCGCCGAGCGGCCGGTGTTCGTGCGGCGCGTACGCCCGCCGCAACCGCGCCGCCTTGTGTCGCAGGCCAGTGTCGCTCACCCGTACTCCTCCCATGTCGTGGTGGTGCGGGACCGGCGTCCCGCATGGCCCGCTCAGCCGGCCTGGAGGTTGTCGGCGACCTCGCGTGCCAGGTTGGTGAGTGCCTCGTCGGCCAACTGGTCCGGGCCGGGCCCACCCGACCCGTCGGCCAGGTCGAGCTGGATCCGGGCGCCGCCGGCATCGGCCGGCTCCACCCGGATCTCGGCGGACCAGTCGTCGCCCTCACCGTCGCCCCACCGGGCCGTCAGTTCCTCGCCGCTGATCTCGGCGGCGGGGCTTCCGTCGCCGCGCAGTGGCTCCGGCAGCCAGGCCGAGGCCCGATCCGGGTCTGTGGCCGTGTTGAAGACCACCTCGGGTGGCGCGGACATGCCGCGCACGGCGCGCGCCGGCATCAGGCGTCCCGCAGGCGGCTGGGGTCGACTTCCCGACCTGGGTGGCGGGCCAGGTATTCGGTCTCGAGTTCCGCCGTGCGCCGCAGGTGGTTGGCGAGCGCCGAGTCTGCCGCGTGCCGCAGGGTGTCCAGGCGGGTGCGGTGCAGGCTGTGCATCTCGCGGATCAGGTCCTCGTCGGTCAACTCCGTCGGGTCGATGCCGGGCAGATCGCCGTCGAGGCCCGCGGTGCCGGCCGGGTCGGCGAGGTCGTCGCCGCCCCACTCGGGCACCCGCTGCTCCGGGCTCATCTCGGCGTTGCCACTGGACGCGAAGCCGTCCTCACGTACCGATCCGGTCATGATCGCCCCCCTTGATCTCGTTTGGGCTGGCGTCTAGACGATTGCCCAGGCGCGGGAACGCCAAACCCGCGTCAGCTACGACACGGTGTCGGAGACCGGGGGCGGCACCGGTACCCTCGATGCCATGAGGCGGCTCTGGACCCCGGCGTGGATCGCGCGCCACGTGGCCATGGTCGTGCTGACCGTGGGCTTCCTCGGGCTGGGCTGGTGGCAGGTCAGCCGGGCCGCCGCCGGCAACAGCCTGAGCTGGGGGTACGCGGTCGAGTGGCCGATCTTCGCCGGCTTCGTGGTCTACGTCTGGTGGCGCGAGGTGAAGCTGGCCCGCCGTCGGGCGGCGGAGGCCGACGCGCCGTCGGTGAACGCGGACGCGGACACCGACCTCGCGCCGGAGGCGACCGATTCCCGACCGGCGATACGCCGACCGGTGCGGGTGGCCCGGGTGCCAGCCGGCGGAGACGCCGTCGAGGACACCGACCTGGCCGCCTACAACCACTACCTGTCATGGTTGAACGCCAATCCGGGCGCCAAGCCCGGTGACTATCCCGGCTGAGCCGGGCTCGGAAGGACGGACGAAGGTGGGCGCTGCCCTTACCCGGTACCGCGTGATCGCCTGGATCGTGGGCGTGGTGCTGATCCTGCTGGTCGTGATCGGCATGCCCCTGAAGTACGTGTTCGACAACCCGGTCGTGGTGGAGACGGTGGGGCCGGCGCACGGCTTCCTCTACATGATCTACCTGGTCGCCGCGTTCGACCTGAGTCGTCGGGCCGACTGGCCACTGAAGCGGATGCTGCTGGTGATGTTGGCGGGCACCGTGCCGTTCGTCTCGTTCTACGCCGAGCGCCGGGTCAGCGCCTGGGTGGCCGCGCCGCAGGAGCAGCGGTCGCCGGAGCCGGTCGCCCGCTGAGCGGTCGATGGGCCGACGCCACCGCGGCATCGGCCCACCGCCGTGGGGTCAACGGCTCGGCCGCCACGGTTCGGCCGAGGCGAGCGGGTCGACCCAGCCGCCGTACCGGTTGACCTCCCGCGCTCGCAGCAGCGCCCGCGTGACCTGGCCGAACTGCCGCTCGTCGTCGGCGCTGAACAGCAGCACCTCGGCTCCCCGGTACCACCCCCAGAGTTCGTAGGGCGGTGGGCGCCAGCGATCTCCGATCATCGCCAGCGCGGCCGGAACCAGGAACACCGCGCCGAGAATGAAGTACGCCCCCGCGGTCAGGCGGTGCAGACCACCGGTGAAGCCGAGCAGCAGCCCGACACCGCCGAGCATGCTGGCGGTGACGACGACGGCCCGGACGGCGATCCGGTCGTGCGGACCTCGGGTGGTACGCAGGTGGGTCAGGTCGGCCACCTGGTAACTGGTTCGACCGGCGGTGAACCGGTCGACGGTCACGATGATGCCGGGCCGCGCGTACAACAGGGTCGACTGGGTGCCCGGCGCCGTGCGCGGCGGCCGCGTTCCTGCGCCTTCACGTTCCACGGTTCCTCCCGCGGGGGACGGTTGGCCGAGGTGACCCGGGGAGGTATCGCTACCTGTCGACGGGATTCCCGGCTCCGTTCATTGTGTTGCGGCGACGCCAGCTGACCTGTGTATTTGTCGACTCTCGACCGCACCCCCAACCGGTGACATCGCCGAGAAACAGCATCCATTTCAGGTTTTATCGGTTATGGCGAGCAGATATCCGGCGGCATACGCCCGGAACGACGAAAGTCGTGTATCCGTCAATACCTCACTGAAAGGACGGTTCGCCCTTCCTGCCCCGCGTCATCAGTCACGATGACGCCACCCAGCGCAGAGGTACGACCCGCCACTTCGCCAACATTCGCCCCTACTTCAACTGCGAGCGACAGCCGTCCCGGGTTAGGTTGGGCGAGCCGGTCCGGCCCAGTGCCGTCCGCCCGGGTGGCCCCGGCCGGTGTCGCCGAGGGCGTCAGCAGCCCCGGCGGCCGTGGGAGAGGGGCCTTCCGCTCTTGTCATCCCTGAGAAACCTGCTGCGCACCATGGCGCTGGCCGGCATGTCGGCCGCGCTGATCGCCCCGACGGCGGTGGCCCGCGCCGAGCCGTCCCCCGCCGACCTGACCCGCCGGATCGAGACGTCCTCGACCGAGCTGGAGCGGGTCGTCGAGTCGTACAACAAACTGCGTGAGGAGATCAAGACCAACGAGACCGCGGTGGCCCGATTACAGGCCCGTATCGGCCCGCTCGAACAGCAGGCCAAGCAGAGCCAGGCCGACGTGGCCGCACTGGCCACCACCGCGTACAAGAGCGGCGGCCTGCGAACCGCCGACGCCCTGCTGGGTTCCGACGGTGCCACGGCGCTGCTGGACCGCCTCGGCACGCTCGACCAACTGACCCGCCAGCGGCAGGAGAGCATCTCCGGCTTCACCGCCGACCAGCGGCGGCTACTCGACGAGAAGTCCCGGCTGGACGCCACACTGGCCCGGCAGGCCGCACAGGCCCGTCAGCTCGCTGCGGGCAAGAAGCAGATCGAGCAGGACCTGGCCAGACTGTACGAGCTGCGCCGGCAGGCGTACGGGGCGGCGACCGAACGACCCGAGCCCAAGGCCGCGGTGGCCGAGGCCAAGAACGTGCCCGCGGTGGCCGGTGACGCCGGCGCAGCGGTGCGCTACGCGTTCGGCGCGCTGGGCAAGCCGTACGTCTGGGCCGGCGACGGGCCGAACGGCTACGACTGCTCCGGGCTCACCTCGGCGGCCTGGCGGGCTGCCGGAAGGTCGCTGCCGCACAACACGCGGATGCAGTGGAGCGCGGTCGCCCACATCGGTCGGGGCGACCTCCGGCCAGGTGACCTGGTGTTCTACAGCGGGCTGGGGCACGTCGCCCTCTACGTGGGCGACGGCCAGGTGATCGACGCGCCGAGCGCCGGGCGCAATGTGCTCAAGCGGGGCATGAACATGATGCCCATCCAGGGCTACGGCCGGGTCCGCTAGACCCCCGAAGACGGCGAACGGCCGGCGTCCCCCTATCGGACGCCGGCCGTTCGCCGTCAATTACTACCAGGTCAGGCTGCCTGCAGCCCTTCCGCCCGGGCCAGCTCACGCAGCCGGCCGAGCGCCTGGATCTCCAGCTGCCGAATCCGCTCACGGGACAGCGAGAACCGGGAGGCGACCTCGGTGAGCGAGTGCTCCCGGCCGTCCTCCAGCCCGTAGCGGGCCCGCATGATGCCGGCGGACCGGTCGTCGAGGTGGTTGAGCAGGCCTTCGATGCGCTGCCGCTCCAGACCGCTGAGGACGATGTCCTCCGGCGACGGGGCGTCACTGTCGGCGACCAGGTCGCCGAGGTTGGTGTCGCCGTCGTCGCCCACCGGGGTGTCCAGCGAGACGGTGTCCTGCGACCAGCGGCGCAACTCGTTGACCCGCTCGACGGTGACGCCGAGCGCCGCCGCGATCTGCTCCGGCTCCGGGTCGCTGCCCAACTCACGGGTCAGCTGCCGGGCCACGTTGCGCATCCGGTTGACGTCCTCCACCAGGTGCACCGGCAGACGGACGGTGCGTTCCTGCTGGGCGATCGCCCGGCTGATCGCCTGGCGGATCCACCACGTCGCATAGGTGGAGAACTTGTAACCACGCTCGTAGTCGAACTTCTCGACCGCCCGGACGAGACCGGTGTTGCCCTCCTGGATCAGGTCCAGCATGGGCATGCCCGAACGCACGTAGCGGCGGGCGATCGATACGACCAGTCGGAGGTTGGCGCGGATGAAGAGGTCCTTCGCGCGCTCCCCCTCGACGACCAGCCACTCCAGGTCGGCCCGGTCGACACCGGCGGGGACGGCATCCTCACCGAGCAGGTGCTCGGCGTAGAGGCCGGCCTCGATCGCCTTGGAGAGATCAACCTCCTTGGCGGCGTCCAGCAGTGGCGTCCGGGAGATCTCGTGCAGGTAGACGCCGACCAGGTCGCGCTCCTCGGCAACCTCGTCGGTTCGCATGCCGATGTTCTTGTCCACGTTGCCCACGGTCCCCTCGCTCGCGCCGGTTGCCCGGTTCCTTGCCATTCCCCACGTCCGTCAACCCCTGGTAACTTCTGCTGTGCCCATCGGTGCTGACACCTACACAACAGATGAGACGTGTCGGGGATTCCGTCTCGTGAGTCGAAAGTGTCACGAATGCCTGAGTAGTAGCTGAGAGCACGGTCCATGTTTGCTGTCAGCACCCCGTCGGGCGGCTCTCCGGTGGGCACCACGCACGGGTCACCGCACCATGGCAACACCATTGGCCCCGAGGGCACAGCGACCCGGGTCACCACCACGCTGCGATCCTGGTCACTGGCAGATACGCAGCGGCGGACCGGTCGGTTCATCCATCGGGAGTGTTATTACCCCCGGGCCAGATGAACAATCCGAGGGCCGTTTCGCTTCCCGGTGGCGGGCGGCGTCAGCGGGCGAGCAGGGCGAGGGCGCCGCGTACCTGGTCGGCGGAGCGGGCCAGCGCGGCCCGGGCGGCGTCGACCTCGGCCCCGGAGACCAGGGAGACGAGCGCCGTCTTCAGGTCGCCGTCGGCCTCGGCGAGGGCTTGCTGGGAGACCTGCTCGGAGCAGCCGGTGGCCTCGACCAGAATCGAGATCATTCGTCCTCGGAGCTTCGCGTTGGTGGCGACCATATCGATCATGAGGTTCGAGTAGACCCGCCCCAGGCGCACCATGACGGCTGTCGAGAACGTGTTGAGCACCAACTTCTGCGCCGTGCCCGCCTTCATCCGGGTCGACCCGGTGACCACCTCGGGTCCGGTGTCCACCCCGATGAACACGTCGACCGACCGGGCGGCCTCCGCTTCCGGATTGGCGCAGAGCAGCACCGTCGAAGCACCCTTGGCGCGTGCCGCGGCGAGCGCCCCGAGGACGTACGGGGTGCGTCCGCTGGCCGCCAGACCGACCACCAGGTCACCGGCGCGCACGCAACTGGCCGCCTCGACCGCGCCGCCCCGGTCGTCGTCCTCGGCGTCCTCCACGGCCCGCCACATGGCGTCCGGGCCACCAGCGAGGTGGGCGCAGAACCAGTGCCGGGGTGAGTTGAAGGTGGGGGCGAGTTCGGCCGCGTCGAGCACACCGAGGCGGCCGGAGGTGCCGGCGCCGAAGTAGTGCACCCGGTGACCGCCGCGCAGTGCCGCGACCGCCAGGTCGACGGTGGTGGCGATCTCGTCGAGCACCGCGGCGACCGCCGCCGGCACCCGCCGGTCCGCTTCGTTGATCACGGTGAGGACGTCCCGGGTCGACATCAGGTCGAGGTCGACGCTGAGCGGGTTGCGCCGCTCGGTGGGCGCACCCACCCGGACCGTGGGGCGGGCGGGCGGTGCTGGCATGTCCTCGTCCGGCTCCACCGCGCCGGCCGTCATGCCCGCCTCCGGTTGGCACCCACCCGGTGCGACTGGACCGCCTCGGCGGTCGCCTCGAGCGCCTTACGGGCCCGGGCCCGGTTGCGGGCGGCCACCCCGACGAAGAGGCAGTCGACCACGGTGAGCTGGGCCAGCCGGCTGGCTGTAGCGCCGGAGCGGTAGGTGGTCTCCCGGGCCGCCGTGGTCAACACGAAGTCCGCCACCTCGGTGATCGGTGAACGGGGGAAGTTGGTCAGCGCCACGGTGACGGCGCCCCGCGTACGGGCCTGCTCCAACACCTCGATCACGTCCGAGGTGGTGCCGGTGTGCGAGATGCCGATCGCGACGTCGCCCCGGCCGAGGAGGGCCGCCGAGGTCAGTGCGGTGTGCACGTCCGGGAAGTAGAAGGCGATCCGGCCGATGCGGTGCAGTTTCTGCTGGAAGTCCGAGGCGACGAACCCACTGGCGCCGGCGCCGTAGATGTCGATCCGACCGGCGCCACTGATCGCCTCGACCACCTGCTCGCACACGGCGGGGTCGAGTTGCTCGGCGGTCTCCTCGACCGCTCGGGCGTCGTTGAACGCGATGGTGGCGATGATCTGGGCGAGGTCGGCACCGGGCGGGATGTCACCGCCGACCACCCGGGCGTCCGGCGGCTCGATCCGGCGGGCGGCCTCGGCAGCGAGGCGGATGCGCAGTTGGGGGTAACCGTCCATGCCCACCGAGCGGCAGAATCGGATGACGGTCGCCTCGGATGTCTCCGCTGCGGTGGCGAGGTCGGTGATGGTCCGCCGAGCGGCGGCGGCCGGGTCGGACACGACCAGTCGGGCAACCCGCTGCTCGGCGGGCGACAGCGACGGCAACAGCCCGCTGATGTGGACGATCAGCCCACCGGGCTCCTGACTCGCAGAAATCTTCGGACTCTTCGCCACGGATGAAACTTACTTTCACCAGGCGTGAGCGTCAACTATGACTGTCCGGGTGGGGGAAAGTGTCGACAGCCGGGATCACCGGTCCCGCACAGCCTGCCACTCCCGAAGGACCGCCGCCTCATCCGCCGGGTCGAGACCACCCTGCCGTACGGCGGCCGGCTGTGCTGCCATCCAGGACGCGGTCGCCCGAACGGTGTCGGACAACGGCCGGACCTCCAACCCTGCCTCCAGAGCCGGTCGAGCGTCGCGGTCCATCAGACCGCCGGACTCCGGCAGTCGCACCCAGAGCGGCAGAGCCCGCTCCCCCGACCACTCGCGCACGTCGTGGGCGACCAGGAAATCCTGATCGACCCAGCTCAGGACGGGGTCGGGCACGTTCAGCCCGGCGGCCACGCCGGCCAGGAGATCGGCCCGGGTCATCGCCGGCCCGATGCCGTCGTACGTGCCGCCGAGGCGGGTGCCGGCAGCGTGCAGCAGCCAGCCCGCCAGGTCGGCGACGTCCACGAACTGCACCCGGTCGGTCGGACGTCCGGGCGCGAGGACCTCGCCACCGGCCGCCAGCCGCCGCACCCAGTACGGGAAGCGGTCGCTCGGGTCCTCGACACCGACGATCAGCCCCGCCCGGCAGATGAACGACCGGTCCACGCCCACCCGCTCCCGAACCGCCTGCTCGATGCTCACCTTGCACTCGCCGTACCAGCGGTGGTCCGGGCCGAGCGGTCCGTCCACGTCCGGCGGGGCCGCTGCCAGCACCGGCGCGTCGACTGCGGTCTGCCCCGGGGTGGTGTTGTCGGCGTACACCGAGATCGTCGACACGAACGACCAGTGGCCGACGTGGTCGGCGAGTGCGGCGAGCGCGTGCCGGGCGTGGCTGACCTGGCGGGTCACGTCGACCACGGCGTCGAAGCCCGCGCCGGCGAGCGGAGCGAGCGCGTCCGGATCATCCCGGTCGACAGGCACGAACGTGGCACCGGCCGGAACGACGCCGGACACACCCCGGGCGGCACAGGTCACGTCGTGACCCTGCTCGACAGCGAGCTGGGCCAGCGCCCGGCCGAGGAACCGGGTGCCACCAAGAATCAGAATCCGCATCCGGCGATCCTGCGCCCCCGACCGCCGAACGAACCAACCAATCTGCCCACGGCAGACCGCGATCATGAAGTAGTTACCACTCAGGTCGGCGTGCGGCGGCAGTAACTTCATGATCGACGGAGGGAACGGAGCGGGAGGGAGCGTGGGGAGGCGGCGGGGGCGCGGGGTGGGGCGCTAGCGTGGGCGCATGGTGGGGCGCAGCGTGTTGGTGACCGGGGGGACCGGCGGGCTCGGCGGGGCGGTCGTGGCCGCTTTCGTCGAGGCGGGCTGGCGGGTGGTCGTACCGGAGCGGGAAGCCCGGCCCGGGTCGGAGCCGGCGGCGGGCGTGGTCCGACTGGTCGCGGACCTGAGCGATCCGGTCGACGTGACGCGGGCGGTCAAGGTCGGCGCCGGCGAACCGACGGCGCCCCTGCGGGCCGTCGTCAACCTGGTCGGTGGGTACGCCAGCGGTGGCCTGGTACACGAGACGCCGGTCGAGGTCTTCGAGCGGATGCTCACCGTCAACCTGCGACCGACCTACCTGGTCACCCAGGCCGCGCTGCCGCACCTGGAATCGGCCGGCGGTGGCGCGGTGGTCTGCGTCTCGGCCCGCGCGGCGGTCGCCCCGTTCCCCGGCGCGGCCGGCTACGTGACGGCCAAGGCGGCGGTGCTGGCCTTCGCCAACGCGGTCGCGGTGGAGTACCGGCACCGCGGTGTGCGCTGCAACACCGTGCTGCCCAGCGTCATCGACACCCCGGCCAACCGGGCCGCCCAGCCCGACGCCGACCACTCGCGCTGGGTGCCCCCGGCCGAGATCGCGTCGGTGATCCGCTTCCTCGCGTCGGCGGAGTCCGCTCCGACCAGCGGCGCCACCGTCCCGGTCTACGGGCGGGCCTGAGTCGCCAACGGGTCCTCGTCTCGCGGCCGGACCGACGAGGAGGGCGGCAGCCAGGTCTCCAGGTGCGCCTGGATCTGCTCGGTGACCTCCTCGGCCGGGCGGCCCGCGTCCACCAGCACGAAGCTCGGGTATTCGGGGAGGGCACGGTAGGCGGTGTCGGCGGCGGTCAGCCAGCCCATCGTCTCGTGGTCGGTGCCGCGCTCCTCGATCCGCCGGTACGCCTCCGCCGGGTCGACGGCGAGCAGGAACGTCACCTGCGGCGTCGGAAAGAGCCGGTAGCCGGCCCGTGCCAGCCGCTCCCAGCGTTGCCCGCCGTGCGCGCGGATGCTCGCGTACTGGCAGGCCGAGTAGCGGTCCATCACCGCTGTCCGTCCGGTGAGCAGGCAACTGATCAGAGCTATGGCGATGGCGAGCCAGCGCAGCACGGACTCCACCGCCAGCACGCCGTCGCGCCCGACGAGCCGTTGCGCGTCGGGCCGACCGAGTCGGTGGGCGAGCCGGCCGAGCCAGCGCCGGCCACTGGCGTTACGGCGGTACGTGGCGGGACGCCCGGCGGCGTTGAGCGCGTCGGCCAGCCGGTGTGCCTGAGTGGTCTTGCCCGAACCGTCGATGCCGATCAGGGCGACGGTGCGCAATCGGGCCTTGCGTCGTCGCATCCCCGATGATCTGGCCACTCTCCACAGGTTATCCGACCCACGCACCTAGTCCGTGAGGTTTGTGATGGTTCATCCCTGTTGACGCCCGACCGCGACACCAGCAGGTGTGGCCGACCGGAATGCCGGGTACCGGAGTTCGAAATCCAACCGCCGGTCCACCAACACGACGACGGAGGAACCAGATGGCTGAGCGCGGGGACGAGAGTCTGGTGCACACCCTCAAGAAGGTCGCCGCCGTGCTCAAGCAGTCCGAGATTCCGTTCGCCCTGGGCGGCAGCTTCGCGGTCTACGCCCACGGGGGCCACTCCAGCGATCACGACGTCGACTTCCTGATCCGGGAGGCCGACGTCGAACAGGCGCTGGAGGCTCTGGTGGCCGCCGGGTTCGTCGCCGAACGCCCGCCGGAGGACTGGCTGGTGAAGGTCTTCGACGACGGCCGGATGGTGGACCTGATCCACCGGCCGATCGAGACGCCGGTGACCGAGGAGACGTTCGGCGACACGGTCATCCGGCCGGTGGACGCGATTCACATGCCGGTCCTGTCCGCCACCCAACTGATGGTGCACAAGCTGCTCAGCTTCTCCCAGCACTACTGCGACTTCGCCCGTGGCCTGCCGCTGGCCCGCTCACTGCGGGAACAGATCGACTGGGAACGGGTACGCAAGGAGACGCAGCACTCGCCGTACGCCGAGGCGTTCCTGGTGCTGCTGGACCGGCTGGAGGTGGTGCCGGCCACCGGCACCCCGAGCGGAGAGGGGACATCGTGACCCACCATCGCGACATCGACGCCGGGCCACCGGACGAGTACGTCGAAGCGGAGATCCAGCGGCTCCTCGCCGAGGACCCCGCCGTCGCCGAGCAAGGAATCACCGTGGTCCGGCGGGAGCGCGCCATCGTGCTCTACGGCGAGGTGGAGAGCC
Organism: Micromonospora sp. B9E7; assembly: GCF_039871815.1. Taxonomy (NCBI): domain Bacteria; kingdom Bacillati; phylum Actinomycetota; class Actinomycetes; order Micromonosporales; family Micromonosporaceae; genus Micromonospora; species Micromonospora sp. B9E7. The sequence continues at coordinate 121,939 of NZ_JBDPLX010000008.1, forward strand.
CGCACCGGCGGGAGGAGATCCTGCGCCGGGTGTCCGAGCGCTTCCCGGACGTGCCGATCACCAGCGACATCGGGGTGATCCGCGCCCAGGCGCCCACGGAGATCGAGCAACTGCCCTGAGGGAGGTTCCATGGTGATCCGGATCGCCGCCGTGGGCGACGTACATCTGGACGAGGACGTGGTCGGCCGGTTCCGCCCCGCGCTGGAGGAGCTGCCGGACTGCGCCGACGTGCTGCTGCTGGCCGGTGACCTGACCCGGCACGGCACCGAGGCCGAGGCGCGTTGCGTGGCAGAGGAGTTCGGCGGCCTGGCCGTGCCGGTGGTGACCGTGCTCGGCAACCACGACCACCAGTGCGATCAGGTGCCGCAGGTGGTCAAGGTGCTGGAGGACGCGGGAATCACCGTGCTGGAAGGCAACGGCGTCGTGCTCGACTGCGCGGGCGGCCGACTCGGCATCGCCGGCGTCAAGGGCTTCGGTGGCGGGTTCGCCGGGCGGTGCGCGAGCGACTTCGGCGAGCCGGAGATGAAGGCGTTCGTCCGGACCACCAACGAGAGCGCCGACCGCCTCGGCTCGGCGCTTCGTTCGCTGGACTGCGACATGCTCGTCGCACTCACCCACTACTCACCCGTACCGGACACGTTGGCCGGCGAACCGCTGGAGATCTACCCCTTCCTGGGGTCGTACCAGTTGGGGCAGGCGATCGACTCGGCCCCCACGGCGCTGGCCCTGCACGGGCACGCGCACGCCGGCACCGAGCGTGGCACGACCCCCGGCGGGGTACGCGTGCGCAACGTCGCACACCCGGTGATCAAGCAGGCGTACAGCGTCTTCCACGTCGGCGATCAACTCGACACCGACCAGGTTTCCCCGATCGGCCGGTCGGGTAGTCAGAGGTCATGGAGCTGATTCTCTGGATTCTCGCAGTCGTACTCGTGGTCGCCGGCATCCTCGCGCTGTTCCGCCGGCAGATCCTGTGGGGCATCGTCCTCATCGTCGTCGGGCTGTTGGTCGGCCCGGGTGGTGTCAGCATCTTCAATTGACGTCCGCACGTCGTACCACCGGGACCCGCCGGGGTCGCCGCGACCGGAGCTCCGTCCTCCCGACAGGAGCACCGGTTGCGGCGATCCCGGCGTCTTCTTGTCTGGGCGTTTGACCCGCCGCCAAGCGGAAACATCTTGACTATGGAGAGATCTCAGGACGCTCCGACGACCTCCGGTCGGCGACAGTGGTGGGCCCTCGTCGGCTTCGCGGCGGTCGTCTTCGTCGCGGCCGCCATCGGCGGGCTGGGCGTGCAGGGCACCCCCGACGAGTACGCGAGCCTGCGGCAGCCGGGTTGGGCGCCGCCCTCATGGCTGTTCGGCCCGGTCTGGTCGCTGCTGTACGCCCTGATCGCGGTGGCCGGCTGGCTGGTCTGGCGGCGGGTCGGCTTCTCCCCCGCTCTCTGGGCGTGGAGCGCCCAACTGGTGCTGAACGCCATCTGGACCCCGCTGTTCTTCGGCGCGGGACAGTACGGGTTGGCGTTCGCTGAGATCGTGGTGATGTGGTTGGCGATCGGCCTTACCGTGGTGCTGTTCGCCCGGGTGTCCCGGGTCGCGACCGCGCAGCTGCTGCCCTACTGGGCCTGGGTCACCTTCGCCGCCGCCTTGAACCTGTCGATCTGGCGGCTGAACTCCTGACCCGGGGGTCTCCGACGGGCGACTCGCCCGTCGGAGACCGTCGTGACGTCGCGCTCAGCAGCGCGGGACGCCCGGGATGTAGCCGTCGTGCCCGGTGTACACGTACGCGTCGGCGATGAATCTGCCGGAGCCGATCCGGTCCCAGATCGAGCTGGTCCCGTACGTGCCGGTGACCGTGGTGCCACTGGTCTGGCAGGCGATGGTCACCCGGGTGCCGTCGGCGACGGTGCCCACCGAGGCGTACCCGGTGCCGGGGCCGGAGCGGACGGTCAGCGGGGTGCCGCTGGTGTCGACCGTGCCGTTGCCGCTGCCCGAGGAGCACCCGTTGTCGCTGGTGTAGGTCTTGGTGCCCCAGTAGAGGGCGAGGGTGCCGTTGAAGCGCACCTGGATGTCGCCACCGTTGAGGCGCTGCTCGTAGTGCAGGTGCGGGCCGGTCGAGCCACCGGTGCTGCCGACCCAGCCGAGCACCTTGCCGTACCCGACGGTCTGGCCGACCGAGACGTTGAAGCCGTTGAGGTGGGCGTAGTAGGTGCTGTAACCGCCCCCGTGGTTGATTCGGACGTATTTGCCATAGCTGGTGCCGCCCAGGTCGGTCACCCGGTCGACGGTGCCGGGGGCGCTGGCCACGACCGGGTCGCCGAGGTCGTCGGTGCGGTTGAAGTCGACGGCGTTCGCCGGACTGTGACCCGACCGGGTCTGCCCGGACCAGGACTGGCCGCACGGGAAGGGCACCTTGAAGGTCGGTGCGGCCAGCGCCGGGCTCGCCGGGGCCAGTACGCCTCCGACGAGCAGACCCGTCACCAGCAGGCTGATCCACCGCTTTCGCATACAGCTCCTCCTATGTCGAAAACCTTCGATGAAGTGGCCTCAGCCTGACAGATATCGTCAATCTTCGAAAGAGCCGGAGATTCCTGCCGGGAACGCGCCCACCAGGCAGCCCGCAGGTTTCCGGATTGTTACTCGCTCGTGTCTGACAGGGGGTGGACCGGACCGGATGCAAGCGCTTACATGTGTGCACGCCCAATCGGACCGGCGACGGGTCACCAGCACGACCGCGCCGGCTAGGAAGGAGGACGGCATGGCGGTCTTTACCAGACCACGCCAGGCCTTCGTGATCGCCGGCGTACTCGGGCTGGCGCTCAGCGCCACCGCCTGCGGCACCGGCGAAGGCAAGAAGAGCAGCAACGCGGGCTCCGCGGAGTGCGCCGCATACGACAAGTACGAGGGCCACGACGGCAAGAAGGTCTCGATCTACGCGTCCATCCGTGACGCCGAGGCCGACCTGCTGGAGCGCTCCTGGTCCCAGTTCACCGAGTGCACCGGCATCGAGATCGCGTACGAGGGCAGCGGCGAGTTCGAGGCGCAGCTCCCCGTCCGGGTCGACGGCGGCAACGCCCCCGACATCGCCTTCGTGCCGCAGCCCGGCCTCGTGAAGCGATTCGCGGACGCCGGCAAGCTCAAGTCCCTGAGCGCCGACACCAAGGCCCTCGCCGAGCAGAACATGCCGGCCGACTGGCTGAAGTACGGCACCGTCAACGGGACGCTCTACGGCGTGCCGCTCGGCGCCAACGTGAAGTCCTTCGTCTGGTACTCGCCGAAGACGTTCAAGGAGAAGGGCTGGGAGGTTCCGACCACCTGGGACCAGCTCATCGCCCTGAGCGACAAGATCGCCGGCAGCGGCATGAAGCCGTGGTGCGTGGGCGTCGAGTCCGGTGACGCCACCGGCTGGCCGGCCACCGACTGGATCGAGGACGTCATCCTGCGTACGCAGGGCCCCGAGGTCTACGACCAGTGGACCACCCACAGCATCCCGTTCAACGACCCGAAGATCGTCGACGCGGTCGACCGCGCCGGCACCATCCTCAAGAACGAGAAGTACGTCAACGGCGGCTTCGGCGGCGTCAAGAGCATCACCACCACCTCCTTCCAGGAGGCGGGCGTGCCGGTCACCACCGGCAAGTGCGCGATGCACCGGCAGGCGTCGTTCTACGCCAACCAGTTCCCCGAGGGCACCAAGGTGGCAGAGGACGGCGACGCGTTCGCCTTCTACTTCCCGGCCATCGACCCGGCCAAGGGCAAGCCGGTGCTGGGCGCGGGCGAGTTCGTCGTCGCCTACGCCGACCGTCCCGAGGTCCAGGCGGTGCAGACCTACCTCGCCTCGGCGGAGTACGTCAACAGCCGCGCGAAGCTCGGCAACTGGGTGACGGCGAACAACAAGCTGGACATCGCCAACGTGGCCAGCCCGATCGACAAGCTCTCCGTCCAGATCCTGCAGGACAAGACCGGCACCTTCCGCTTCGACGGATCCGACCTGATGCCGGCCGCCGTCGGCGCGGGAACGTTCTGGAAGGGCATGGTCGAGTGGCTGAACGGTAAGCAGACCGCCCCGGTGCTCCAGGGCATCGAGAGCAGCTGGCCTAAGTTATCCCGGGGGTGGCCCGGCCGGATGCCGGGGGCCGGGCCACCGGCCGAGGTGGACCCGAGAGGGAGGGTTGATGGGGTTCGACTTCGCCGATGAGCAGCCGAAGCTCCTCATGCTGATGTACGGGCTGGTCGCCTTCGTGGTGGTGGTGGGCGGTCTGCTCCTACTGCTCGACGTCGTGCCGGCCTGGTTCGCCCGGAGACGCGAGGCGCAGCTCGTCGCCGCCTCGGCGGGTGGGGCGCCGCTCCCCCGCCGGACCAAGCCGCGGGAGGGTCTCTTCGCGCTCTTCTTCCTGCTGCCGACGCTGGTGCTGCTCCTCATCGGCCTGGTCGTGCCGGCCATCCGCACCCTGCTGCTCTCCCTGATGGACGGGAGCAGCACCAACTGGGTGGGGCTGCGCAACTACGGCTGGATGTTCTCCGACGACTCGATCGTCCGAGTTCTGATCAACACCCTGGTCTGGGTGCTCCTGGTCCCCCTGGTCGCGACCGGTTTCGGCCTGCTCTACGCCGTGATGGTGGACAAGGCCCGGTTCGAGGCGGTGGCCAAGTCACTGATCTTCCTGCCGATGGCCATCTCCTTCGTCGGCGCCAGCATCATCTGGAAGTTCGTCTACGCCTACCGGGGCGAGGGCGACCAGATCGGTCTGCTCAACCAGATCGTGGTCAGCCTCGGTGGTGAGCCGAAGCAGTGGCTGCTGGAATCACCTCTGAACACGCTGCTGCTCATCGTCATCATGGTCTGGATCCAGGCTGGATTCGCCATGGTGGTGCTCTCCGCCGCGATCAAGGCGATCCCCGGCGACATCGTGGAGGCCGCCCGCCTCGACGGGGTCAGCCCGTGGCAGATGTTCTGGCAGATCACCATGCCGAGCATCCGGCCGGCGCTGATCGTCGTGGTGGTGACCCTCACGATCGCCACGCTCAAGGTCTTCGACATCGTCCGGACCTCGACCAACGGCAACTACGACACCAGCGTGATCGCCAGCGAGATGTACAACCAGGCGTTCCGGTACGGCCAGAACGGGCAGGGTTCCGCACTCGCGGTCTTCCTGTTCATCCTGGTCATCCCGGTCGTGATCTACCAGATCCGCAACCTCCGTCAGCAGCGGGAGGGCTGAGATGACGACCGAAACGCCTACCGTCGCCGCCGGCACACAGAAGACCGCCGGCACCCCGTCCACCACGGCCGGCCGGGTCCGCAAGCGGCTGAACAGCCGCACCGCGACGCTCGTCTCGATCGTCATCGCGGTGGTCTGGACCGTCCCGACCTTCGGTCTGTTCATCTCGTCGATCCGACCCGAGGACGAGATCAAGACGACCGGCTGGTGGACCGCGTTCACCAACCCGCAGTTCACGCTGGAGAACTACCAGCAGGTCCTGTTCGGGCGGTCGTCGTCCTCCGGGCAGCTCGCCAGCTACTTCATCAACTCGCTGGCCATCACCATCCCGTCGGTGCTCTTCCCGCTCGCGTTCGCGGCCCTGGCCGCGTACGCGCTGGCATGGATCAACTTCCGCGGGCGGGACTGGCTCTACATCGCGATCTTCGCGCTGCAGATCGTCCCGTTGCAGATGGCCCTGGTGCCGCTGCTGAAGTTCTTCTCCACCGGCGTCAGCCTCGGCGGCATCACCCTGATGCCGGCATGGGACCTGGTCGACGAACAGAAGTTCGCCCAGGTGTGGTTCGCGCACACCTGCTTCGCGCTCCCGTTCGCCGTCTTCCTGCTGCACAACTTCGTCTCGCAGCTGCCCGGGGACCTGATGGAGGCGGCCCGCGTCGACGGCGCCACCCACCCGAAGATCTTCCGGACCATCGTGCTGCCGCTGATCACCCCGGCGCTGGCGGCGTTCGGCATCTTCCAGTTCCTCTGGGTCTGGAACGACCTGCTGGTGGCGCTGATCTTCGCCGGTGGCGGCAACGAGACCGCCCCGCTCACCGTCCGGCTCGCCGAGATGGCCGGTACCCGGGGCAACGAGTGGCAGCGGCTCACCGCCGGCGCGTTCGTCTCCATCGTCGTACCGCTCATCGTCTTCCTGTCCCTGCAGCGCTTCTTCGTGCGAGGTCTGCTCGCCGGCAGCGTCAAGGGCTGACCCGCACGCCCGCCGTCGCCTGGCCCCTCGGGCGACGGCGGGCGTGCCGGGCACCGAGCGGGGGAAACCGTGACGAAGATTGATGATGTGGCCCGACTGGCCGGCGTGTCCACGGCCACCGTCTCGCGGGCCCTGCGCGGGTTGCCGACGGTCTCGGCCGCCACTCGCCGCCGGGTGCTCGCCGCCGCCGAGCAGCTCGACTACGAGGTGTCGCCGAGCGCGTCCAGGCTCGCCGGTGGCCGGACCGGCACCGTCGCCGTGGTGGTTCCCCGGATCACCCGCTGGTTCTTCAGCACGATCGTGGAGTCGGTCGAGGAGTACCTCCACCAGTCCGGCTACGACCTGCTGCTCTACAACCTGGGTGGTCGGGAGCAGGTCCGCCAGCGGGTCCTGCGGACCGCCAACCTGCACAAGCGGGTGGACGCCATCATGCTGGTCGCCACCCCGCTGCGGCCGGCCGACCTGACCGCGCTCGCCGCCCTGGAACTGCCCGGGGTGACCATCAGCTCGGGAAGCAGGGTGCCCAACTGGCCGTGCGTACGCATCGACGACGTGGCCGCCGCCCGGGCCGCCACCCGCCACCTGATCGACCTCGGCCACCACCGGATCGCGCACATCTCCGGTGACCCGGACGACGAGCTGGCGTTCACCACCCACCTCGACCGCCGTCGGGGCTACCAGGCGGAGCTGCGGACCGCAGGTCTGCGGCCCGATCCGCGCCTCGACGTCGAGTCCACCTTCACCATCGACGGCGGCACCCGGGCCACCGTCGAGTTGCTGGCCCGCGGTGAACCACCGACCGCGATCGTGGCCGCCTGCGACGAGATGGCGATGGGCGCGATGGGCGCGCTGCGCGACGCCGGGCTGCGGGTGCCACAGGACGTCAGCGTCATCGGCATCGACGACCATGACCTGGCCGGAATGCTCGGGCTCAGCACCATCGCCCAGCCCGCCGCCGAGCAGGGCCGACTGGCCGCCCGGATGCTGCTCGACCCGCTCGAAGCCCGATCCCCGGGCCCCGTCCCGGGTCAGCACAGCCCCGACTGCGACACGTCGGTGATCCTGCCCACTCGCCTGGTGGTCCGGGAGTCGACCGCACCACCCCGGGCACACTGAAAACCTAACCACAGCGCGACACGGGAGAAGACCCTGAACACCGATCCGACGCAGCAGACCCCCTCCGGTCCACCGGTCACCGGCTGGTGGACCGAGGCGACCATCTACCAGATCTATCCCCGCTCGTTCGCCGACTCGGACGGCGACGGCATCGGTGACCTTCCCGGCATCACCGCCCGCCTCGACCACCTGGTCGAACTGGGCGTCGACGCGGTGTGGCTCTCCCCGTTCTACCCGTCGCCGCAGGCCGACGCCGGCTACGACGTGGCCGACTACCGCGACGTCGACCCGCTGTTCGGAAGCCTCGCCGACGCGGACAAGCTGATCGCCGAGGCCCGGTCCCGCGGCCTGCGGGTGATCGTGGACCTGGTCCCGAACCACACCTCCTCGGCACACCGCTGGTTCCAGGAGGCCCTGCCCACCCCGCCCGGCAGCCCGGAACGGTCCCGGTACATCTTCCGCGACGGTCTCGGCCCGGCCGGCGGCCAGCCGCCGAACGACTGGCAGAGCGTCTTCGGTGGACCCGCCTGGACCCGCACGGTGGACCCGGACGGGCAGCCCGGCCAGTGGTACCTGCACCTGTTCGACACCGGCCAGCCGGACCTCAACTGGGACAACCCCGAGGTGCGCGCCGAGTTCCTGGACGTGCTGCGGTTCTGGTTGGACCGTGGGGTGGACGGCTTCCGGGTGGACGTGGCACACGGCCTGGTCAAGCAGGCCGACCTGGCCGACTGGCAGGAACCGCAGGAGATCCTCTCCGGCAACGAGGTCGACAAACCACGCCCGCCGATGTGGGACCAGGAGGGCGTGCACGAGATCTACCGGCAGTGGCGGCAGGTCCTGGACAGCTACCCGGGGGAGCGGGTACTGGTCGCCGAGGCATGGGTGGAGCCGGCGGAGCGGCTGGCCCGCTACGTCCGGCCGGACGAGATGCACCAGGCGTTCAACTTCGAGTACCTGCTCGCCGCGTGGACCGCACCGGCCCAGTACGCGGTGATCACCCGCTCGTTGGAGGCGACCGACTCGGTCGGCGCACCGACCACCTGGGTGCTGTCCAACCACGACGTGGTGCGGCACGCGTCCCGCCTCGGCCTGCCGATCGGCGGTGGCCGCCCCAACGGCATCGGCATCGGCGACCCGCAGCCCGACGCCGCGCTCGGCCTGCGCCGGGCCCGTGCGGCCACCCTGCTGATGCTCGCCCTGCCCGGCTCGGCGTACCTCTACCAGGGCGAGGAGCTGGGGCTCCCCGAGCACACCACGCTGCCGGACGAGGCTCGGCAGGACCCGACCTGGGCACGCACCGGGCACACCCAACGCGGCCGGGACGGCTGCCGGGTGCCGATCCCGTGGGAGGCCGACGCCCCGTCGTACGGCTTCGGGCCCACCGACGCGAGCTGGCTGCCGCAGCCGTCGCTCTGGGCGGAGTACGCGCTGGACCGCCAGCGCGACGTGCCCGGCTCGACGTACGAGCTGTACCGCACGGCGTTGCGGCTGCGCCGCGACCACGGGCTGGGTCGCGGCACCCTTGAGTGGCTGTCCTCCGGCGACGAGGTGCTGACCTTCCGCAACGGTGGGCTGACCGTGCTGACCAACTTCGGCGCCGCCCCGGTGCCGGTGCCCGCCGGTGCCGAGGTGCTCGCCACCAGCGCTCCGCTGGACGACGACGGCGCGGTCCCGACCGACGTGACCGTCTGGCTGCGCGCCTGACCTGACCCCGACCCGAGCTGAAGAGGGGCCAAGATCCGCACAACATCAGGGATCTTGGCCCCTCACGCTCGTCCGAGGCAGCACTTTCCCTGATGTTGTGTGGATCAGGGCGCGCGTGAGGTCGTGGCGGGCGGCGGAGGCCCGGCGAGCGGTCAGAGGCGGTCGGCTCGGGTGTGCAGCAGGTCGTGCACGTTCTCGATGTCGGCCGGTGAGGTCCGCGAGGCGAGCCAGTACATGACACCTGTGGGAATGAAAAAGAGCTGGAACGCGGCCAGCCCGACGGCGAAGTTCAACGGCGGCGGGAATGCCGCGCGCAGCCCCTGGAACGCCACCCCGACCAACCCGTTGCCGGCCGCCCGACCGACCCCGTTGACCAGGTTGCCCAGGCTGTAGACCGTGCCCCGGTGCTCAGGTGGGTTGACGTCGGCGATCAGCGCGAACCAGTTCGGCGAGTTGGCCGAGGTCAGCGCGAGCGCCACGACCGCGGTGAGCAGGCTCAGCCCCACCGACGGCTCGGTGAAGACGCTGGCCAGCACCGCGCCGATCACCGCGCCGCCGCTCGCGCCGTCCGGCACGTCGATGGTCACCGGTACGAAGAACAACACCAGGTAGAACGGCAACGCGGCGAGGATGCCGATCGCGGCGACCAGAGCGCGTCCTCTCGGCGTACGCCGCTGCACCGCATCGCCGACCAGGCCGCCCACGATGGAGAGCACCCCGCCGAGCTGGAACAGCGTGGCGAAGACGCTCCCCACCACCACCGCCGTCGACGTCGAGTAGCCCTGCGCCTCGGCCCGTTCGGCGAAGAGCACCGGCAACCACACCAGTGAACCGAAGGCGGCCTGCGCGGTGAGGCCCTGCAGGATCAGCCACCGGTTGGTGCGTCGGGCCAGGATGCGCGGTAGGTCGGCCCGGCTGATCCGATAGTCGTACTCGGCGCCGGCGTCCAGTCGGGAGGCCAACTCCGGTTCGCTCTGGCCGCGCCGGATGTCGTACGTGAACAGGTAGGCCAGGGTGGCGACCAGACCGACGCCGGTCAGGATCAGGAACGGCCGCCGCCAGTCGGTCGCACCGAGCAGCCCGCCGACGAGGGTGCCCGCCAGGGTGCCGACCCCCTGGGAGAGGCCCCAGAAGCTCATCACCAGCCCGCGCCGGGTCGGTGAGATCAGGTCGGTGACCACCGAGAAGCCGACCGAGCCGACCGCACCGAGGCCGACCGCCGCGATCAACTGCCCCGCGAGGAACGTCAGGTAACCGTCGGCGAGCGCGCTGCCGCCGGTGCCCGCCGCCCACAGCAACGTCCCCACCATGAGCAGGGGCTTGCGGTTGGTCCGGTCGCCGACGTACGCCCAGCCGACCGCTGCCACCGCGCTGACCAGGAAGCTGACGGCGGTGACCAGACCGAGCAGTCGCCCCGACACGTCGAACGCGTCGGAGATCGGGCCGTACAGCGGCGGGACCAGCCCGATCGCCACGTTGTCCAGCGAGGCGAGCAGCACGAACACCACGACGCTGTACAACCGGTGCGCCGGGCCGCCGCCCCGGCCGGGCGGGCGACGGGCGGGCTGCTGACCGCCCCGGCCGGACCCGCCACTGGTCACCGTCATGACCGGCAGCAAACCAGACGCGGCTGAGGACCTCGTCACGCGGGTGGGTGCCGGTCAGCTTCCCCCGGCACCCACCCGTGTCGATCCCGACGGTCAGCGCCGGTCGAGAACCAGTCCGCGAGCCGCCGCGTACTGCTCACGCACGGCGGGGACGGGTTCGGCCGCGTACTCCTCGGTGCCCTTGAGCTCCCACACCGGCGGCGTCGCATCGCCCAGGGCGACCCAGGCGGCCTGCCGGGCGGCGCCGTCGGCGACGTACTCCCCAGCTGGTGGGACGACCACCGGGCAGCCGAACACCTGCGGTGCGATCCGGCGGACGGCGGCGGATCGGGCCCCGCCACCGACCAGGATGACCCGACGGGCGCTGGCACCCTGCGCGGTCAACGCCTCCAGGCCGTCGGCGAGCGCGCAGAGCATGCCCTCCACGGCGGCCCGCGCGAGGTGCGCGGGGGTCGACGTGCGCAGGGTCAGGCCGTGCACCGCGCCGGTGGCGAGTGGACGGTTCGGCGTCCGCTCCCCCTCCAGGTACGGCACCATGACCAGCCCGTCGGCCCCGGCCGGTGCGGAGAGCGCCAGGTCGGCCAGCTCGTCCAGCCCGACGCCGAGCAGCGCGGCGGCGGCGTCCAGCACCCGGGCGGCGTTGAGCGTGGCCACCAGCGGCAGGAACCGACCGGACGCGTCGGCGAAGCCCGCCACCGCACCGCTCTCGTCGGCGGCCGGCACGTCGGCGACGCTGAACACGGTGCCGGAGGTGCCGATCGAGACGATCACGTCACCCGGCCCGGCACCGACGCCGAGCGCGGCGGCGGCGTTGTCCCCGGTGCCGGCGCCGAGCAGCGCGTCACCGAACTCGTCGGCCAGCTTGCCCGCCGACTCCCCCGGGCCGAGCACCTGGGGCACCACCAACCGCCGGCCGAAGCCCCGTTCCAGCAGGTCCATCCGGTAGTCGCCGGTGGACGGCGACCAGTAGCTGGTGCCGCTGGCATCACCCCGGTCGGTACGCAGCGCGCCCAGCCCCGGTGCGCCGGCCAGCCGCCAGGTCAGCCAGTCGTGCGGCAGGCACACTGCCGCCACCCGGGCGGCCAGCTCCGGCTCGTGCGTGGCCAGCCACCGCAGCTTGGTGAGGGTGAAGCTGGCCACCGGCACGCTTCCCGTGGCCTCGGCCCAGAACCGACGCCCGACCGCGCCGCCGCCGGCCTCCTCCACGAGGTCGGCGGCGGCGTCGGCGGATCGGGTGTCGTTCCACAGCAGCGCCGGGCGGACCACCCGGCCGTCCTCGTCGAGGCAGACCATGCCGTGCTGCTGGCCGGCGACGGAGATCGCGGCCACGTCGGCCAACCCGCCGGCCTGGTCGGCAGCGCTACGCAGCGCCTGCCACCAGGCTTCCGGGTCGACCTCGGTGCCATCCGGATGTGCGGCCCGACCCTGCCGGAGCAGGGCACCGGTCTCCGCGTCCCGGATGACGACCTTGCAGGACTGGGTGGACGAGTCGACGCCTGCGACCAACGGCATGGCGGGGCCTCAGCGAGCGCCGAGCAGGTGCTCGACGGCGAGCTGGTTGAGCCGGACGAAAGCGAAGCCCCGGGCGGCCACCGCGTCCACGTCGACATCCTCGAACGCGGACCGGTCGGCCAGGAACTCCTCGTAACCCTCGCCGTCGTTGAGCGTCGGCGTGCTCAGCTCGCCGACCTTGCTGGCGGCCAGCGCCTCGACCACCTCGGGGTCGGCGCGGAACGCCGCCGCGCGCTCCTTGAGCAGCAGGTAGGTGCTCATGTTGGCGGCCGCGGAGGCCCACACGCCGTCCATGTCCTCGGTGCGGGAGGGCTTGTAGTCGAAGTGCCGGGGCCCGTCGTAGGCCGGGCCGCCGTTGGGGCCGCCGTTCTCCAGGAGGTCCACCAGGGCGAACGCGTTCATCAGGTCACCGTGGCCGAAGACCAGGTCCTGGTCGTACTTGATGCCGCGCTGGCCGTTGAGGTCCAGGTGGAACAGCTTGCCCTGCCAGAGCGCCTGGGCGATGCCGTGGGCGTAGTTGAGCCCGGCCATCTGCTCGTGCCCGACCTCCGGGTTGAGGCCGACCAGCTCCGGGTGCTCCAGCTGGGAGATGAAGCCGAGCGCGTGCCCGATGGTGGGCAGCAGGATGTCGCCGCGCGGCTCGTTGGGCTTGGGCTCCAGGGCGAACCTCAGGTTGTAGCCCTTGTCGATGGAGTACTGGGTGAGCAGGTTGACGGCCTCGCGGTAGCGGTCCAGGGCGGCGTGGACGTCCTTGGCGAGGTCGTACTCGGAGCCCTCGCGGCCACCCCACATGACGAAGGTGCTCGCGCCCAGCTCGGCGGCCAGGTCGACCTGCCGCAGCACCTTGCGCAGCGCGTAGCGGCGGACGTCGCGGTCGTTGCTGGTGAAGCCGCCGTCCTTGAAGATCGGGTGGGTGAACAGGTTGGTGGTCACCATCGGCACCACCAGGCCGGTCTCGTCGAGGGCCTTGCGGAACCGCGCGATGTGCTGGTCACGGGTGGCGGCGTCGGCGCCGAACGGGATCAGGTCGTCGTCGTGGAAGGTGATGCCGTACGCGCCCAGCTCGGCGAGCCGGTGCACTGCCTCGACGGCGTCGAGCTCGGGGCGCGTGGCGTCACCGAACGGGTCACGGGCCTGCCATCCGACGGTCCAGAGCCCGAAGGAGAACTTGTCGGCGGGAGTGGGACGGGGTGCCATGAGCAACCTCCGGGGTGGTGTTGTCCGCTATTTGTTCAGCCATTGAATTATTTGCCCGCCCTATGGCACTGTCAAGGGGTGAGCCTCACCCACGCCCCGGCCGGCGCAGTCCGTCAGGGCAGTCTGCGCGAGCTCAACCTCGCCCTGGTGCTCGGGCGCATCGCCGCGGCCGAGCGCCCTCCGTCCCGGGCCGACCTGGCTACCGCGACCGGCCTCACCAGAGCCACCGTGTCCGCGGTGGTCGAGGACCTGCTCGCCGGCCGCCTGGTCAGCGAATCCGACCCGGCTCCCCGCTCCGGCGCCGGCCGCCCGGCACGCGGGCTGGTCCTGGCCGACCAGGGGCCGGCCGGGCTCGGTCTGGAGGTCAACGTCGACTACCTGGCGGTCTGCGTGGTGGATCTCGCGGGTGAGGTGCGGCACCGCACGGTCCACCGGGCCGACCTGCGTCCGGTGGCCCCCGCCGATGCCCTGGCCCAGCTGGTCGAGATGGCCGGGGCCGCCCGGGACGACGCCGCGGACCAGGGCCTCACCCTGGTCGGAGCCGCGCTCGCGGTGCCCGGCCTGGTGGACGACGCCGGCCTGGTCCGGCTCGCGCCGAACCTCGGCTGGCAGGACGTGCCGGTGCCCGCTCTGCTCGCCGAGCATCCTCCACTGGTCGAGCAGGTGCCCGGCGTTCCCGTCCTGGTGGTGGACAACGAGGCCAACCTTGCCGCGCTCGGTGAGCTGCACTCCCGGCCGCCCGGCCCGTCCAGCTTCCTGCACATCTCCGGAGAGGTGGGCATCGGCGCGGGCATCGTGCTGGACGGGGCGCTGTTCCGCGGCGTCCGCGGTTGGAGCGGCGAGATCGGGCACCTCCCGGTCCACCCCGAGGGTCGTCCGTGCCGTTGCGGCGGTCAGGGCTGCCTGGAGCAGTACGCCGGCCAGGAGGCGATCGTGACCGCTGCCGGGCTGGCCCGGGCGGAACTCCCGGCGGACACCGCCACGGCGCGGCTGGCCGAGCTGGCCGAGGCCGGCGACGCCGACGCGCTTCGGGCGCTGCACGACGCCGGAACGGCGCTCGGTGTGGCGGTGGCCGGCGTCGTCAACCTGCTCGACCTGGACACCGTGGTGCTCGGCGGCGGTTACGCGGCCCTGGCGCCCTGGCTGTGCCCTCCGGTCCTCGCCGAGATCGCCGGCCGGGTGCTGACCGCCGCCTGGTCACCGGTCACGGTCCGGCCGTCCACGCTCGGCGCGGAGGCCGCAGCGGTGGGTGCCGCCGGCTCGGTCGTCCGTCGGATCATCGCCCAGCCCGCCGGTTGGCTGGCCCGCTCCGGCTGACCGGGGCCGCGCCCTGGGAGTCTGTCGGAGGGAATCGCTATCCTTGCCGCACAGCAACGATGCCGGGTGAGGAGTCGAGAAGCAGCATGCGCAGGAGTCGTCAGTCGCGAGCCGGCGTCCGGCAGTGACCACGACCCGGCAACCCCGCGACACTCCGCTGCCCGCCGACGCACCGTTGGCCCGCGAGCTGCTCGACGGGCTCGCCGAGGCCGTCCTGACGACGGACGAGACCGGCCGGGTCACCATGCTCAACGCCATGGCGGCGGAGCTGCTCCCGGAGATCACCGTCGGCACCGAGCTGTCCCGATGCCCGGTGGCGGCCCTGGCCCAGGCGGTCGCCGCCGACGCCGACCGCTTCGACGCCGACCACCACGGTCGACGACTGCGCGGTGCCCGGCGGCAGCTCGCCGGTCCCCGTTTCGCGTGGTACGTCCGCGACGTCACCGAAGAGCACGACCGCGCCGACGCGCTACGTGCCGAACGGTCCCGCACCGCGTTCCTCGCCGAGGCGGGCAGCCGGCTCGGCATGTCCCTGCACCGGGACCAGGTGCTCCTGGCCACCACCACACTCGCCGTGCCGTACCTGGCCGACGTCGCCGTGGCACTGCCCCGACCGACCACCTCGACCGAGCCGCACGCCCGTTGGTTCCGGCACTCCGACGGCGAGCCCGCCCCGGTCAGCGGGCTGGCCCCGGCGACGCTGACCCGCACCGTGCCCGTGCTGGCCGAGGCGCTGGCCGGCGACCTCGCCGAACCGGTCCCCTGGCGGAGCGCCGAGCTCACCGACCTGGCCACCACGCTGCCGCCCGGTTTCGACTCCCCGGGCGCGGTGCTGGTCTGCCCGATGCCTGGCGCCGACGGGTCGGCCGGTGCTCTGCTGCTCGTCCGACGCGCCGGGCGGCCTGACTTCGGCGAGCGCGAGATCGAGCTTGCCCGGGAGTTCGCCGCCCGGGCGGGCGCCGCGCTGGCGACCGCAGACCTCCACGGCGAGCAGGCCCACCTGGCGCGGGTGCTACAGACCAGCCTGCTCCCGCCCGAGCTACCCACCGTGCCCGGCGTGACGCTGGCCGGCGGCTACCGGGCCGCCGGGGACACCCTGCGCATCGGTGGCGACTTCTACGAGGTGTTCCCGCACCCGCGCGGTGCCCTGTTCGCGCTCGGCGACGTGTGCGGCCGGGGCGTGAGCGCGGCCGTACTGACCGGCCGGGTCCGCCAGTCCCTGCAGACGCTGCGGCTCGTCGAGCAACGCCCGCTGGAGCTGATCCATCTACTCAACCGGGCGTTGTTCGACGCCCCGGACGCGGCACGACGCAGCCAGTTCACCACCCTGCTGCTCGGCTCCCTGGACCGAGGCCCCGCCGGAGTGGACATCCGGATCGCCGGCGGGGGTCACCCGGCGCCCCTGCTGGTCACCAGCGACGGCACGGCCACCCCGGTGCCGGTGGGCGGCACCGCGGTCGGGGCGCTGACGGCCGCACGATTCGCCGAAACCCGGGTGCACCTCGACCCCGGCGACCTGCTGCTCGCGTACACCGATGGGGTCACCGAGGCGCGCGGCCCGCGCGACGCGGAAATGTTCGGTGAGGCCCGGCTGCGTGCCGTGGTCGCGTCGGCGGCCGGGCAGCCGCCCGCGGCGCTGATCCACCGGGTGCTCGAGACCGTCGACGACTGGCTGGACGGACAGGCCCACGACGACATCGCGATGCTGGCCTTCCGCGCGTCGGTGCCGGCGTGATCGACAGTTCCGGCCTGGGTGCCGGCGTCGCTGGTGGCGGCGAGGGGCCGGCGCACCCCACCCCCGAACTGCCCGATCAGGCGGTCCTCGCCACCGGCCCGCCGTTCGGCCACTCCCGGATGGTGCCAGCCGACCCTTCCGGGGCACCCGAGGGGTCGTCCCATCGCACGCGGGTCTGCCGACTCCGGTCGGCGGGCCCAGCCGGCCCACCCGGCCCGTCCGGGTCGCCCGGCCAGTCCTCCTGCTCCACCGCCTCGCCCACCGGCGTGGTGTCCGCCTGCTGCTGGCGAGCGACCTCGTCGAACTCCTGCATCCCGCGCAGCAGCGCGTCGCGGCCCTCCGGACCCATCCCGGCCAGTACGGCGGCGAGCTGCGCCTGCCGGTCGGCGCGCAGCTCAGCGAGGAGCCGGCGGGCCTCCGGAGTGAGGTGCAGCGAGATCTCCCGCCGGTCGAAACGGCCCGGCTCACGTTCCAGCATGCCGGCGGCGACCAGCCGGTCGCAGAGGCGGCTGGCAGAGCTGAGCAGCATGTCGAGCTGGGTGGCGAGCCGACGCAGGTTGATCCCGTCGGCCTGCTCCACCACCATTACCGCCCGTAGCTGCGCACCGGAGACGCGGTTGGCGGTCCCCTCGCGGGCGGATTCCCAGATGCCCAGCAGGGAAGCGGCCACCGTGTCCAGCGCGGCAGCCATACTCGTCTCGGGGTCCGTCGGACCGTTCAGTTCGGCCATGGTGGCCCGAGAGTACTCCGAACCCACTGGTGGTCGAGCTTTAGCGAGGGAGCCAGCATGAGCGAACCGGTCAATCAGGCACGACAGGCCCTGAATGAGACACCGGCCGACCGGATCGTCGGTGGTGTCGGGGACGTGCTGGCCCGGTCGTACGGAATCACCGACGTCGAGCTGTACCAGGTCGACTACCGTCTCGCCGAGCTTCTCCCGCTCACCGAGGGTGACCCGATCACGACCCCGGGGCACCCTGCCTGGCGCGCGT
This sequence comes from Micromonospora sp. B9E7, assembly GCF_039871815.1. Lineage (NCBI taxonomy): Bacteria > Bacillati > Actinomycetota > Actinomycetes > Micromonosporales > Micromonosporaceae > Micromonospora > Micromonospora sp. B9E7. The sequence continues at coordinate 139,310 of NZ_JBDPLX010000008.1, forward strand.
TCGACCACCAGTCACCGATCCTCTCCGACGGCAGCGCCTGGATCCCGGTCACGATGCGGGGAGAGCGCCGGGGCGTCCTGTTCCTGTCGCCCGTCCCGGACGACCCGGACGTCGTCACCGCGGTGGTCGACATCGCCACCGCGCTCGCTCACGAACTGGCGGCGGTCTCCGCCGGCACCGACGTCTACCGGTCGGCACGGCGCGCACAGCGCCTCACCCTGGCCGCCGAGATGCAGTGGGACCTGCTCCCCGGCCGCAGCCGGATCCGGCCGTCGTTCAGCCTGGCCGGGCAGTTGGAACCGGCGTACACGGTACGCGGAGACAGCTTCGACTGGTCCGACGACGGGCAGCAGCTCTGGCTGTCCACCGTCAACGGCAGCGGTGAGGGCGTCGCCGCGTCCCTGCTCACCTCGTTGGCCACCCACGCGCTGCGCAACGCGCGCCGCGCCGGGCTGAGCCTGGCCGACCAGGCCGCCCTCGCCGACCAGGCACTCTACGACCTGTACCGGGGCGAGCAGCACCTCTCCGCGTTGCTGATGCAGTTGGATCTACGCTCCGGCATGATGACAGTGGTCGACGCGGGTTCACCGCGGCTGGTCATCCTGCGCGCCGGGAAGGTCATCGAGCAGCCTCTGGAGGCGCAGTTCCCGCTCGGCATGTTCGAGGCGACCGACTACCACGAGCAGAAGTTCCCACTGGAACGCGGCGACCGGATCTTCGTCGTCGGCGACGGGGTGCTGGAGGCCACCGGGCAGCACACCCGCTACGGCGAGACGGCACTCGACCGGTTCCTGCGCCGGACGGGGTCGATGGAGCCACTGGACGCCGTCCGGTCGCTGATCGGTGACCTGCGCGCGTTCGTGGCGGGTGACCTGGTCGACGACGCGGTGGTCGTCTGCCTGGACTGGACCGGCCCGCAACCGTGACCGGTGCGGTCAGTACGCCCCGCGGCCGTTCAGGACGGCACCGAAGGTCTTCCAGAGGATGGTGAGGTCGGCGGCGAGCGACCAGTTCTCCACGTAGTAGAGATCGAGCCGGATGCCGTCCTCCCAGCTCAGGTCGGAGCGGCCACTGACCTGCCAGAGGCCGGTCATGCCGGGCTTGACCAACAGCCGTCGGGCCACGTCGCCGTCGTAGCGGGCCACCTCCGAGGGCAGCGGCGGGCGGGGCCCGACCAGGCTCATCTGACCCAACAGGACGTTGACCAGTTGCGGCAGCTCGTCCAGCGACCACTTGCGCAGCAACCGGCCGACGCGGGTGACCCGAGGGTCCTGGCGCATCTTGAACATCAACCCGTCGGTCTCGTTGCGGGCGGTCAACTCGGCGAGCATGGCGTCGGCGTCGACCACCATGGTGCGGAACTTGAACACGCCGAACTCCTGCCCGCCCCGGCCGACGCGGACCTGTCGGAACAGCACCGGACCCCGGCTGTCCAGTTTGATGGCCAGGGCGACGAACGCGATCAGCGGCAGCAGCAGCGCCAACGCCAACGACGAGGCGGACCGGTCCACAAGGCCCTTCACCAGCTTGCGCGCGCCGCGGAACTCGGGGGCCTCGACGTGGATCAGCGGCAGCCCGGCAACCGGGCGGGTGTGGATTCGCGGGCCGGCGACGTCGGTCAGCGCGGGTGCCACGACCAGGTCGACGCCGGTCCCCTCCAACTGCCAGCCGAGGCGACGCAGCCGGGTCGCGGTCAGCTCCCCGGACGCGGTCACCGCGACCGTGTCCGCGCCGATCGCGGTGGCGGCCTCCGGAATGCCCCGGAACGACCCCACCACCGGCACGTCACCCAGCCGTTGCGCCACCGGTGCGAGCAACGCGTCCGGAATGCACGCGCCCACCACCTGATAGCCGGCGTACGGTTCGCGGCGCAGCGTGTGGACCAACTCCAACACGTGGGCGGTGTCGCCGACCACGAGCACCTTTCGGGACCAGCCGGCGCCCACCGAGCGGGCCCGGTGCAGACGCTTGCGGGCGGCGAACCGCGCCACCTCCAGCCCGACGGTGCCCACCGCGAAGGAGATGCCGAGGAAGCCCCGGGAGACGCCGACGTCGGCGATGTAGCCGATGATGGCGATCGCACCGGCCAGCCGCAGGCTGGCGGAGCTGACCCGCCGGTACTCGTCCGCCCCGTAGCCGATCACCCGGTCGTCGTAGCAGCCGAGCGCCTTGAGCGAGATCAGCCAGGCCAGCACCAACCCGGGGGCGACCAGCACGTACGGGACCTCCGAGCCGGTCGGCTCGTCGTCACCGAAGCGGGTGACGTACCCGATGAGCAGCGCGATGATGAGGATGGTGGTGTCCAGGACCACCAGAACCCGGACGTAGGACCGTTCGTCGGCCCGGGCCACCAGCCCGGCAGGACGGCCGTCCGACTCCGCCGACGTGGCGGGGGTCAACAGTGTCGCCGCACTCACCGGCCCTCCCACTCTGTTCAGGATGGCCCCGGCTGACAGTTCGGACCGGAGGCGGACCGACCATGCCGGAACAGTCGTCATCCTGCCTTGACAACTATGACTGCCGATTGCTTCCGACGTATTGCCGTCACTTTTCCTCAGCCCGGCGGCCAAAGGGCCTGCCACACCGATCGACGGTACGGCAGGCCCTTTGGCGTCTGAGTGTCGGATCAGCGCGGTGCTGGTGGACGCCGTGCGATGGCGCTGAGGAAGATGCTGCCGATCTCGCTCGGGTCCTTGGTGACGAAGACGTCGCCACCGGTCACCTTCGTGATCGACTCCAGCTCGGCCTTGCTGACGCCCTCGCCGATACCGATCATGATGACCTGGACCGGCCGCTCCGGGTCGGCGGCCTGCTTGAGCTTGGCGAGCAACTGCTGCTGGTTGAGGCCGTCGTCGTCCTCGTTCTTGCCGTCGGTGAACAGCACGATCGAGTTGACCCGGCCGGGCTGCCAGTCCTCCTGCACGGCCTGGTACGCGGCGAGCATGGTGTCGTAGAGGCCGGTGTCGCCGCTGGACGGCTTGACTGTGGCGAGCGCCCCCTCCAGCTGGGCCCGCTGCGCGGAGAGCGGCCCGATGGGGACCAACTGTCGATAGTCCCGGTTGCCGACCAGCTTCGTGGAGAAGGTCCACAGGCCGATCGACCAGGAGTCGTCGAAGAGGCCGAGGCCGCGGCGGGCCGCGTCCACGGTGACCTCCTCCCGGCTCCGGTTGTTGGCGGAGGGCACCGGGTCCTTCATCGAGCCGGAGACGTCGATGACGGCCAGCATCCGACCGGACTGGGTGGCGATCGACCAGCTGGAGACAACCCGCTGGATCGCCGCCGGGTCGAGGCCACCCGCGGCGGTGCCACCGTTGGCCGGTGCGGTCGGCGCGCCGCCCGACGGGCTGGGGGCACCCTGCGGCGCCTTGAAGCCCTCACCCCAGTTGCCGTCCGGCGCGCGCAGCGACTGCGCTGCCAGCCGGTTCCGGAAGGTGGGGCTGGTGAGCAGCTCGAACAGCACCCGGGCCGCGGACGCCTTGCTCGGCTCGATGCCGGGCAGCACCGCGTACGGGTAGTCCAGCGGCATCGGCGCCGGCTCCATGTAGAGCGCGGCGAGCGGCACCGGCGGCTTCTTGCTGTTGTAGGCGATCACGTCCTCTTCGGACAGGGCCGCCGCGCCGAGACCACTGGCGATGGACGTCGCGTCGTTGGCGGTCGGGAAACGAGCCAGCAGGTCGTTGCGCAGCGACGAGCGCCCGGTGGCCAGTGCCCGAAGCGCGCCGACGGTGTTGCGCTGGGCGTCCCCGCCGGCGGCGTTGGCCGCTGCGGTCAACGAGAGCAGGCCGGACAGACCCGCCGCGTCGCGGGTCGGCTCGACGATCCCGGTCCGCAGGGGCGCGCTGGAGTTGTTGACCTGCTTGAGCAGATCGGTCCAGTTGAACTTCTTGTCCGGCCAGCCCAGCCGGGTGGCGATCGGCTCAGGCATCGCGACGACGATGGGGCTGCGCGCGATGGACGCGCCGTTGGTCGGAGCGAACGCCGTCGCGTCCTTCTTCAACCGCAGCAGCCAGGTCGAGGAGTCGGGCACCCACACGTCAGGGCTGACGGCGGTGCCGCTGGCCTGCCCCACACCAGCCAGGACGGCTCCGTGCTTCGCCGCCACCACGGCGGCCACGTCGACCGGGTCGGACGCCGAGACGTCGACCCGAATGCAGGTGGGGCCCACCGCGGCGCCGTCCTTGACCCACTGGGAGGCGGCGGCGTCCACCGCGGGCGCCAGCTCGGAGGCGACCGCCACGGCGAGCCGGATCTCCCCGGAGCAACTCGGTTTGATCAACTCCCGATAGCCGAACCACGCGCCCGTCGTGACGACGAGCACCCCCGCCGTTGCGGCGGCGGCTGCTAGGTGGAGTTTCGAACGCATGCGATGGCGGCCTGCTGACACGGTGACCATCTTGCGTACAAGGTGCCCTCTCTGCCACATCCGTTCGGACTAAAGTTACGGAGGAGAAACAGTTGACCACCTTTTAGCAACACAGAGTGACGCAGCCGCCCCGTGGCGTTGCCAAATCGGCGCTGTCCTCACATCTCGGCTCGGTCGCTCAGGGCAGCACACAGGTCGGGCTCGACACCGGCACCGGCTCGCCGACCGCCTCCGGGACGCCGGTGTCGGCGTCGCGCCGGAAGACCCGCACCATGTCCGCCCGCTCGTCGGCGACGTAGAGGTGTTCCCCGATCAGCGCGAAGTGTCGGGGCCACTCACCACCGGTGTCCACCTCGGCCACCAACTCGGGCAGGTCCCCCGCGAGGGTGAAGACGGCCACCGTCCCCACCCCGCGGTTGCCGACATAGAGGAACCGCCCGTCCGGGGAGACCGCGATCTCCGACGGCTGGACATGGCCGGACCGCCCGCTCGCCTCGACCCGACCGTGCTGGTGCAACGCAGCGCCGTCGGTCAGCTCGTACGCGGTGACCGAGGCGTCCAGCTCACCGACGAGGTAACAGCGCCGTCCGTCCGGGTGCCGGGCCAGGTGCCGGGGCCCGGTGCCCGGCGTCGTGCGGACCCGCGGCGCGCGGGGCACCAGCCGTCCGCTCGCGCCGTCCAGGTCGTAGCGGTAGACCGAGTCGGTGCCGAGGTCGACCGCGAAGATCGGCCCCCGACCGGAACCCGGGGAGACCATGTGGGCGTGCGCGTGGTCCTGACGGTCCGGGTCGGGGCCGTGGCCCTCGTGCACCACCAGGTCGGTGCGCTCGCCGGGCACGCCCTGCGCGTCCAGCGGGAAGACCGCGATGCTGCCGCTGCCGTAGTTGGCCGCCAGCAGATGGCCGCCGTCGGGCATCACCGCCAGGTGGCACGGCTCGGCACCCCCGGTGGACCGGCTGCCGAGCGGAGCCAGCTCGCCCTCCGACCCGACCCGCCAGGCGCTGATCTCGCCGTCCGTCAACTCGTTGACCGCGTAGAGCACCGGCTGGCTGGGGTGCCGCGCCAGGAACGAGGGGGACGCGGTGACCGCCGCCGTGCCGAGCGGAGTCAGCGCCCCGGTCGCCGGATCGCGGCGCGCCGCGACGATGCCGCTGCCCCGCCCACCACTCTCGGCGGTGTAACCCCCGATGTGGACAACCTCATCCTGACCACTCACGTCCGACTCCTCCGCTGGCGTCCTCCGTTGATCCAACCAGAGGCTGCCCGCGTTGCCCGGCCGTTAACCGGCTTTCCGGCGCCGGGTTCTCAGGCCGTCGGCACCGGCTCCCCGCGCTGCCGGGCCACATGCTCGACCAGTGAGATCAACACCATTTTCCCGGACTGCCGGTCCCGGGCGTCGCAGAGCACCATCGGCACGTCCGGGTCCAGGTCGAGGGCTCGGCGTACGGTCTCCAGGTTGAACCGGCGCGAGTCGTCGAAGCAGTTCACGCCCACCACGAATGGGATGCCCCGCTGCTCGAAGTAGTCGATGGAGGGGAAGCAGTCCGCCAGCCGACGGGTGTCGGCGAGCACCACCGCGCCGAGGGCGCCGAAGGCCAACTCGTCCCAGAGGAACCAGAACCGGTCCTGACCCGGGGTGCCGAACAGGTAGACCTGCAGGTCGTCGTTGATGGTGATCCGGCCGAAGTCCATCGCCACCGTGGTGGTCGACTTGCCCTCCACCCCGGAGATGTCGTCGGTGCCGATCCCGGCGCCGGTCAACACCTCCTCGGTCTGCAACGGACGGACCTCGCTCAGGGCGCTCACCAACGTCGTCTTGCCAGCCCCGAAGCCTCCCGCGATGAGGATCTTCAGTGCCAGCGGGATGGTGGTGCTGGTGCCCACCTGGTCATAGCGCACGGAGTCCACTGACCACCGCCTTGAGAATGTCGTCGTCGGGAAGGATGCCGGCGGCCGGCGGCTCGTGCACCGCGACCAGGCCCTCGGCCAGGAGATCACCGAGCAGTACCCGGACCACACCGACCGCGAGGTCCAGCTCGGCTGCCAGTTCGGCCACCGACACGGGCCGGCGGGACAACGCGACCAGCCGTCGATGCTCCGGGAGCAGGTGCGGATGGCTCGCCGCGTCGACGTCCGATCCGGCCAGCACGAACGCGACCAGGTTGAAACCGTCGACGGCGGAGCGTACCCGCCCTCCGGTGAGGGTGTACGGGCGCACTACCGGGCCGGCGTCACCGTCCAGCCACTCGTGCTGTGGTCCGGGCGGTTCAGTCCGCATCACCGGCTCCCGCCGACGATCGGACCGGCGCGGAGAGGCTCTCCCCCACTCGGATGACCAGCATCGCCATCTCGTACGCGACCAGCCCGATGTCCGCGTCGGCGTCGCTCACCACCGCCAGGCAGGCACCCTGCCCGGCGGCGGTGACGAAGAGGTACGCCGACTCCATCTCCACCACGGTCTGTCGGACCGGACCGCCGTCCACGTGTCGGCTGGCGCCCCGAGCCAGGCTGGAGAAGCCGGCGGCGAGCGCACAGAGGTGCTCGGCGTCGGAACGCTCCAACTCGGCCGAACAGCCGAGCAGCAGGCCGTCGGCGGATAGCACCACCGCCTCCCGGGCGGCCGGAACCCGTTGCACCAGCTCGTCGAGCAACCAGTCGAGGCCGGCGCTCTGCTTCGTCGAATGCCGCACTAGGCGTCCCTCTCAGTCGCGGTCGGGTGTTCGGGGGTGTCCGGGTCAGTGGGAGCAGCCGGGATCGCCGGACCGATTGGCGTCGCCGCCGCCGGTTCTGCCTGCGGTGCCGCCGCTGACGTTCCTGCCGGCGGGGACGCTGGTGCCGTCCGCGCCGTTCCTGCCGCCGGAGACGCCGCTGCCGCCGGAGTTATCACGGTGGCGCGTCCGCGCGCGGTGCCGGCCTGGAGCGCGGCCATCACGCGGCGGACCTCCTCCGGGGATCGGGGTGACGGGGTGTCGGTGACGGCCGACCGGGGTTGCGCGGTGGGAGTACGGCGTCGCACCCGGCGCGGCAGGCCGTCCAGCTCGTCGTCGACCGCCTCGGTGGGGGCCGTCAACCCGGCGTCGCCGTTCCCGTTCGCGGGCGACGTGTCCGAGGTCGACACTCCGGCCCTCGACGCGGGCAGAGCCGCGACAGCGGCCGACCCAGACGAAGCCGCGACAGCGGCCGACTCAGACGAAGCCGCGACAGCGGACAGGGCCGCCGGCGGGCGGGTGCGGGCGCGGGGCACGGTGTCCCGCCGCGCCGGGCGAGCCAGCCGTCGGCGGGCGTCGGCCGAGGCGGCATCCAGCGTGGCAGGGTCCGGGCCGGCGGGGGGTTCGGTGGTGACGAGGTCGGTGGGGACCAGCACCACAGCGGTCACCCCACCGCCGCCGGAGGGCCGCAACCGCACCCGCACGTTGTGCCGGGCCGCGAGCCGGGCCACCACGAACAGGCCGAGTCGTGCGCTCTGCGCCGGGTCGAACTCGGGCGAGCTGGCCAGCCGGGTGTTGGCGGTCTCCAGCGCCGCGACGGACATGCCCAGCCCCTGGTCGGTGATCTCCAGGGCGTAACCGTTGGCCACCTGTTCCCCGACGACTGCGACGCGGGTGTCCGGCGGGGAGAAGGCGGTGGCGTTCTCGACCAACTCGGCGAGCAGGTGGATGATGTCGCCGACCGCCCGGCCCAGCACTCCGGCCGGCTGCACGGCGGCGATGTCCACCCGGTCGTACGCCTCGACCTCGGAGATCGCGCCGCGGATCAGGTCGACCATCGCGACGGGGTTCCGCCAACCGCGGCCGGGCGCGGAGCCGGCGAGGATGACCAGGTCCTCGGCGTGCCGACGGAGCCGGGTCGCCAGGTGGTCGACCTGGAACAGCTGGGCCAACTCGTCCGGGTCCTCTGCCCGGCGCTCCATCCGGTCCAGCAGGTGCAGTTGGCGATGTACCAGGCTCTGGCTGCGTCGGGCGATGTTGAGGAAGACCTCGTTGAGCCCGCGACGCAGGGTGACCTCGTCCACCGCGGCTTGGACGGCGGTGCGCTGCACCTCGGTGAAGGCGCGCCCGACCTCGCCGATCTCGTCGTGGCCGTACTCCAGAGGCGGCGCCTCCCGGGCGACGTCGACCTGCTCACCCCGACGCAGCCGGGTCACCACGTCCGGCAGACGGTGCTCGGCCAGGTCGAGCGCGGCGGTGCGGACGCCGCTGAGCCGCCGGACCAGTGTGCGACCGACCCGCAACGCCACCAGCACCGAGACCACCACGGCGACGAGCCCGAGCACCCCGGCGGCGGCCAGCCGGGCCAGGATGCCGACCGCCATCGGCACCGACCGGTCGGCGAGATTGTCGGCCTCGTCCAGCTCGAAGTCGCGGAGCTGCTGCTGGACGGCGTCGTGGCCGGTCTGCCAGGCCGCCGCGTCCAGGGGTGGTCGACCCGAGCTGTTGGCCCCGATCAACGCGTCCTGCATGGCGCGCACGCTGGTGAAGTCCGGACCTTCGCTCAGCCGCTGGTACGCGGTGCGCCCCGCCTCGGGCAGGTCGGCCACGGCGTTGTCGGTGAGCCACCGCTGGTTGCCGATCATCTGCACGAGCTGGGCGTGCTCACCCGCGGCGAACCGGCCGGCGGTCAGCACACCGGCCAGCATGGCGTCGGTCTGGCCGAGCAGCTCTCGGGATCGACCCAACGCGGTGAGCGCCAGAGCCTGCCGGTTGATGGCGGGATCGGTCAGGTTCGCCATCGCGGAGAACGCCTGGAAGGCCGCGGTGACCATCCCGCTGTAGAGACCGATCACCCCGGGGCGGTCCATCATGCGGTCGTCGATGAAGTCCCGACCGGTCGGCAGCGCCGACAGGGCGGTGACCAGCCGATCGACCCGGTCCTCCAGCAGGTCGTCGGCGGCGTCGCGCAACGCCTCCCCGTCGACCCGGCGGCGCAGCTCGGCGATCGCCCGATCGGTGCGCTGACGCTGCTCGGTCAGCGCCGGCAGTTCGGTGGTCCCGGCGAGCTGCACCACCGAGAGCCGGCGTTCGCGTTGCAGCTCGGTGACCACGGCCTCGCCGGGACGACCCAGGTCGTACAGCAGCGTGCGCGCGGAGAGCAGGTTCAGCGCGGGACCGAAGGTCAGTGTCGTAGCGAAGATCCACAGGGCCAGCAGCGCGGTCACCGGCGCGACGACCAGTGCGGTCAGCTTCGAGCGGATCGGCCAGTCGCGGGTTCTCATCAGACCTCGCCCGTGCAGGGGTGGCAGGAGGGGCGCCGGCACCGCCGGGCAACGCGCCGGCCGGGTGCGTGCCCGGCGTCGACGCCGGGCACCGGCGCGGGCGCCTTGGGCAGGATACGTAATCGAGGGCCGTTGCACTACCGCCCGTCGCGCCAACATCGACTCTCCGAAATACGGCCCAGCGGGCACCGGCGAACGCCCCGCTGCGGACCGGCGGGGCGTCGGCATGCCGCGGGTCAGGGTCGGCTTGTCGGCCGGTCGGTGCGTCACCCCGCCAAAGCGCTTTTTCTGGAACGAGTCAAGTTCCAGCGGCGCGGCGAGCTGCGTCAGGGCGAGCTGCGTCCCTCGTCAGGAAAGTGTCCCGGATCGGGATTGGCGATCAGTGTGCGGAGGGAATACCAGATGACGAAGGAGGAGCCCATGTCGCCCACTCAGGTAATCGTCATCGTGCTCGTCGTGCTGGTGGTCGTGGCGGCGCTGGCCGTGGCCGCCCGGTCGCTCAGCCGCCGTCGCGCGCTGCGCTCCCGGTTCGGGCCGGAGTACGACCGGGTGGTGGCCGAGCAGGACAGCCGGTCCGCCGCGGAGCGCGAGCTGCGCGATCGGGAACGCCGGCACGCCGAACTCTCGCTCACCCCGCTCAGCCCGGAGTCCCGGGCCCACTACAGCGCCGCCTGGGAGGAACTCCAGGTCCGCTTCATCGACTCGCCCGGCGAGACGGTGGGCGACGCCGACGAACTGGTCACCCGCCTCATCGAGGAACAGGGCTACCCGACCGGGGACTTCTCCGACCAGATCGCCCACCTCTCCGTCGAGCATGCCCGCACGCTGACCAACTACCGGGACGCGCACGACATCCACCTGCGCAACACCCGGGGCGAGGCGAGCACCGAGGAGCTCCGGCAGGCAGTCGTGCACTACCGGGCACTCTTCGCGGACCTGCTCGGCGAGGAGCCGCTCGGTCACCGTACGCCCGAACAGCGCCACCACCCGGACCACGACGCCACGAGCCGCTGAGGAGGCCACCGATGCGCCAGGAAGAGCAGCAGGTGAGCAACGACCACCCGGAGGCGGTTCGCTCCGCCCCTGTGCCGGTACCCCCGGCCGGCGACCGGGCCGGCCGCTCCGACGTCCCGGAGGACGCCCTCGACGAGCGGGGCACCTTCGACGACCAGAGCACCGACCGCGACCACAGCACCGACCGCGAGCGGACGAACGGCACCGAACGGGATACCGCGTACGACCTGGCCGACGACGGCGAGCGGGGCGACGACCCGGACCCGCGCCACCGGCGCGACGACCGGTCCACCGACGAGGGCGGTTTCCACGAGCCGGGGCCGCTGCCGACGACGTTCGGCGCCACCACGGTGGCCGACGCGGTGGCCGCGTCCGCGCTGGCCAGCCCGCGCCCGCAGGACCAGCCGGATCCTCGGGCGGAGCGGACGGCCCAGCCGGGTGACGGCGCCGAGGACGGCGAGCGGGAGGGTCTGCGCGCCGACCCGACCGCCGAGCTGCACCGCCGCGACGCCGATGTCGACGACGCGCGGCGCGATGCCCCGGTCGACGCGGACGCGGCTGGCTACGGCAGTGCCACACCGGAGATGGTGGACCCGGACGCGGACGGCGACGCGGTCCACACCGATGACACCGGCACCTCGCTGGAGTCCGCCGGAACCTCTCGCCCCGCGGGGTCGACCGTTGCGACCGCGGCGGCCACGCTCCTGGACACGGACACCGCACAGGGCTTCCGGGACCGCTGGCGCGACGTGCAGTTGCGTTTCGTCGACGATCCGCACGCGGCGGCCGGCGAGGCGCAGTCGCTGGTGGAGGAGGCCATCCAGGCTCTCTCCTCGGCGCTGGCCGCGCAGAAGAACACGCTGGGTGGGTGGCAGGACGCCGGCTCCGCCGACACCGAACAACTGCGGATGGCGGTACGCAACTACCGGGACTTCCTGGACCGCGTACTGGGTCGCTGATCACACGACCGACAGGGGCGCCTCGGCCAGACGGCCGAGGCGCCCCTGCGTTGTGTCAGAGCGCCCGACCGGGGCGGAACCCGCCGGATTCATCCAACGGGAGTGAAACCGCTCCTTCGGGGTAATAGGGCGCGCGCCCGTAAATCGGCGCAGAGGTCGGGACGAGGAGTGAAGGTATGGACGGCGGCGGTCTTCGGCTCAACATGAACGGGCTGGACTACCTGATTCTCGCGCTGTACTTCGTCACCGTCCTCGGCGTCGGCTTCGCCGCGCGCCGGGCGATCCGGACCAGCGTCGACTTCTTCCTCTCCGGCCGATCCCTGCCCGCCTGGGTGACCGGTCTCGCCTTCGTCTCGGCGAACCTGGGCGCTCTGGAGATCATCGGAATGGCCGCGAACGGGGCCCAGTACGGCGTCATGACGCTGCACTACTACTGGATCGGCGCGGTCCCGGCGATGGTCTTCCTCGGCATCGTGATGATGCCCTTCTACTACGGTTCGAAGGTCCGCAGCGTGCCGGAGTACCTGCGGTTGCGCTTCAACCGTCCCACCCACCTGCTGAACGCGCTCAGCTTCGCCGTCGCCCAGGTGTTGATCGCCGGGGTGAACCTCTACGCGCTGGCCCTGGTCATGCAGGCACTGCTCGGCTGGCCGCTCTGGACGGCGGTCGTGGTCGGCGCGGCGATCGTGCTGGCGTACATCACCATCGGCGGTCTGTCCGGGGCGATCTACAACGAGGTGCTCCAGTTCTTCGTCATCCTGGCCGGTCTCATCCCGGTCACCGTGATCGGTCTGGTCAAGGTCGGCGGGGTGAACGGGCTGATGGACGCGGTACGCGACTCGAAGCTCGGCGACGCCGGCCTGCACGCGTGGGAGGGCACCGGCAGCACCGCCAACCCGCTGGGCGCGCACTGGATCGGCATCGTCTTCGGCCTGGGCTTCGTGCTGTCGTTCGGCTACTGGACGACGAACTTCGCCGAGGTGCAACGCGCCCTCTCGGCGAAGAACATGAGCGCCGCCCGGCGTACGCCGATCATCGCCGCGTACCCGAAGCTGCTCATCCCCCTGGTCACTGTCATCCCCGGCCTGGTGGCCCTGGTCACGGTGAAGGGGCTCGGCGCGGAGAGCGGCGACCTGCAGTACAACAACGCGATCCCGCTGCTGATGCGCGACCTGCTCCCCAACGGCGTGCTCGGGGTGGCGGTCACCGGCCTGCTCGCCTCGTTCATGGCCGGCATGGCGGCCAACGTGAGCGGCTTCAACACCGTCTTCACCTACGACATCTGGCAGGCGTACATCCGTCCCGGCCGCTCGGACGACTACTACCTGCGGATCGGCCGGTGGGCGACGGTCGCCGCCGTGGTGGTCGGGATCGGCACCGCGTTCATCGCGGCCGGGTTCAGCAACATCATGAACTACATCCAGGCGCTCTTCTCGCTGTTCAACGCGCCGCTGTTCGCCACCTTCATCATCGGCATGTTCTGGAAGCGGATGAGCGCGCTGGCCGGCTTCTGGTCGCTGTTGTTGGGCACCCTGGCTTCCCTGGCGACGTACCTGCTCTACAAGGGTGGCGTGATCGACTTCAACTCCGACCTGGAGGAGAGCTTCTGGGGCGCGGGCATCGCGTTCGTCACGGTGGCGATCGTCGCAGCGATCCTCACCCCGCTCACCGCGCCGAAGCGCGACGAGGAGCTGCGCGGGCTGGTGTACGGCATGGGCGGCATCGACCTGAAGGGCGACGTGCTCGCCGGGGACGCCGTCTGGTACCGCTCGCCGGTGCTGCTCGGTGTGATCGCGGTCGCGCTGGCCGCCCTCTTCTACATCCCGGTCTTCTAGGAAAGGGTTCGGCAGATGAGCAACGAAGGCCAGCCGGCGCAGGACCCGCTGATCGACGAGACGCAGGCGGAGCAGAGACGTTCTGCCGCCGCCCGGCTGTTCGACATCCGCCGGGTGATCGGTGGTCTCTTCGTGGCGTACGGGGTCATCGTGACGCTGATCGGCGTCTTCGACAGTCGGGCCGAGATCGACAAGGCCGAGGGTGTCCGGATCAACCTGTGGGCCGGGCTGGTGATGCTCGCCTTCGGCCTGCTGATGCTGCTCTGGCAGTGGCTGCGCCCGGCGGAGCCGCCGGCCGCCAACGAGCAGCAGCCGGGCAGCTGACCACCGCCGGGCCAGGCGGCATGAGCGCGGCACGAGGGGGTACGCGAGGGGATCAGGCACCGTGTCGGACACAGGAGGCAGCACCATGACCGATCGCGATCGCCAACCGCCGTTGGAGGACAGCCCGGAGGTGGCCTCGGCGGTGGACGATGACATCACCGTCACGCAGCTGCGGACCGGAGGCGGCCCGGACCAGGACAACCCGGCCTTCGCCGAGCCCCGCGACCGGCCGGACGACCTCGCGCCGGGCACCGACGAGCTGATCGGCGACCCGTACGCTGCCGGCACCGGGGCTACCGGGACGGGCACCGGCGCCGGTGGGGACAACATCCGCACCGGGGCGGAGCAGCCCTGGGAGCCGGAGGACCTGGTGCTGGCCCGTGGGCAGGACCTCACCCCGGCGAACCTGGAGAAGGCGCGCCGCGACCTGGCCGAGCAGGGACAGGCGGCGATCGAGCGCACCGTGCCCTGACCGGGGCACGAGGGGGGTCCCCGACCCGACCAGAGCGGTCGAGCCGGGGACCCGGGGGGAACCTGCCGCCGGCAGTGCCTCACCTACTGCCGGCGGCGGGTGGGTGTGGAAGCGATCCGGTCAGAGCGCCGGGTACGCGTTGCGCATGAGCTCCTGGAACTGGGCGGAGAACCACGCACCGGAGATCGGCGCGTCCGGCAGGGCACCCGACGGGTTGTTGCCGTTGCGGGCGTTGCCGCCGTACGTCGGGTCGCACATCCGGTCGAAGCCCTTGCCCTCGTTGTTCGGGATCTCCTTGCTGGAGCCGTCCGACTCACCCGGCGGCTTCACCCAGACGTAGGCGTCGATGCCCGTCGCCGGGTTGGCCCGCGGCCGCTCACCGAGGCCTGCGCCGGCCTGGTTGCACCAGTTGCCGAGGTGGAGGCGCCGGTCGAGGCGGCCACCGTTGACGTACGTGTCGACGCTCGTCGTCGCGCCCGGACCGGTGGGCCGGGCCGAGCCGCCCCAACCGTTGCGGGACGTGTCGATCAGCATGCCGATGTTGGAGTTGAAGCCCACCGAGATCAGCTTGGTACGGAACGCCTGGGCGAAGGAGAGCTCGTCGACGTAGAAGTTCCAGTCGATCCACTTGGACTGCCGCACCGTCTGGCCGTTCACGTTGTCGGTGACCTTGAAGTACGGCTCCTGCAGCGCCGAGTAGTTCGCGGTGTTGGTGATGAACCCGTGCACGTTGTTGACAGTGCTGCCGGAGGCTACCGCCGCGGTCTTCAGGATGTCGGCGGTCGGGCCGAAGTTGGAGTCCCAGCCGAGCCAGCCGTGGTGGCCGGCGTCGACGTAGTTGTAGACGTTGCCGATCGCGCCCAGCTTGGCCAGGGCGTAGCCGACGCCGTTGACGTACGCACCGTTGGCCTTGACCGTGTCACACATGGCCGTGCCGCCGGGCTGACCGGAGGTGTTGGTGACCAGGTTCGGCAGCGAGTCGATCTCGATGACGTTGATGATCCGCAGGCTGCTGTACTTCGATTCGCCCTGGATCGCGGCGATCGGGTCGATGTACTGGGCCTTGTACTTCGGCAGCTCGTCCGGGCCCAGCTCACCGTTGGAGGCGAGCGCGGAGCAGTCCCGGCCGGGCAGGTTGTAGATCACGAACTGGATGTAGCCAGCGCCCTGGCGCAGCGCCTCGTCCAGGTGGTCCCGCACCCCGAAGGCACCGTTGGAGCTGCTGTCCGGCGTGCCGTTGATCGCGGCGATCCGGTCCAGCCAGACGGCGGTGGGGTTGTTGGAGACCCGGCTTCCGCCGGCCTCGGCGTCCGCCTTGGCCTTCCACTCCGGGTTCACGTAACCGCGCACCCCGGCGAACGGGTTGTCGACCTTGGTGCCGGGCGGCGGGTTGGTCGTCGGCGGCGGGTCGGTGGGCGGCGGGTCGGTCGGCGGGGGGTCGGTCGGCGGGGGCGTCGTGGTCGGCGGGGTGGTGGTGCCACCGTTACAGACCACGCCGTTCAGGGTGAACGAGGTCGGCTTCGGGTTGCTGCCGCTCCACGCGCCGTTGAAGCCGAGGGTCGTCGACGCGCCGGTGCCGAGGTTGCCGTTGTAGGACATGCTCCGGGCGGTGACCTGGCTGCCGGACTGGGTGTACGTGGCCGACCAGCCCTGCTGGACACGCTGGCTGGAGTTGGGGAAGGTCCAGCCCAGGGTCCAGCCGTTGACCGGGTCGCCGAGGTTCTTGATGGTGATGTTCGCGGTGAAACCGCCCTGCCAGTCATTGGTCGTGTACGCGATGTCGCACTGCGTCGCGGCCTGCGCCGCGGTAACCGGAATCGTCACCAGCCCACCGGCGACCAGGGCACCTGCGCCAGCGAGCGCAAGGGCCCGGCGTGGGCCGGTTAGCCTTCTCCACACATTCATGCCACTGATCTCCTTGGGCGAGACCGGGCTCGCGTACGGCCCGGCGAGACGGCCCGGTGAGCGTCCTCTGACGGACGGCTGCCGGCGCCAACGGGATTTCGGGGGTGCCCGGCCCGGACGGGCGAGGGTGGTGGTGGTGGTGCGTGACCGACCGGTGCAGCGGCCGATCAGATCGGCGGATCGTCGCCCGGTGAACCGGGTGCCCTCGACTCCCTGCCTGCGCGGTGTGGCTCCCCGAACCGCGTTCGCCGATTCTTGCATGGGAGCGCTTCCATGGCAATGGCTCGATGCGTCGCGGCGGGGATCAGCCCTGTTCCCGTTTCGGACGATACCCCCGGACGCGCTCGGCCGGCACCTGACAGGACGGGGCTGGCCGCTACCGGACGACCGGCAGGAGCTGGCTACCCGCGCCCCAGACCACCCGCACACCGCCCGGACGGGTGTCCGAAGCCTTGGGCGGCACTCAGAGCGCCGAAAGCCGCTTAGCTCTTCTTCGGCACCTACCTGGGGTAAAAGCCAAAACACGAATCTTTCACTTCATAAGTCATGAAACGGTCTAACGTCGGTCTTAGCTCGGTTGTCGCCGGGCTCAGGACAACAGGGATGGAGTGACGCAGGTCATGGCTAAGAAGATGCTCGGGAAGGTCGTTGCGGGCGCCGCGCTCGGCGGCGCGTCGCTCCTGGTGTTCGCACCGGGGATCGCGTTCGCCGAAGGTCACCACGACGGCGGCAAGGACCGTGACGGCAAGGTCTACGCCAAGCCGCACGTCGTCAAGGCCGGCGACGAGGTCAAGCTCCTCGAGATCTGCCCGGATCGGCAGGAGCACGCGTACGTGTGGTCCAAGGTCACCGGCAAGGTCAAGCTCAAGCCGGCGCATGAAGACCGGGGCGAGGACCGCGAGTGGCGCGAGGAGGAGAACTCCTCCGACCACGACAAGGGCAAGGACGAGAACGGCAAGGACGAGAACGGCAAGGACCACGAGGGCAAGGACGAGAACGGCAAGGACGAGAACGGCAAGGACGACAAGGGCAAGGACGAGAACAAGGACGAGAACAAGGACGAGAACGGCAAGGGCGGCCAGGGTGGCGGCGCTGCCGCCGACGCCTACGGCGACGAGGGCAGCAAGGACTGGAAGGGCGAGGAGCACGGCCAGGACGCTGAAGAGGGCCGTGACAAGAAGGACTGGGACTCCAAGGACGAAGACAAGAAGGACTGGGAGTCCAAGGACGAGCACGGCTCGGACTACGGCTCGGACAACGGCTCCGACAAGGGCTGGGAGTCCAAGGACGAGCACGGCTCCGAGTACGGCTCGGACAACGGCTCCGACAAGGGCTGGGAGAACAAGGACGAGCACGGCTCCGAGTACGGCTCCGACAACGGCTCCGACAAGGGCTGGGAGAACAAGGACGAGCACGGCTCCGAGTACGGCTCCGACAACGGCTCCGACAACGGCTCCGACAAGGGCTGGGAGAACAAGGACGAGCACGGCTCCGAGTACGGCTCCGAGTACGGCTCCGACAAGGGCTGGGAGTCCGAGGACCGCGGCTCGGACGAGCGCAGCCGGGACGAGGAGCGCGAGTTCGTCTACTACGGCGAGGCCAAGGTCGACAAGGACGCCAAGCCGGGTCGCTACGAGCTCAAGGGCTCGTGCGGCGAGGGCGAGCTCGTCGTGCTGCCGCACGGCGGTGTCGACGGTGGTGACGGTGGCGCCAGCACCGGCACCGACCGTGGCCTGGCCACCGGTGGGGCGGGCCTGCTCGGCGCTGCCGCGCTGGGCGGGATCGTGCTGATGCGTCGTCGGCGGACCGATGGTTCGCTCGTCTGACGTGACGACGACACGGGCCGGCGGCCGTCACGGGAAACCGTGGCGTGCCGTCGGCGCGGTCGTCGTCGTCACCATGGCCATGATCGGCGCCGGCATGATCGGCGCCTCCCTGAAGACCACGCCCACTCCCCGACCGCCGCAGCCGCTGGCCCAGGCCGGCCCCGAGGTCACCCCGCCGGCGGGCACCGCGGACGATGCCCCACCGGTCGACGGGCAGCCGGCCGGTCAGGCGGCGGCCGGCTTGGCCCGTTCGGCACCGACCAGCATCGAGATCCCCCGGATCGGTGTCGCCGCGACGATCATGTCGTTGGGCACCAACCCGGACGGCACCGTCCAGGTCCCTCCGCTGGACAAGGCCGACCAGGCCGGGTGGTACGAGCCCGGTGCGAGCCCGGGCGAGACGGGTAACGCGGTAATCGTCGGGCACGTGGACTCGGCGGTGCTCGGCCCGGCCGTCTTCTTCGACCTGGGCGCCCTCGTCCCGGGCGACACCATAACCGTGCGACGGACCGACGGGGTGCCCGCCACCTTCACTGTCGACTCGGTGAAGTCGTACCCGAAGACGGCCTTCCCCACCGAGTTGGTCTACGGACCCAGCGACCGGCCCAGCCTGCGGGTGGTCACCTGCGGCGGTCAGTTCGACCAGGCCGCCAAGAGCTATCCGGACAACATCGTCGTCTTCGCCACCCTGGCGGCGTGACCCACGACGAACGAGAGCGGTCCGGCCGATCGGGGTGACCCGATCGGCCGGACCGCGTCCGGCGTACCTGACTCAGGCGGCTGCGGAGGTCCGCACCAGGGTGCGGATCTGGCGCAGCAGCACCGACAGGGCGGCGAGATCCGCCCGCGACTCGTCGAACTCCCCCATCGCCCGTCGAGCGCGGTGGATCGAGGTCGCGTTCGACTGCTCCCACTGCTGCACCCGCTCGTGCGGCGGCAGGTCGCCCGGGGTGGAGTCGAGCACCTCGGCGGTGAGCGCGGCCAGCGCGGCGTACAGGTCGTATCGCAGCGCCATCCGGGCCAGCGTCTGCCAGCGGTCCTCCCGCGGCAGCAGGGAGATCTTCGACAGCAGCGAGTCCACCCGGAACAGGTCGGACAGCACGAAGTAGACCGAGGCCACCTCGCTGACGTCCCGTCCGCTGGCGTTGGCGGTCTCCACCACGTCCATCAGACCGAAGCTGTACATGAGCCGGGTCGCCCGCTCGGCCAGCTCACGGGGCAGCCCACGCTCGGTCATCGAGTCCATGTGCGCGGCGATGCCCTGCCGCTCGTTGCCGTAGAACAGCTCCTCGAGCCCCGGCAACAGCCGCGTGACGCCGTCGCGCAACCGGGCGATCTCGGCCGGCACGTCGATCGGCGAGCGCCGGTTGGAGACCAGCCACCGCACCGCACGGTCGAGCAGCCGACGGGTGTCCAGGTAGACGCTCGTCTGCAACTCGGGCGCGACCTTGTTGTCCAGCGCCTCGACCGCGTCCCACAGGTCGCGCAGGCCGAACACCTCGCTGACCACCACGTAGGCCCGGATCACGTCAGCGGCGCTGGCCGCGGTCTCCTCGACCACCCGGAAGATGAACGAGATGCCGCCCCGGTTGATCGCCTCGTTGACGAGCACTGTGGTGACGATGTCCCGGCGCAGCCGGTGCCGGCCCATCCGGTCGGCGAACCGCTCGCGCATCGGCGTCGGGAAGTAGTTGACCAGGACCTCGGTCGTCCACTCCTCGTCGGCCAACCCCTCGGTGAGGATCTCCCGTTCCAGGACGATCTTCACGTACGCGAGCAGCACCGCGAACTCCGGCGCGGTCAGCCCGGACTCGCTGCGGACCGCCAGCTCCTCGTCCGGCGGCAGTGCCTCCAGCGCCCGGTCCAACCCGCCGGTACGCTCCAACTCGTTGATCATCCGGCGGTGCACCGGGAGCAGCGAGGCGGCCTGGGCCTGGGCGTTGTTGATCGCCCGAGCCTGGTCGTAGTTGTCCCGCAGCACCAGCTCCGCGACCTCGTCGGTCATCCCGGCCAGCAGCTCGTCCCGGTCGGCCGTGGTCAAATCCCCGTCGGCCACCGCCGTGTTCAGCAGGATCTTGATGTTCACCTCGTGGTCGGAGGTGTCCACCCCGGCCGCGTTGTCGATGAAGTCCGTGTAGATCCGGCCACCGGTCAACGCGTACTCGATCCGGCCGAGCTGGGTCCAGCCCAGGTTGCCGCCCTCGCCCGCCACCCGGCAGCGCAGGTCACGCCCGTCCACCCGGATCGCGTCGTTGGACTTGTCGCCCACCTCCGCGTTGGTCTGGCTGGACGCCTTGACGTAGGTGCCGATGCCGCCGTTCCAGAAGAGATCCACCGGGGCGGTGACGATCGCCTTCATCAGGTCCTGCGGCGACATCTGCGTGACGTCGTCGTCCAGGCCGATCGCCGCCCGCACCTGTGGCGTGATCGGGATCGACTTCGCGGTACGCGGGAAGATGCCGCCACCGGCCGAGATCAGCTCGGGGTTGTAGTCCTCCCAGGAGGAACGGGGCAGGTCGAACAGCCGCCGTCGCTCCGCGTACGAGGTGGCCGCATCCGGCTCCGGGTCGAGGAAGATGTGTCGGTGGTCGAAGGCGGCCACCAGCCGGATGTGCTCGGACAGCAGCATCCCGTTGCCGAACACGTCGCCGGACATGTCGCCGACGCCGACCACCGTGAAGTCCTGGGTCTGGGTGTCCAGGCCCAGCTCCCGGAAGTGCCGCTTGACCGACTCCCAGGCGCCCCGTGCGGTGATGCCCATCTTCTTGTGGTCGTAGCCGGCGGAACCGCCGGAGGCGAACGCGTCGCCCATCCAGAAGTTGTGGGCCTTGGAGATCTCGTTGGCGATGTCGGAGAACGTCGCGGTGCCCTTGTCGGCCGCCACCACCAGGTACGGGTCGTCGCCGTCGTGCCGGACCACGTCCTCGGGCGGCACGATCTGCCCGCTGGCGATGTTGTCGGTGACGTCCAGCATCGCGCCGACGAACTCCTGGTAGCAGGCGACGGCCTCGTCCCGGTCGCCCGGCTTCTGCTTCAGCACGAAGCCGCCCTTGGCACCCACCGGCACGATCACGGTGTTCTTCACCATCTGCGCCTTGACCAGACCGAGCACCTCGGTCCGGAAGTCCTCCCGGCGGTCGGACCAGCGCAACCCGCCCCGGGCCACCGGCCCGAACCGCAGGTGCACACCCTCGAACCGGGGCGAGTAGACGAAGATCTCGAACTTCGGTCGCGGCGCCGGCAGGTCCGGGATGGCCTGCGGGTCGAGCTTGAACGCCACGTACGCCTTGGGCCGCCCGTCAGCGCGCTTCTGGTAGAAGCTGGTCCGCAGGGTCGCCTCGATCAGCGTCAGGTAAGAGCGCAGGATCCGATCCTGGTCGAGGCTGGCCACGTCGTCCAGCGCGCCCC
The DNA here is from genome assembly GCF_039871815.1 of Micromonospora sp. B9E7. Classification (NCBI taxonomy): domain Bacteria; kingdom Bacillati; phylum Actinomycetota; class Actinomycetes; order Micromonosporales; family Micromonosporaceae; genus Micromonospora; species Micromonospora sp. B9E7. Next base: position 160,628 of record NZ_JBDPLX010000008.1, read on the forward strand.
GGATCGTCTCCACCAGCTCACCGCTGCGCTGCTGCCGCTGCTCGTTGGTCTGCTCACCCGGCGCGAACCGGGTCTCGAACAGCTCCACCAGCATCGCGGCGAGCTTCGGGTACGCGACGAAGGTCTGCTCCATGTAGTCCTGCGAGAAGACCGTACCGGCCTGCCGCAGGTACTTCGCGTACGCCCGCAGCACCACCACCTGCCGCCACGTCAACCCGCCGCGCAGCACCAGTTCGTTGAACCGGTCCACCTCGGCCTCGCCGCGCCAGGCCGCCGCGAAGGCGTTCTCCACGTGCGGGCGCACCTCGGACAGCTCGTGGTGCCCTTCGGGCAACATGAGACCGAAGTCGTACAGGTAGACCCGACCGTCGATCCGGTCCACCTCGTACGGGTGCTCGTCGACCACCCGCACACCGAGCGAGTGCAGCACCGGCAGCACGGCGGAGAGCATCATCGGCTCGCCGTACCGGTAGACCTTGAACCGGACGTCCATCGCCTCGGCGAGTTCCGCACCGGGCACCCGGGTGCCGGGCCGGGGCGCGAGCTGCTTACGGAACAGGTGCATCTCCAGCTGGCCGGGCTCCTCCAGCAGCTCCAGCTTCGCCAGGTCCTTCATCGCCTCGTACGGCGTGTGCCCGTCCTTGTAGCCCTCCGGGAACGCGTCGGCGTACCGGGTGAACAGGTGCTTGGCCTGCTCGTCGCCGAGCTTGCGCTCCAGCACCAGCCGGTAGTCGTCGTCCCAGAGCCGGGTCGCGTCGGCCAACTCCTCGGCCAGCAGGTCGGCGTCGATGTCACCGGGCGGCCGGGTCGGGTCGGTGCGGACGATGAAGTGCACCCGCGCCAGCATCGACTCGGTGACCCGGGTGGTGTAGTCCACCCCGACACCGTTCAGCTCGCGCAGCAGGATGTCCTGCATCCGCAGCCGGTTCTGCGTGGTGAACCGGTCCCGGGGCAGGTAGATCAGGCAGGAGATGAACCGCCCGTACGCGTCCCGGCGAAGGAAGACCCGCAGCTGCCGACGCCCGGCCATGCGCAGCACACCGATCACCGCGTGGTACAGGTCGTCGGTCTTGATCTGGAACAGCTCGTCGCGCGGGTAGGTCTCCAGGATCTGGATCAGATCCTTGCCGGAGTGGCTGCGCTGGCTCAGGCCGGAGCGGTCCAGCACCTCGGCCACCTTGCGGCGTACCACCGGCAGTTCACGGACGCTGGTCCGGTACGCGGCCGTGGAGAACAGGCCCAGGAACCTCCGCTCGCCGACCACCTCGCCGGCGGAGTTGAAGATCTTGAAGCCGATGTAGTCGAGGTAGGCCGAGCGGTGCACGGTGGCCCGCGAGTTGGCCTTGGTGATGATGAGCAGGCGCTTCTCCAGCACCTTCTCGTGCGCCTCGGGCGTCATCGACGAAAGCGACCGCGCGTCCGGCGAGTCGGACCGCAGGATGCCCAGGCCGGTGCCGAGCACCGCCTCCAGCGCCTTGCCGTCGACCGGGTCGGTCGCGTCGCCCCCGGGGGCGTCCACCAGCCGGTACTCGCGGTAACCGAGGAAGGTGAAGTGGTCCTGGGCGAGCCAACGCAGCAACTCCACCGAGTCGGTGATGTCCTTCTCCGGCACCGGTGGACGGTTGTCGGAGGTACGGGCCGACGCCAACTCGTCGGCGAGCGCGAGGGCACGCTGACGCATCTTCGGCCAGTCCTCGACCGCCTCCCGCACGTCGGTGAGCACCCGCTGCAACTCGCGGCGCAGCCGCTCCCGCTCGGACACGTCCCGGACCGGGTCGATCTCGATCCGCATCCAGCTCTCGATGATGTCGCCATCGATCGCGTCATCCGGCTCCACGTCCGCGGAGACCTCGGTGAGCCGGCCCAGCGGCTCCCGCCGGACCACCACGAGCGGGTGCACCAGCAGGTGCACGTCGAGGTGGTACGAGTTGAGCAGAGCGGTGACCGAGTCGACCAGGAACGGCATGTCGTCCGTGACGATCTCGACGACGGTGTGGTGCTGGTCGGCGTGCGGTTCGTGGATCCGCAGCTTCAACTCGCCCGGAACCCGCTGCTGGGCGAGGTCCCGATGCGCCCGGGCCGCGTCGAGCATCTCCTCGGCCGTGAACCCGACCAACTCCTCGTCCGGCGCGAACCGCCAGAAACGGCCGACAAGTGTCGCCGCGTCGTGGTCGTCCCCCGCGAGCGCGACAGCCTGGGCCACCAGACGCTCCGCGTTGGGAACGGGCTCGTCGAGCTCGGCGTCCTCCACGTCGTCGGCCAACGCCTCGGTCGGCAGGCCCAGATCGTAGATGGTGTCGATGCTCGACCCGGTCAGCCCGGTGACTCCCGTGTCGAGCCGGCCGTAGCCGTCCCCGTCGGTCGCCGAATCGAAGTTGTCGTCGTCCCGGCCGGAGTCATCCTGCCGGAGGTCGGGTTCCGGTTTGATCGCCGGACGCCGGTCCATCGGTGCCACTCCCCTCGACCCACCGCGTTGTGGGTCACTCTGCCGCCCAGCCTAGGCCCTGCCGTTCTGCGCCTTCGTCGGCGGACCACTGACCAGACGTCCGGATCGGGACTTTGTCCTTTCACCCGTTGCGGGTCCGAGGTTGGCCGGCTGCGGGATACCCCGCCACGCGATGTTCATCACACGGGCTCGGCCCGTCTTTGGCCGCCTTCGCGCTCCGGGGGGACGTTGGGGACGGCGCCCACGTATTACCGTGCGAGGGCACTCTGAGATGGGAAGGACCAGCTCCATGCCCTTGTCGTACCCCCGGCCCCACCGGCCGAACCACGCCCGCCGTCTGCTCGCCACCCTCACCACCGCGGCGCTCACGGCCGGCGTTCTGGCTGCCTGCTCGGGTGACGACGGGCCGCAGCGCACCGTCGACGCGTTCCTCTCCGGCTGGCGCAGCGGTGACCTCCAGGCGGTCGGCCTGATCGACCCGACCGGCAGCAAGCTGCCGTCGGCCGACGTGACACGCGACATCAAGGAGCTCTCCGGTGAGCTCGCGGCCACCCCGCCCAAACTGACGCGTCGCGGCGAGCCGAAGGTCACGGCGGACATCGCGACCGCGACCGTCCAGGTGGAGTGGACCCTGCCGGGTCAGACCCGCTGGACGTACGACCGGGAGATACGCCTCGCCCAGGGCGACGGCGACCAGTGGCAGGTGATCTGGGAGCCACGGGTGCTGCACGACCAGCTCACCAAGGGTGACCGGTTGGCGTTGCGCCGCGACGCCAGCGCCCGGGCCGGCGTGCTGGACAGCGCCGGGAACCCGATCGTGACTCCCCGCCCGGTGGTGCGGGTCGGTGTACAACCGAACGGGGTCGCCGACATCAAGGACCTCGTCAAGGATCTCGACGCCGCGTTCAAGGCGATCCGTCCGGCGCTGGTCCCCGCCGTCGACCTGGCCGACCTGCCGGAGCGGGTGGCCAAGGCCGAGCCGGGGGCCTTCGTCGAGGTGGTGTCGCTGCGCGAGGAGGCGTACCTGCAGATCAAGCCCCGGATCTACGACCTGCCCGGCACCAAGTTCATCTCGGGCAAAATCGACCTGGCGCCGACCCGGGAGTTCGCCCGGGCGGTGCTCGGCACGGTCGACCCGGCGCAGGCGGACGACCTCGCCGCGCACCCGGACCGGTACGTCGCCGGTGACCTGGTCGGGCACGGCGGGTTGCAGGGTCGCTACGACGAACGGCTGCGCGGCGGCCCCGGGCTGACCGTGGTGGTCGAGCGTCCCGCCGAGGGCGGCAAGCTGGAGCCGACCGGCGCGGAGTTGTTCCGGCGGGAGCCGCAGCTCGGCCAGCCGCTGAAGACCACGCTGGACGTCGCCGTCCAGAACGCGGCCGACGGGGCCCTGCGCGCCGAGCCCCGCCGATCCGCCCTCGTGGCGCTCCGGATCAGCGACGGCGCGGTGCTCGCCGCGGCGAACGGCCCCGGGCCGGCCGGTGAGAACCTCGCCTTCAATGCCCAGGTGCCACCGGGCTCCACGTTCAAGATGGTCAGCACACTCGGCCTGCTGGACCGGGGCGCGGTCACTCTGGACGGGCCGGTGGGCTGCCCGAAGACCTTCACCGTGGACGGCCGGTCCTTCAAGAACTCCGACAACTTCGAGCTCGGCTCGGTGCCGTTCCGCACGGACTTCGCCAAGTCCTGCAACACCGCGTTCGCCTCGCTGGCGCCGAAGCTCGGCGGCGACGGGCTGGCCGTAGCCGGCCGCTCGTTGGGCCTGGAGGGCCAGTGGGACCTCGGTGCGGACGCCTTCACCGGCAAGGTGTCGACGGGCGGCAGCCTGGCCGAGCAGGCCGCCGCCTCGTTCGGGCAGGGCACCACGCTGGTCAGCCCGCTGGCCATGGCCGGGGCCACCGCAGCCGTCGCCCGTGGCCGCTTCGAACAGCCGAAGCTGGTGCTCGACCCGGCGCCGGCCAAGCCCGTGCCGGCCGGCGAGCAGCTCAAGCCAGAATCGGTCACCGCGCTGCGGTCGATGATGCGCGAGGTGGTCACCACCGGCACCGGCAGCGCGCTCAAGGATGTGCCGGGTGAGGTCTACGGCAAGACCGGCACCGCCGAGTACGACGACAACCCGGCCCACACCCACGCCTGGTTCGTCGGTTGGCGGGGTGACGTGGCGTTCGCGGTGTTCGTGGAGAAGGGTGGCGCCAGCACGGCCTCGGCCGTGCCGATCGCCGAGCGCTTCCTCCGCGCCCTCCCGGCTTCCTGACACCGTCGCGGCGAGCGCCCGCGCAGCAGACGGCCCCCGCACCACGCACCCCGACGGTGTTGATCCACTCGGTTTCACGGAATCTTGCGGTATCCGAGCCATCCGGATACCGCGACTTCCGTGAAACCGAGTGGCTCACGGCCCGGTCGGCCGTCAGACGGTCAGGCTGTGTCGGCTTTGTGCCGGTCCGAGTGAGTCTGAGCCGATACGGAAGGCCGCCGGAGCAGGCCTGGGCCGGCCGATGCGGGCGGGCCGACCGGCTCCCGCTCGACCGGCTCCCGCTCGACCGTGGCCGCGATGTCCGCCGCGACGTCCGACTGCTCGGAGCGGGCCTGACCGTTGGTGACGGCTGATCCCGTCCCAGCCACGATGTCGTGCGGTGCTGCGCCCACGACGAAACGGCCGTCGGAAGGACCAGCGCCGGCAGACCGCAAGCCCGAGGATGCGACGCCGGCAGGCCCGACATCGGAGGATCCGGCCTCCGCGAGCGACCCGGCATCCACCCGCTCGGCACGCTCCGGCCCGTCGCGCCGCTGGGAGCGGTCGGGTCGTTCGGTGGCGGCCGGGGTCCGGCCGTTGCCGCGCCGGGGGCCGGGGGCTGGCCGCGCCGACAGCAGTCGGGGCGGCACCGCCTCGGGGGCGGTGACCGGGGCCAGGCCGGCGACCACGGTGTTGACGATCTCGGCCGCGTACGAGCCGTCCGGATCGTAGTCGGGGTCGAAGACGGTCAGCTCGACGCCGAGGCAGTGCGGGGTGTCGACCAGGCCGGCGAGCAGGATCTCCAGCTCGGCGAAGGCGATGCCGCCCGGGTCGGGTGCGTCCACCGCCGGCATCACCGCGGGGTCGAGAACGTCCACGTCGATGTGCACCCAGTAGCCCGCGCAGTCGGCGAGTTGCTCGTGCGCCCACTGGGCCGTCCGGGCAGCGCCTTCGGCCCGCAGCGCGGGGACCGGGCGGGTGGTGATCCCGGCGGCCTGGAGGTCGAGCCGGTACTCGTCCTGGGCGCGGATGCCGAGCACCACCACGTCGATGTCGCGGAAGTAGGGCCGGCGTCCTTCCAGTGCGGCCAGATCGGCCTGGCCTCGCCCGGTGACGAGGGCAAGGTCCTCACCAGCGGCGGCGCCGACGTAGGAGGCGTTGCCGGGATGCCGGAAGTCGGAGTGCCCGTCGACGAAGACCAGCCCGATCCGCCCGCCGACGGCCTCACCGAGGCGGTGCATGGCCAGCGCCGAGCCGAGCAGCACGGAGCAGTCGCCGCCCAACACCACCGGGAACTCTCCCCGGTCGATGATCGAGCCGATCCGTTCGGCGAGCGCCAGCGAGTAGTCGGCGATCTCCCGGGCATGGCACACCCCGTCGCCGGGCCGCCAGTCGCCCGGGTCGTAGCGGGGTGGGGTGATGCAGCCGGCGTCGCGGGCGCGCAACCGGGCCAGCAGGTCGTGGTCGCGCAGCGCGCCGGGCGCCTTGGCGCAACCGGGGACCGACGTGGACGTCGGCGGCCGTAGGCCAAGATTTGTCGGCGCGTCGAGGACGGCGATCCGGCGCATCATGAGCTCCCGTCCTCGGTGGTCGGGCGGGCCGGCCGGAACGCCGGCCCGCGCTGGCGTGCTACGAACTCAGAACAGGGCGCTGGCCAGGGCCCGGCGCGCCGAGGCGACCGCCGGATCGTCCGGGCCCGCGATGGAGAAGAGCGAGACCAGGTGCTGGCGCACCGTCTCACGGTCCTCGCCGGCGGTGCGCCGGACCAGGCCGACGAGCCGGGAGTATGCCTGCTCGGCCAGGCCGCTGAGCACCTCGATGTCGGCGGCCAGCAGCTGGGCGGCCACGTCGTCGGGGGCACTCTCGGCGGCGGCCAGCGCGGTGGAGGGGTCCGCGCCGGCCACCCGGCGGGCCACCCCGACCTGGGCCAGCCCCGCCGTTGCCGCCGCGTCCGCCGGCGCGTCGGCCAGGATCTTGCGGTACGCCTGCTCGGCGGCGTCCAGGTCACCGCTCATCAGCGCGTCGTCCGCCTCGTCGAGGCGAGGGTCCTCCGGTTCGGCCACGGTCACGCCGCCGGCCTTGAGCACGGCCTGGAGCCACTGCCGCAACTGCGCCTCGGGCACCACCCCGGAGAAGGCGTCGACCGGCTGCCCGCCGACGACCGCGTAGACCATGGGGATGCCCTGGACCCGGAACATCTGGGCGATTCGCGGATTTTCCTGCACGTCGACCCGTGCCAGCACCCAACTGCCGGCGCCCTCGGCGTTCAGTCGCTCCAACACCGGGGCGAACTCGTCGCTCTCCGGGAAGCCTGCGGCGCCGAAGAACACGACGACGGGCATGGCCATCGACCGTTCGAGCACGTCGGACTGGATGGTCGCCTCGGTGACGTCGACGATGGCGGTGTTACCGCCAGCAGCGGGCGCGCCGTTGGACGGGCCGCCCTGCGGGGGCGTGCCGGGGCGGGAGCTGGCTGGTGCGGGGCCGCGCAGTGTGCTGAGGTCGACCGCGCCGCGGGTGAAGATCGACGAGGTGATCCGTGGGTCGCTCATGGTTACCTAGTCTCGCACGTGAGCCCGGATTCTCAGCTCACCCGCAACCCCGACGTTGCAACTCTCACGCCCCGCCGCACACCCCCGCGATCTTGCACTTCAGGACGCCGAATACGCGCCGTTTGCCGTATTCATTCGGCCGGAAATGCAAGATCGACGGAGGGGCGCTGTGTCAGAAGCGGGCCGGCTCGCGGTAGGTGCCCCACTCGGCGCGGAGCGCGTCGCAGATCTCGCCCAGGGTCGCCTCGGCGCGGACCGCGTCCAGCATCGCGGGGATCATGTTCCCGTCGGTGCGGCTGACCTCGACCATCCGGGTCACCGCCGCACGGACCGCGGACTCGTCCCGGGCGCTCTTGCGCTCGGCGAGCACCCGGCGCTGCTCCAGCTCCACCTCGTGCGAGATGCGCAGGATCTCCAGCTCCTTGGCGACCGTGCCGGTGTGGCAGTTGACCCCGACGATCTTCTTGTCACCCTTTTCGAGGGCCTGCTGGTAGACGAAGGCCGACTCGGCGATGTGCCCGGTGAACCAGCCGTCCTCGATGCCCCGCAGGATGCCCGAGGTCATCGGGCCGATCTGGTGCGGCCCCTCCCCGCCGAGCTGCCGGATCCGGGCGAAGATCTCCTCCGCCTCGGCCTCGATCTTGTCGGTCAGCGCCTCGACGTACCAGGAGCCGCCGAGCGGGTCGGCCACGTTGACCACACCGGTCTCCTCCATCAGCACCTGCTGCGTACGCAGGGCGATCTCGGCGGACTCGTCGGTGGGCAGCGCCAGCGTCTCGTCCAGCGCGTTGGTGTGCAGCGAGTTGGTGCCACCGAGCACCGCCGCGAGGGCCTCGACGGCGGTGCGTACGACGTTGTTGACCGGTTGCTGCGCGGTCAGCGACACGCCTGCGGTCTGCGTGTGGAACCGCAGCCAGAGCGCCTTCTCGCTGGTGGCGCCGTAGACGTCGCGCAGCCAGCGGGCCCAGATCCGGCGGGCGGCGCGGAACTTGGCGATCTCCTCGAAGAAGTCGACGTGCGAGTCGAAGAAGAAGCTCAGCCCCGGCGCGAACACGTTGACGTCCAGCCCGCGCGAGAGGCCCAGCTCCACGTAGCCGAAACCGTCGGCCAGGGTGTACGCCAACTCCTGCGCGGCGGTCGAGCCGGCCTCGCGGATGTGGTAACCGGAGACCGACAGCGGCTTGTAGCGCGGGATCTCGGCGGCGCAGTATTCCATCAGGTCGCCGATCAGGCGCAGGTGCGGCTCGGGGTCGAAGAGCCACTCCTTCTGCGCGATGTACTCCTTGAAGATGTCGGTCTGCAGGGTGCCGTCCAGCGTGGACAGGTCGGCGCCCTGCCGCTCGGCGGCGACCAGGTACATGCAGAACACCGGCACGGCCGGGCCGGAGATGGTCATCGAGGTGGTGACACCGGCCAGGTCGATGCCGTCGAAGAGCGCCTGCATGTCGGTGGCGGTGTCGATGGCGACGCCGCAGTGCCCGACCTCGCCGAGCGCCTGCGGGTCGTCCGAGTCGCGGCCCATCAGCGTGGGCATGTCGAACGCGACCGAGAGGCCTCCGCCGCCCGCGCCGAGGATCATCTTGTAGCGCTCGTTGGTCTGCTGGGCGTTGCCGAAGCCGGCGAACTGCCGGATGGTCCAGGTCCGTCCGCGGTAACCCGTCGGATACAGACCCCGGGTGTACGGGTACTCGCCCGGCCAGCCGATCCGCTCGAAGCCCGGGTACGTGGCGCCCTCCGGCGGGCCGTAGACCGGGTCCACCGGCATCCCGGAGAGCGTGGTGAAGTCGGCGTCCCGCTTGCGCGCGCCGTCGTAACGGGCCTGCCAGCGCGCCCGTCCGGCGTCGATCTCGTCGGCGTCCATGAGCAGGGCTCCTCCTCGGGTCCTCGACTGCACGTCGAGTGTAGAGCCCTGACCTGAACGATCGCTAAGTCACGCCGTACCGACCGGTAACGTGAGCTGGCGAATGGCATCAAAGGTCCAGGACCAGCCGCGGGGTGCGCGACCGGGAGACGCACGGATAGACGACGTCCCGGCCGTCCCGCCGCCGCGCCGCTGGGATGTCGTCGCGGTGCTCAGCCTGCCCATCGACCACGACAACGCCGCAACTGCCGCACAGACCGTTCTCGCACGAGGCGGGGACCTCGGGTACGACCTCACGGATCACGTCGAGCAGGCTGCGGCTCGCCGGCACCTGGAGCAACTGCCCGGTGCGGGCCAACTCGGCTTCGAAGGGCTGGTTGTCGGCGGCGACGCGAGGTGTGGCGGTGAACCTTTCGACGTGCCGCCGATCGGGCGGCGTGAGCCGCTCGACCGCGGCAATCAGCTCGGCCGGCCCACAGCAGTAGACCGCGGTGTCGGCGGATGCCGCATTCAGCAGTCGGAGCAGGTCAGGCCTGCCATCGGTGTCCGTGGCGAAGATCTCCACCCGGTCGGCGCCGAGCGCCGACACCTCGTCCCGGAAGGCCATCCGCTCGGTCGAGCCTCCCACGTAGAGCAGCCGCCACGGTCGGCCCTCGGCCCGCACCCTCCGCACCATCGGCAGGATCGGGGTGACGCCGATCCCGCCGGCGACGAAGAGGTACGCCGGCGCGGGCACCAGGGGAAAGTGGTTCCGCGGGCCACCTACGACGACCCGCTGCCCGGGTCGAAGCTGGTGCGCCTCGGCCGAGCCACCTCGACCGGCGGGATCCCGCCGTACCGCGATCCGGTAACTGCTCCGATCGGCCGCAGCGCCGCAGAGCGAGTACTGGCGGACCACGCCGGAGGGCAGCGTGAGATCGATGTGCGCCCCCGGTTCCCACGCCGGCAGCGGCCGGCCCGACTCACCGACCAGCGTCACCGTGACGACGTCGCGGGCGACCGACCGGATGTCACGGACCACGGCGACCATGCCCGCCGGGTTGCCGACCGGGCGTCGGCGCTCCGCGCCACGGCGGCGGCCGTATCGGGTCGGGCCGCCCGGTTTGTAGACCGACAGCAGCGTCGCGATCAGCCCGACCGCCGGCCCCAGCGGCGTCAGCAGCGCCAGCGGCAGCCCGGCCTCGGCCCGGATCTCGGCCACCGGTCGGCCCGCCTCGACCAGCTCGTGCGCGCGTACCGCCAGGTCCTGGAGGACCGCGCTGCCAACCAGCATGATCACCAGCATCAGCACGAGCTTCGTCGCGACCCACCGACGCCGCCAGAGCCCCCACGGCGTGCCCGCCGCAAGTGCCACCCCGGTCAGCAGGGCGAGTTGGTGGGCCGGGCCGAGGAACGTGTGGTCGACCAGCAGCATCATGGTGTACGCCGAGCGCAGGTAGCCGAGGTCGTCGGCGGCGGCAGCGGCGATGGCCATGGTCGCCATCACGGTGATCACGCCGAGCCAGCCAACGGCGCTCGCGATGTGCGTCGCCAACAGCGCCTTGCGGACCCGGGGTGAGATGAGCCGCTGCTGGTCGCGGGTCGCCCGCATGTACCGGTTGGCGGCCGGCAGGAAGATCAGGAGCACAGCGGCACCCATCGCGCCCAGGCTCATCCAGTCGAACACCACCGCCAGCGGCTGCCGGTCTCCCGGGTCGCCGACCATGCCGGGCAGCCTGAACACCACGGTGTTCGCGACCAGCGCGGTCAGGGTGACCCGAGCCCACTGCCGCCCCTGCCGGGTCATCGTGGCAAAGAACAACAGCATCGAGCCCAGCTCTGCCGGCCAGAAGATCCGGTGGGCCGGAGCACCGTCGAGTAGCTCGACGACCAGGCTGACAAGCATCAACGCCACCGCTACGGCGGTGGCTGCGAATGCCGCGGCGATCAGACGGGGGACTCGTCGTCCCGACTCCAGGGATGTCGCTGACCGTTTCATCACGTGATCTCCGTGCGGTAGGGGTGGGCAGGTCGGCACGGAACAAGCGTGTCGAGAAGGACCCCTCCCGGCTGCCGGGCCACCATGCGAGATCGAGGTGGTGGTAGCACCCCCGAGCACTGGCAGGCTGCCCTCCTGTCGTGCCCGCCCAGCTCGCCATAGGCTGGCCCACTGAGCAGCCCTGACCAGGGAGAGTGATGATCGAGCAGGCCACGGCGTGGCGGTCACGACTGGGCCGGGAGGCCACGGCGCTCGTCTCCACCGACACCTGGCGGCGAACCCTGCACCTGCTGGTGGTGACTCCGTGGGCGGTGGTGATGACCGCGCTCAGCGTCATCGGGCTCGTGCTCTCCGCGGTGCTCCTGCCCGTCCTGCTGCTCGGCGTGCCGATCTTCCTCGGCTACGGGACCGCGCTGCGCTGCTGCGCCCACCTCGAAGCGCAGTGGTGCCGCCGGGTGCTCGACGAACGGGTGTCGGTGGCACTGCGCGCGCCCGCCGGGACCGGTTGGGCACAGCGGGCCGGGAATCTCGTGCTCGATCCGACTCTGTGGAGGGTCGCGGCGTACCACCTGCTCCGCCTGCCGCTGGCACTCAGCACGGCGCTGCTGACCGTGATCGCCTGGGGCGGCGGGGTCTGGCTGCTGGTCGCCGCCACGCGTCCGCCGGCATGGCCGTTCGCCGACACCCCGCTGGCCTACGACAGCACCGCCCACGCTCTGCTGCACGGGCCGCTGCGGCCGGTCACCGCTGCGCTGCTGGTCACCGGTGGGCTGGCCCTGCTGATCGCCGCCCCGACGGTGGTGCGGGTACTCACCCTGGTGCACGTCTCGCTCGCGAAGACCCTGCTCGGCTGGGCGTCGACCCGCCAGCTCCGGGCCCGAGTGCAGGAGGTCGAGCGCCGCCGCGCCGAGGTCATCCGAGCCACCGAGGCCGAACGCCGACGCATCGAGCGCGACCTGCACGACGGCGCGCAGCAACGCCTCATCCACCTGGTCATGACCCTCGGCATGGTCCGCCACCAGTTCGCCGACGACCCCGTCCGCGCCGCGCCGCTGCTCGCCACCGCCCATCAGGAGGCCAAGCAGGCAATCGTCGAGCTACGCGACCTCACCCGTGGGCTGCACCCGCCGGTGCTCGCCGACCGGGGCCTGGACGCCGCGCTGTCCGCCCTGGCCGCCCGGTCGCCGGTGCCGGTCACGATCGACGTACGCCTCGACCGTCGACCGCCGCGACTCATCGAGTCCATCGCCTACTTCATGGTGTCCGAGGCGCTGTCCAACACGGCCAAGCACGCCCGCGCCACTCGGGCTCAGGTCCACTTGGCGGCCCGCCGCGACGCGCTGCTGATCCGGGTGACCGACGACGGCGTTGGCGGTGCCGACACGTCGAGCGGGTCCGGGCTGGCAGGGCTCGCCGAGCGTGCCCACGGCGTCGACGGCGACCTGACCGTGTACAGCCCGGCAGGCGGGCCGACGGTGCTCACCATGGAGCTGCCATGCGGGTGGTGATCGCCGAGGACGCCGCGCTGCTACGCCAGGGCCTCGCCCTGCTGCTCACGACCAACGGGCACGAGGTCGTCGAGGCGGTCGCCGACGCGGAGCAGTTGCTCCGGGCCGTCGCCGAACACCGTCCCGACCTCGCGCTCCTCGACGTACGAATGCCGCCCACCCATAGCGACGAAGGGCTGCGCGCCGCGCTGGTCATCCGGCGTCAGCAGCCCGACACCGCGGTGCTGGTGCTCTCGCAGTACGTCGAGGAGCGCTACGCCGCCGACCTGCTCGGCGGCAACCTCCACGGGGTCGGCTACCTGCTCAAGGACCGGGTCGGCGAGGTTGGCGAGTTCCTCGACGCGCTGAACCGGGTGGGTGCCGGCGGCACCGTCTTCGACCCCGAGGTCGTCCGCCAGATCGTCTCCCGTAGCCGCCGGGACACCCCGCTGCGCAGGCTCGCCCCACGCGAGTTGGAGGTACTCCAACTCATGGCCGAGGGCAGGTCGAACGCCGGCATCGCGGCCGAGCTGGTGATCACGGAACGGTCCGTCGAGAAGCACATCAACAGCATCTTCAGCAAACTGCAACTGCCGGTCACGACCGGCGACAACCGGCGCGTGATCGCGGTGCTGCGCTATCTCGACAGCGGCGGGCAGCGGCCGTGATCCCGGGCGGCCCGACGCCGCCGCACCGACGCCTCAGGCTCCGGCTGCCGCTCCCGGCTGATTCAGCTCGATGTCGTCAACCGTGACGTTGACCTGGGTGACCGTCAGGCCGTACTTCTCCACCGCCTCGATCACGGCGGCGCGCACCGCCTCGGTCACATCGGCCACGACGTGCCCGGCGTCGATCACCAGGACCACGTTGATGACGGCCGCGCTGCCCTTCACGTCGGCCGAGACGCCTCGGCGAGCGTCGCCCACCTCGTCCAGGCCGACCTTGTCCAGCACGCTGTTGAAGAACCGCGCCACGTCACCGCCAAGATCGGCGACACCGGGCACCGCACGAGCGGCCGCGCCGGCGATCTTCTCGACGACCTCGTCGGAAACCGACGTGACACCCCGGGCCGCACCCGTCGCGGGCTGCACTGCACCGGCGTTCTCCACCGCGTCCGTCATGATCACATCTCCCCTGGTCCCGACGCACTGTGGACCGACCGATTCGTCAGCCCGCTTCGCGGAAGCCTCGTTTGCGGCCACGCGCGGCGAGCCTACTAAAACCAGAGCGACCTTCGCTTGCGGGCGTGAGGTGCGCTCCGACCGGCCGAACGAGCGAAGACGTGGGTCCGCACCGGACAGTGCCGGCCTGGTTCGTCCAGGTGGACGCGCTGGTCGGCGGGTCGCCGGGTCAGCGAGCGAGCTGGGCGAGCAACTCGTCCGCCGCCGTGTACGGGTCGGTCGCACCCTCGGCGACCTTGGTGGCGAGCGTGGCCAACTCCGTACCGTCGCGGAGTGAGCCGATCCGGGCGCGGAGGATGCCGAGCGCGATGGCCTCGATCTCGGCGGCGGCCCGCGCCTCCTGACGGCGGCGCAGCTCGCGGTGCTCGACCAGCCAGCCGCGGTGCTTGTCGATGGCGGCGGCGATGTCGTCGATGCCCTCGCCACGGGCGGCGATCGAGCGGACCACCTGCGGTCGCCACTGCCCCGGCCCGCGCTCACCGAGGGCGATCATGCCCTGGATGTCGCGGACGGTGGCGTCGACGCCGTCCCGGTCGGCCTTGTTGACCACGAAGACGTCGGCGATCTCCAGGATGCCGGCCTTGACCGCCTGGATCGCGTCGCCCATCCCGGGCGCGAGCAGCACCAGCGTGGTGTCGGCCAGCGAGGCGACCTCGACCTCGGCCTGCCCGACGCCGACTGTCTCCACCAGCACCACGTCACAGCCTGCGCCCTCCAGCACCCGGACCGCCTGCGGCGTCGCCGCGGCCAGCCCGCCGAGGTGACCCCGACTGGACATGGACCGGATGTAGACGCCCGGATCGGTGGCGTGGTCCTGCATCCGCACCCGGTCACCCAGGATCGCGCCGCCGGTGAACGGGCTGGACGGGTCGACCGCCAGCACGCCGACCCGGTGCCCGCGCGCCCGCAGGGCCCGGACCAGCTCGTTCGTGGTGGTCGACTTGCCCACCCCGGGCGAGCCGGTCAACCCGACCACCTGGGCCTGCCCGGCGTACGGCGCCAGCGCCGCGGCGATCGCCGGCAGCAGCGTGTCGCCGTTCTCCACCAACGTGATCAACCGGGCCACCGCGCGGGGGTCACCCGCGCGGGCCCGTTCCACCAGCAGCGGTACGTCCCGACTGCGGCGCACCGACGTGGCGCCCGCCGCCGGCACGTGCTCGGCCGCTCCGCTCACTGGCCCGGCACGTGGATGATCAGGGCGTCACCCTGGCCACCGCCGCCGCAGAGGGCCGCCGCGCCGGTGCCACCGCCGCGCCGCTTCAGCTCCAGGGCGAGGGTGAGTACGAGACGAGCGCCGGACATGCCGATCGGGTGCCCGAGGGCGATCGCGCCGCCGTTGACGTTGACCTTGTCCGGACTGATGCCGAGGTCACGGGTGGACTGGATGCCGACCTGGGCGAACGCCTCGTTGATCTCGATGAGGTCCAGGTCCGCGACGCTCAGGCCACCCTTCTTCAGGGCGTGGTTGATCGCGTTGGACGGCTGCGAGTGCAGGGAGTTGTCCGGGCCCGCCACGTTGCCGTGCGCACCGATCTCGGCCAGCCAGGTCAGCCCCAGCTCGGTGGCCTTGGCCTTGCTCATCACGAGCACGGCGGCAGCGCCGTCGGAGATCGGCGACGAACTGCCGGCGGTGATGGTGCCGTCCTTGGCGAAGGCGGGACGCAGCTTGGCCAGCGACTCGACGGTGGTGTCCGGGCGGATGCCCTCGTCCTCGCTGATCACCAGCGGGTCACCCTTGCGCTGCGGGATCACCACCGGGGTGATCTCGTCGGCGAAGTGGCCGTTCTTCTGGGCGGCGGCGGCCCGCTGGTGGCTGGCGGCGGCGAAGGCGTCCTGCTCGGTACGGGAGATGCCGTGCTTGCTGCCGAGCCGCTCGGTGGACTCGCCCATCGAGCAGCAGTCCCAGGCGTCACTGAGCCCGTCGTGCGCCATGTGGTCCTTGACCACCACGTCGCCGTACTTGTAGCCGGTGCGCTGGCCCATCAGCAGGTGTGGCGCGTTGGTCATCGACTCCATGCCGCCGGCCACCACGATGTCGAACTCGCCGGCGCGGATCAGCTGGTCGGCCAGGGCGATGGCGTCCAGGCCGGAGAGGCAGACCTTGTTGATGGTCAGCGCCGGCACGGACATCGGCACGCCGGCCTCGACCGCCGCCTGTCGCGCCGGGATCTGACCGGCGCCGGCCTGCAACACCTGCCCCATGATCACGTACTGGACCTGGTCCGGGCTGACGCCGGCACGCTCCAGCGTCGCCTTGATGGCGATTCCGCCGAGCTTCGTGGCCGGGAGGTCCTTGAGGTTGCCCAGCAGCCGCCCCATCGGGGTCCGCGCGCCGCTGACGATCACCGAAGCCATGCCTGCCTCCGAAGGGGGTGCCGAACTGTTCAAGGGGGGTGCCGAGCTGTACGCCTTAACGATTGTTCGGTCAGACTAACGCCATGGCTGACAACTCCCCCGCCGAGCCCGGTGCGGACTACGTCACAGACATCGGGCTTCGCAAGATTGACCACGTCGGGATCGCCGTGGCCGACCTGGACGCCGCGATCGACTTCTACCAGCGGACGTTCGGGATGCGCTGCGTACACGTCGAGACGAACGAGGAACAGGGCGTTCGCGAGGCGATGCTGTCCGTCGGGCCGACCACCGAGGGCGGCTGCGTGCAGTTGCTCGCACCGCTGACCCCGGAGTCGACGATCGCCAAGTTCCTGGACCGCAGCGGGCCGGGCGTGCAGCAGGTCGCGTACACCGTGGTGGACGTCGACGCGGCCTGCGCGGCACTGCGCGAGCGGGGCATGCGACTCCTCTTCGAGACCCCGAGACGCGGCACCGCGGACAGCCGGATCAACTTCGTACACCCGAAGGACGCCGGCGGCGTCCTCGTGGAACTGGTCGAACCCGCCCGCACCCCGCACTGACCTCCCGCGCCACCCCGCCCCGCGCCGCTAGCAAGATCCGCGCAACGTCGGGGATGTTGCTGCCTCCATCGCGTCTGAGGCAGCAACATCCCCGACGTTGTTGCCTCCTCGCGCGGGGGCGTGGCCCGCGAAGCCGTTTGCGCGCACGCCAGTGCGCGGTTGACGGGCTGGTCGGACACCTTCACGCATCGGTGGATGCAGTTTTTCACAGAGGACTTCCCGGCCTAGCTACCGTTCAGTAACGTCCGGCCCCACAGGAGCGCGATCGGGGTCGGATGTGTCGAATGCCGACATGGTGGTCGTGCCCCACCGGCGCCGACGATGGCAGCACCCAGGCCCGTGCGGGTGCGGACGAACCGGAGGTCACCGTGCAGGACATCCTCGAAGCGATCATGGCGGCGGAGGAATCGAACGATCCGGACCGCGAGCTCGCCGGCGTCGCCGGGCTGCCCGTGCCGGAGAGCTACCGGGGCGTGGTGGTCCGCGCCGAGGAGTCCCGGATGTTCGACGGCATGGCCAGCCGGGACAAGGACCCACGCAAGGCGCTGCACGTGCAGGAGGTGCCGACGCCGGAGCTGGCGCCTGGCGAGGCACTGATCGCGGTGATGGCCAGCGCGATCAACTACAACACCGTGTGGACCAGCATCTTCGAGCCGGTTTCCACCTTCAAGTTCCTCCAGCGCTACGGCCGGGTCTCCGAGCTGACCCGCCGGCACGACCTGCCGTACCACGTGGTCGGTTCGGACGCGGCGGGCGTGGTGCTGCGCGTCGGCCCCGGGGTGACCCGCTGGGCGCCCGGCGACGAGGTGGTCGCGCACTGCCTCTCCGTCGAACTGGAGGACGCGGCCGGGCACGACGACACCATGCTCGACCCGCAGCAGCGGATCTGGGGCTTCGAGACCAACT
The DNA here is from genome assembly GCF_039871815.1 of Micromonospora sp. B9E7. Lineage (NCBI taxonomy): Bacteria > Bacillati > Actinomycetota > Actinomycetes > Micromonosporales > Micromonosporaceae > Micromonospora > Micromonospora sp. B9E7. Next base: position 178,187 of record NZ_JBDPLX010000008.1, read on the forward strand.
TCGGCGGGCTGGCCGAGATGGCGGTGGTCAAGGCCAACCAGCTCATGCCGAAGCCGCGGCACCTGAGCTGGGAGGAAGCGGCCAGCCCCGGGCTGGTCAACTCCACCGCGTACCGGCAGCTCGTCTCCCACCACGGGGCCAACATGAAGCAGGGTGACGTGGTGCTGATCTGGGGCGCCTCCGGTGGCCTCGGCGGGTATGCCACCCAGATGGCGCTCAACGGCGGCGCGATCCCGGTCTGCGTCGTCTCCTCGCCGGAGAAGGCCGAGCTGTGCCGCCGGATGGGCGCGGAGCTGGTCATCGACCGGGCCGCGGAGGGTTTCCGCTTCTGGAAGGACGAGGAGACCCAGGACCCGGACGAGTGGCGGCGCTTCGGCGAGAGGATCCGCGAGCTGACCGGCGGAGAGGACCCGGACATCGTCTTCGAGCACCCGGGGCGGGAGACGTTCGGCGCCAGCGTCTTCGTGGCCCGGCGCGGCGGGACCATCGTCACCTGCGCGTCCACCAGTGGTTTCCAGCACCAGTACGACAACCGCTACCTGTGGATGCACCTCAAGCGGATCGTCGGCAGCCACTTCGCCAACTACCACGAGGCGTGGCAGGCCAACCGTCTGGTCGCGCTCGGCAAGGTGCACCCGACGGTCTCCCGCACCTATCCACTGGAGCAGACCGGACAGGCCGCGTACGAGGTGCACCGCAACGCCCACCAGGGCAAGGTCGGGGTGCGTTGCCTCGCACCCACCGACGGGCTGGGCGTACGCGACGGGGAGCTGCGCGCCCAGCACGAGGACGCGATCAACCGGTTCCGGGGCCACTGAACCGGCACTGACCTGGTCACCGGCCGGACGGACGAGCACCGGGTGGCCATTGTGGTGCCCGGCATTGTTCTTCCATCCCATTAGCGCAAGGCTGCCCCGGGATCGAACAAAGGGCCTCGGGGTTACTCGGGGCCCTTTTCCGGATCACGCCACATGGCGTGCACGCCGCCCGGGACCTGCCAAGATCGCCGGTTGGTCCGGCTCTGCCGATCACCCAAGTTGACCATGCAAAGAGGGCACGAAAGCTCCGCACCGCTCTTGCGAACCACCCTGGGGCGTCTGCCAGTATGTCCCAATGCCCCAGCAGCAGTCCTCCCCTCTCGCGTTCTTCGATAACGCGAACTCGCAGCCAGATTTCACCGTGGGTCTGCGCGGATACAACACTCACCAGGTCGACGACTTCCTCGGCCGGATGACCGCCGCGCTCACCCAGTCCGAGCAGGCCCGTGCCGAGGCCGAGCAGCGGATGAACGACGCCCAGCGTCGGCTCCGCCAAGCCGAACAGCGCATGAGCGCGTTGGAGCAGAAGCTCACCGACACGAACAAGCAGCTCGAAGAGAACAACCGGCCCACCCTCTCCGGGCTCGGCACCCGCGTCGAGCAGATCCTCCGGCTCGCCGAGGAGCAGGCCAACGACCACCGCAACGAGGCCAAGCGCGAGTCCGAGGGCATCCTCTCCGCCGCCCGCCTCGAGGCTCGCGAGATCACCGACAAGGCACGCGCCGAGGCCGCCGCCATGAAGGCCAGCGCCGAGCGCGAGGCTGGCAACCTGCGTACGGCCGCCGAGCGTGAGGCCGCCGAGGTTCGGGTGCAGGCCCGCCGCGAGGCGGACACGCTGCGCGCGGACGCCGACCGTGAGACCAAGCAGCTGCGCACCGTCACCGCGCACGAGGTGGCCGAGCTGAAGTCGACTGTCGAGCGGGAGGTGGCCACCCTCCGGGCCACCGCCGAGCGCGAGATCACCCAGCAGCGGGCGAAGGCCGCCCGCGAGGCTGAGGAGAAGCGTGCCGAGGCGACCAAGCTGCTGACCGACGCCCGGGACAAGCGCGACAAGGACCTCCAGGCTCTGGAGCTCCAGCTTGCCGAGCGGCGCGAGAAGGCCGAGCGCGAGGAGTCCGAGCGCCACGCCGCCCAGGTCGCGCAGACCCAGAAGCTGGTCAGCGAGGCCGAGCAGCGTGCCCGGGCCGCGCAGGAGCGCGCCAAGGAGATCGAGCAGCGCGCCGAGGCTCGGCGGGTCGAGTCGGAGCGCAACGCCGCCGAGACGGTGGACAAGGCCAAGGCCCACTCCGAGAAGACGCTCAACGAGGCCAAGGCCGAGTCGCAGCGCCTGCTCACCGAGGCCCGCACGGAGGCGGAGCTGACCACGCAGGCCGCCCGCCGCGAGGTCGAGGACCTCACCCGGCAGAAGGACGCGGTCACCTCGCAGCTGGGCCAGATGCTCTCCGGGCTCGCCGGCATCGTTCCGGGGGTGCCGGCTGCGGCGGCTCCGGCGGCCAAGCCGGAGGCCAAGAAGACCGACGGCGGTCAGGACCGGGTTCCCGCGGAGACCGCTGGCTGACGCATGGCGTAGGTCGGGGCATCGACGGCGCGAGGTGACACCGGGTGACCGGTTCCACCTCGCGCCGTATGCGTTTCCCAGCTCGTGGAATGCCCTGCTCAAAACGGAGTGAAGTAGCTCGCACAAGGCCCGTCCGTATCGCCCCAGCAGGCCCCGATGCGTGTGAGGATGGGGGTATGTCGCACGGCGAGGAACTGTTCGCTCTTGGCGGGGACGTGACGACGGAGCCCAGCTTCGAGTCCGCTCTGCGGGGGTACGAGAAGAAACAGGTCGATCGGTATGTCGCGCGTGCCGAACACGAGATCGCGACCCTCGCCTCGGAACGGGAACAGGCGTACACACAGATCCACAAGCTCGCCGGCCAGGTCGAGGTCCTCCAGCGCGACCTGACCCAGGTGCGCAAGCAGATGAACGTGGTGGACAAGGCTTCGTTCAAGCATCTCGGCCCGCTCGTCGACTCGATCCTCACCCAGTCCGAAGAGCTGGCCGAGCAGATCGTCGCCGACGCCAACGTGGAGATCGAGGCCCGTCGTGCCGCGGCCGAGCACATCGTCGAGGAGGCCCGCGAGCAGGCCGCGCGGGCACTGAAGGACTTCGAGATCGCTCTCGCCGCGCGGCGCGCGGAGGAGGAGCGGCACAGCGCCGCCCAGCGGGCGGAGGCGGAGAAGACCCTGCGGTCGGCCCGGGACGAGTCGGCGCAGCTGCGTAAGACGGCGCAGGACGCGCTGGCGAAGGCCCAGCAGGAGGCCACCCAGCTACGGGACACCGCCAAGGAGATCCACACCCGGGCCCAGCAGGAGTCGACCAAGCTGCGCGAGGCGGCTCGCGAGACGTTGGCCAATGCCCGACAGGAGGCCAGCGACCTGCGCGAGGCGGCCAAGGAGGTGCACGCCAAGGCCCTACAGGAGGCCAAGCGCCTCACCGACACCGCGACCGAGGCGGGCCGGGCCACGCATGCCAAGGCGCAGCACGAGGCCAAGCAGATCATCGACGACGCTTCGATGGCGGGCCGCGCCACCCGCGCCAAGGCGCAGCAGGAGGCGGAGCGGCTGGTCACGCAGGCGTCCGAGTCGGCCAAGCGCAACCGCGCCGAGACCGAGGCGTACGTGCAGCGGATGCGCACCGAGACCGAGGCGTACGTCAAGCACACCCGGGAGCAGACGCAGCAGGAGCTGGGCGCGTGGCGGGCCGGGGTGGAGCAGGAGGTCAACTCCCGGCGGGAGGCGGCGGACCGGGAGCTGGAGCAGCGGCGTTCCGCAGCCGAGCAGGAGTACGCCAAGCGTCGCGAGGAGCTGGACAAGCAGCACAAGTCCCGCCAGCAGGAGTTGGAGACCGGGTTCACCAGTCGTCAGCAGGAGCTGGAGACGGGCTTCACCAGCCGCCGCGACGAGCTGGAGACCGCGTACACCGGCCGCAAGAACGAGCTGGAAACCGCGTACACCGCTCGTAACGAGGAGCTGGAGAGCGAGTACACGGCCCGCAAGAACGAGATCGAGCAGGGCGCGGCCGGGGTTCTCCAGGCGGCCGAGCAGGACGCGGCTGCTCTGCGCCAGCGGGCCGAGACGGAGGCCGCCGAGCTGCTGAGCCGGGCGAAGACCGAGGCCGGCGACAAGCGCCGCGAGGCCGACGAGCATGTCGCGGCCTCCCGCCGGCAGTTCGAGGAGTACGCGGCCACCACCCAGCAGCACCTGGCCACCACGCAGCAGCACCTGGCGGCCACCCAGCAGGAGGCGGCGGCGGGCCGGCAGCAGCTCGCCCAGGTGATGCTGGAGATCGCCCAGGCCCAGCAGCAGCTCGCAGACCTGCGGCAGGAGACCTGGAAGTCCCGGCAGGAGTCCGACGATCTCCAGCGGCAGATGGCCGAGCTGCGGTTGCAGAGCGTCGCCGGCCCGATCGACGGTCCGACCACGCCGGCCACCGGTGACGGCAAGAGGGCCGGCGATGGCGACGACGGCGCGACCGTCTCCGGCTCGGCGACCGTCGACGCCGGCACGTCGCAGGGGTCGGGTGCGACCACCGGCCTCAAGGCCGAGTCCGCCGACACCCGGCAGCCGGTGAACGCCAGCGCGGAGGACGCCGGGCAGCCGGCGACGCGCCCCGTGGCCGAGCCGATGACCACCGTCGACGGAGGCACGGCCAGCGCCGGGGTGGACGGGGAACCGACCGTCGCCGCCGTCCCGGGGGTGGGTGGTCGGGACGCCAAACCGACCAAGATCACCAGCACCGGTGAGAACGGCAAGCGGCCCAGCAAGCCGACCACCGACGAGCGCAGCGCCAAGCCCAGCAAGGTCACCATCGAGAAGGACTGAGCCCGCCGGCGCGGCCAGCCGCATGATCGACACGAGATCAGTGAAATCGGGGTGTCCGGGTAAGCCGGACACCCCGATTTCATGAAAGGCGAGTGGATCAGGGCCGGTGGTCGGGTGGTGGGTCGATGATCGGGCGGCGGAACGGGCCCCACGCCACGAAGCGTTCGAACAGCTCCCGAGGTGCCGGACCGTCGTAGGGGTTGAGCTGGTACAGGTCGTGCGCCGCCTCGTGGTACAGCCCGGCGAGGTAGATGGTCAGCGCCGCCGGATCGGTGTCGAACTCCGCCTTGAGCAGCAGCCGGGCGTCTGCGCAGGGCCACGGCAGGCCGTCGGCCCGGCAGCACCACATGGTCGCAGCGGGGTGTGCGGCGTCCGCGCGCCGCAGGATCGGGGAAACAGGGGGTACGGCCCGAGCCGCGGCTGGGGCATCCCCGACACCGGGGTACCTGCCCCGCCGCCCGAGTTTGGACCCGGCGGCGTGCGGCCGATGGACAACCGGGACACCGGGGTACGTGCCTTCCCACGTGGATTGGAACCCGGCGGTGTGCAGCCGGTGGAGGGCCACGACGCCGAGGCGACGGTGACGGGCAGTGACCGGCTGGCGGGGTAAGACGTGGGCACAGCGTTGTCTCCTCGGCTAGGGCACGATCGCGCCGAGGTGGAGACGGCAGGTCCGCGCGGTGGGAACCGGTGTGGTCCGGGACGACCCGGTACGTGACAGTCTGCTGAGGACACCGCTACGGTCGGAAGGCTCGACGGCTCCGGTGGGGTGACTGCGGTGACGACGTGACCCGCCGGGTCGACCGGTGGAGACGACCCTCGGAAACCAGCTTGCCGGAGTCGTGGTTGACCGAGATGGTGACGTGGCTACGCTGCTCTCACGATGGGAGACGGTTCGAAACGAAGCACTCTCTCATCGGCACTCGATCGACCTGATGAAGGAAGCAGTGGACTCATGCACCTGAGTGGCACAGTCTGGCGCACCTCCACTCGCAGCGGGAACAGTGAGTGCGTCGAGGTGGCGGACAATCTGCCCGGGGTCGTAGGCGTACGGGACAGCAAGGACCCGACCGGCCCGGTGCTGATGTTCGCGCCGGCCGCGTGGCGGGCGTTCGTCGCTGTAGCCGGTCGTCCGACGGCCTGAGCCGGGAGGTCCCTGGTGCCACAGCACGACCCGTCGGCTGGCGATCCGGACGCGACGCCCGATCCCCCGTCGGCCGAAACCGCACCGATCGACACACCGCCTCCGGTGCCGGTCCCCGCTCCGGGGATCGACCCGGACGAGCCGCCAGCCATTCCGTCCGGGAAGTTCGGCACTCCGGGGCGCCCGCTGCGCCGCAGTAGCTTCCTGATCGGCTTCACGGGTGCGCTGGGCGTGCTGCTGGCGTACACCCTCTATCTGGGGATTCGGAATGCCGGCGGCATCCTGGTGCTGGTGGTGATCGCGCTCTTCCTCGCGATCGGCCTCAACCCGGCGGTGGTCCGACTACGCCGCTGGGGTGTGCCGCACGGCCTGGCGGTCGCGGTGGTCGCGTTGACAGTGGTGCTGCTGCTCTGCGGCGGAGTGGTCGCACTGGTCCCGCCGATCGTCACCCAGTCCGGGCAGTTCATCGACCAGATCCCGAGCCTGCTCGACGAGCTGCGCCGCAATCCGACGGTCAACGACCTGGTGGAGCGGTACGACGTGGTGGAGCGCGTGCAGGGCGCGGCCAACGCCGAGACCGTCGGCCGGGCGCTGGGCGGGGTGCTCGGCGGGGCCCAACTGATCTTCGGCACGGTTTTCCGGACGCTGACCGTGCTGGTGCTGACGATCTACTTCCTGGCCTACTTCAACAAGCTGCGCTCGCTGGGCTACTCGCTGGTGCCCCGCTCGCGGCGGGAGCGGGTGCAGCTGATCGGCGACGAGATCCTGGCCAAGGTGGGCGCCTACATGGTCGGCGCGCTGAGCATCGCGGTGCTGGCCGGGGCGACCACCTTCGTGTTCGCGCTGATCGTCGGGCTGCCGTATCCGTTCGCGTTGGCCGTGGTGGTCGCGGTGACCGATCTGATCCCGCAGATCGGCGCGACCCTGGGCGCGGTGATCGTGAGCCTGGTCGGCTTCGCCGCCGACCTGCCCACCGGCATCGCCTGCGCGGTGTTCTTCCTCATCTACCAGCAGGTGGAGAACTACCTGATCTACCCGAAGGTGATGCGGCGCTCGGTCGAGGTCAACGAGGTGGCGGCCCTGCTCGCCGCGCTGCTCGGAGTGGCGCTGCTGGGTGTGGTGGGCGCGCTGATCGCCATCCCCACGGTGGCCGCGCTGCAACTGATCCTGCGCGAGGTGGTGCTGCCCCGCCAGGAGAGAGGATGACCGGTCAGTCGCCCGGTTGCGGGACGGGCGTGTCCGCGAACGAGGCCACCGTCCGATCGGCGTACGCGCTGACGTCGCCGGTCTCCACCGGGCCGTCCCAGGTCGTCGGCAGCGGCACCTCGACGGCCGGGTTGACCCGCCGGACGATCTCGTTGAGCACCGTCTCCGCGTCACCCACCCAGAGGTGCTTGGCACCCGGCACGCCGACCACCTCGGCCTGCGGCACCGCGGCGAACCGCTCCCGCGCCTCGGTCGGACGCAGGTAGTCGTCGAACTCCGGCACCAGCGCCGCCAACGGCCGACCCGAGGCGGCCCAGGTGGCCAGGTCCTCCGGGTTCGAGAAGCGCAGCGGCGGGGAGAGCAGGATCGCCCCGGCGATCGTCGGGTCGCAGCCGTACTTCAGGGCCAGGTCGGTGCCGAACGACCAGCCGACGAGCCAGATGTCGGGCAGCTCGGCGAACTCCGCGTACTCGATGGCGGCGGCCACGTCGTACCGCTCGCCCACCGCACCGTCGAACGCGCCCTCGCTGGTGCCGCGCAGGCTGCTGGTGCCCCGGGTGTTGAACCGCAGCACCGCCAGGTCGGCCATTGCGGGCAGCCGCCAGGCCGCCTTGCGGAAGACGTGGCTGTCCATCATCCCGCCGTGGGTGGGCAGCGGGTGCAGGCAGACCAGGGTGGCCACCGGCGGCCGGTCGGCCGGCAGGGCCAACTCTCCGACCAGTCGCAGACCGTCGGCCGTGTGCAGCTCGATGTTCTCCCGCCGGCCGGGCAGGATCGACGACGCGCGGATCGCTGTGCTCACCGGCCAAGTCTGTCGCGAAAGCGCCGCCGCCGCCCACCCAGGCACGAACAGGGTGACCCAGGTCGCTCAGCGGGGTCGCCCGGCGGGTCGCTCAGTAGCGCGGGGTGCCTCGGCCGCGCTGTACCGCCGGGCCACGCCGGTCCCGGGCGCGCCAGCAACCGCTGTGCCAGTGCCGCCGGTCGGTCAGGTCACCCAGGCCGTCCGCCGGCCAGGCCACCAGGTGCGCCACCCCGGGTCGGATCTCCTGGTCACAGCCGGGGCAACGGTACGTCTTGACCGACGCGCCCGCGCCGATGCCGCGTACCTGCCAGGCGCCGTCGGTCCACTGCTGCACCGAGGCGACGCCCTGCCGGACCCGGTCGGCGTCCAGGTTGGCGTTCTCGTCCCGGCGAGGGCGGTTGCGACGGGGGCTCACAGTCACCAAGCGTACGGTCCGTTCGGTGGAACGGCCCGGGGCGGTCACCAGGTCGCGGGCTGGTCCAGGTGCTCGGCGACCCGCGCTCCGAGGAGCACTGTCGTCGCCTCCGCCTCGGTGAAGCTCTGCTCGTAGTTGAAGGAAGCGAACAGTTGGGCCCGAGGGATGTCCAGGAGTTCCAGCCGTGCGCCAGCAGGGTCGTAGGCGGGGTCGTAGTAGGCGGGTCTACCGCCGATCGTCCGGTTCGCCGACGCCTTGGCCATCAGGGTGGTCCTCGCGTACTGGAACTCGACACTCACCCCTCTGCCCTGGTCGTCGTCGCTCACGCGCAGCATCACCGCGTACGCCGCCGGGAAGGTGCCCACGAAACTCGCGCAGCTTCCGACCCGGGCACCGGCCGGCAGATCGGTCAACCGCAGCGGACCGCTGCACGCGTACGCCCGGTCGAGCCGCAACGCGGCGGCGGCCTCGTGCAGGGGGCCCTCGTCCGGACCGGGCACGCTGGCTCCGGCGTACACGCCGGGGGCCGGCTGCCAGTAACGTCGCCAGATCGGCACACCGTCCGGCCCGTCGGAGTGGACCACGGAACCGTCGTAGCGGTTGGCGGTGGCGCCCTCCAACGGCGGCATGTTCCAGGCACCGGTGGATCGCAACACGTCGGCCGAGGTCAGCTCGACGGTGACCGTCCGGCCGCCCATGTCGATCTTCGCGGTCTCCTTGCCGCCGCCGACGTTCCACTCCAGGAACCGGGGGCCGCCCGGGGCGAGGCCGATGTGCAGCAGGCTCGGGTCCTTGCCGATCTGGTCGGGGCGGGCCGCCGCACCCGGAGCGCCGTCGACCAGCGGCGGTAGGAACGCAACAGTGGTCTCGGCCAAGCCGGGAGTGACCGTGTGACCGAGGCCGGGCAGGCGACCCATCGGCCCGGCGGCCACGCCGGCACCGAGTAGCGCGACCACGCCCAGGGTGGCACCAGCGGCGACCCGCCGCCGCCGTACCCGGGTACGCCCCCGGCGCACCGAGCCGACCAGCAGCCGGTCGCCGTCCACCGGCCCCTCGGCGTGTTCCCGCAGCGTCAGGACGATCCGCTCGTCGAGGTCTGTCACGGTCGGCTCCCGTTCGTGGTCGGGGCACCGCAGCGCTCCCGCAGGTTGGCGAGCGCCCGCATCGCGTGGGTGCGGACGGTGACCGGCGAGCAGTCCAGGATCTGGGCGATCGTCGTGTCGTCGAGGTCCTCGTAGTAGCGCAGCACCAGCACCGCCCGCTGACGGTCGGGCAGGCCGAGGATCAGCCGCCACATCTCGTCCCGGTCCGCCGCCTCGCCGCCGAGGTCGCCACGGTGCGGCCGCTCCGCGAAGGTGTCGACGACCAGCTCACGGCTGGACCGCCGACGCCACCAGGAGATGTTGGCGTTGACCAGCATGCGGCGCACGTACACGTCGGGCCGGTCGGCGCGGACGATCCGGCGCCACTGCACGTACGCCTGGGACAGCACCTCCTGGGTGAGGTCCTCGGCCCGGTGCACGTCACCGGTCAGCAACCGGGCGAGCCGGACCAGCGCCGGGCCCCGGCTGCTGACGTACTCCTCGAAGGTCACACTTTGCAGACGCCGTCGGCACCCTCCGGCGTTGACCCGTCAGCGGTGCGAGTGGTCGCGGAAGCCGCGGCGGGTCTTGCGGCCCAGGTAGCCGGCGGTGACCAGGTGTTCCAGCAGCGGTGCGGGCGCGAAGCCGGGCTCGCGCAGCTCCAGGTACAGCTCGCGCTGGATGGCCAGGGAGACGTCCAGCCCGACCACGTCGAGCAGCTCGAACGGGCCCATCGGATAGCCGCAGCCCAGCTTCATCGCGTGGTCGATGTCGTCGGCCGTCGAGTAGCTGGCCTCCAACATCTTCACCGCGTCGTTCAGGTACGGGAAGAGCAGCGCGTTGACGATGAACCCGGACCGGTCGCCGCAGACCACGCCGGTCTTGCCGAGCGCGGCGCAGACCGCGCGGGCGGTCGCGGTCGCCTCCGGGGACGTGCGGATGGTGCGGACCACCTCGACCAGCGGCATGACCGGCGCCGGGTTGAAGAAGTGCAGCCCCACCACGTCGGCCGGCCGGTGGGTGGCCATCGCCACGTCGATCACCGGCAGCGAGGAGGTGGTGGTGGCCAGCACGACGCCCGGCTTGCAGATCTCGTCGAGGCTCGCGAAGAGTGCCTTCTTGACGCTCAACTCCTCGACCACCGCCTCGACCACCAGGTCGACGTCGGCGAGGTGGTCGAGCGTGGCCGACCAGCTGATCCGGCCGAGCGCGGCATCCCGGTCGGCCTCGGCGAGCTTGCCCCGCACCACACCCTTGTTCAGCGAGGTCTTCACCGCCTCGCAGACCTTCGCGGACTTCTCCGCGCCACGGGTCACCGAGACGACCTCGTAACCGGCCTTCGCGAAGACCTCGATGATCCCGGTGGCCATCGTCCCGGAACCCACGACGCCGACCTTCGTGATGGCCCGCGCGCCGTCGGCGAGCGCGGCGTCCGTGGCCAGCGGCGTCACCTCGTCCGGTACGACCACCGGGCTGCCGGGCCGCTCGTAGGTGTAGAAGCCCCGACCCGACTTACGACCGAGCAGCCCCGCCGTCACCATCTGCTTGAGCAGTGGCACCGGGGCGTGCCGGCGGTCCCGACCCCCGCGCCGGTACATGGTGTCCAGGATCTCGTACGCGGTGTCCAGGCCGATCAGGTCCATCAACGCCAGCGGGCCCATCGGCAGGCCGCAGCCGAGCTTCATGGCGGCGTCGATGTCCTCCCGCGTCGCGTAGTGCGACTCGAACATGCCGACCGCGTGGTTGAGGTAGCCGAAGAGCAGCGCGTTGGCGATGAAACCGGCCCGGTCGTTGATGGTGACGTCGACCTTGCCGAGCCGGGCGCAGAGCGCCTCGACGTCGGCGACCACCTCGGGTGAGGTGACGACCGTGCGGACCACCTCGACCAGCTTCATGACCGGCGCCGGGTTGAAGAAGTGGATGCCGATCACCTGGTTGGGCCGGCTGGTGGCGACCGAGATCTCGGTGACGCTCAGCGACGAGGTGTTGGTGGCGAGGATGGTCTCCGGCCGGCAGACCCGGTCCAGCTCCGCGAAGATCCGCTGCTTGAGGTCCAGGTGCTCGGGCACCGCCTCGATGACCAGGTCGACGGAGTGCAGCGCGTCCAGCCCGACCGCGAAGTGCACCCGCTCGTGCAGGGCGTCGCGGTCCGCCGCGGCGAGCTTGCCCTTGGCGACCGCCCGGTCGGTGGAGCCGGTGAGGGTGGCCCGGCCGCGCTCCAGCGCCGGCTCGGAGATCTCGACGGCCACCACGTCGATGCCGTTGCGGGCGAAGACCTCGACGATGCCGGCACCCATGGTGCCCAGCCCCACCACGCCCACGGTGCTGAAATCGCGCGCCACGACCGGCCTCCCCAGAGACTCCGCACGACCACTGAACGGCCGCTAAGGTTATGCGCGCGAGTCTGCCACGTGACGCTCGGTTGTCGAGACGCCGTGGCATATTTCACCCACGGTGCCACCGGCCGCTAGGCGGCGGCCACCGTGGTCAGGGCCAGCAGCTCCGCGACGAACTCCGCCGGACGTTCCAGGTGCGGGCTGTGCCCACAGCCGGGCAGCACCACCTCGTGGTACGCGCCGCCCGCCGCCGCGTACCTCTCCAGCACCGCGCGGGTCTGGCCGATCATCGGCTGCGGTGGACACGCCTCCTCGCCCGGCCAGCCGGGCACCACACCCAGCGAACCCAGGTACGCCAGGTCGAACAGCGAGGTGTCCGAGACGATGACGTCGGCGTCCCCGCGTACCCAGGTGACCGAGGGCTTCTCGGCGACGGCCACCAGCTCGTCGGCGAGCCGGAACCAGGTCGGCGCGAGCGCGTTGAGCACGCCGCGCTCCCCCGGCGCGGTGCCGGGCCAGTTCTCCGAGGACACCGCCGTGCCCGGGTAGTTGTCGTCCCCGGTGGCGGTGGACAGAACAGTGTCCAGCAGGAGGTCCTCGTCCATGCCGAGCGATGCGGGATCGGCCACATAGGTGGCTCGCAGCACGGCGCGGGGGCTGGCCGGGGCGTCCTCGCTCCGGTCGCCGGCCGCGAGGCGGGCGACGAAGTCCGGGTTCGCCGTGCCGGCACCGGTTCCGGCGAAGTCCGGGGTGGTCGGCGTGCCGGTCAGGTCACGGGTGCCGCCGAAGCCGTACGGGGAGACCGGCGCGGCGAGCAGCAACGCGCTCACCCGGTGCGCATGGTCGACCAGCAGACGCATCGCCACTCCGCCACCGAGGGAGTGCCCGACCACCACCGGGCGGGCGTCGGCGGCGAAGAGCGTCGGGTCGTCCAGCAGGGCGGCCACGTCGTCGGCGAAGTCCCGCAGGCCCCGGGTGGCGTCGACCGGGGCCGTCTCGGTGTCGCCGTACCCGCGCAGGTCGGGGGCGACCACCCGCAGCGTCGGTGGCAGACGCCGCACCAATGGCTCCCAGAACAGCGCGGACGAGCAGTTGCCGTGGATCAGCAGCACCGGCGTGCCATCGGCCGGGCCGGCCACGCGTACCGCCTGGGTGATGCCGTTCGCCGTCACGGTCCGCTGCTCGCTGTCCATCCGCGGCATGCTGCCACGCCCGACCCCGACGATCCAGGTGTCCGGTCGCCATCCGGGGCGCGGCCCGAGTGTGGGCCGTGCTTACCGTCTCGTTCCCGGCGGCGTCGCCAAGGGCAGCGGCAGGGTCGGTCGGACGTCCCGCCGGGACGGGCCGAAGCTGAGGCCCACCGGGTCGGTGAGCGCCACGCCGGGATCGAACAGGCGCAGCTCGGTACGGCCGAGCCGGATCACGTCGCCGTCGGAGAGCAGCTCCACCTGAATGATCCGGTGGTCGTTGAGCCAGGTGCCGTTGGTGGAGCCCAGGTCCCGCAGGGACAGGCCCTCCGGGGTCAGCCACACCTCGGCGTGGCGGCGACTCAGGTGCGGGTCGTTGATGACCACGTGCCCGGTCGGGGCCCGGCCGATCACCTGCGGTTCGGCACGCACGCGGAAGCTAGCCCCGCGCATCGGCCCACCCGCGACCGTCAGCAGCGGCAACAGTTCCGGATGTTCCTCCATGGACAGTCAGCCCTCCACCCACACCGTCACTCCGCGCGTCAGCCTGCCATCAGACGGTAATCGTCAATACCGACCGGCCGGTCAACCTCTCGTCACCTCCCGGCCACCTCCCGTTCGACGATTCGGGCGAAGGTTTCCGCCACCACTGCCCTGACCTGCACTGATCAACGATCGGTTGGGGCGGCGCGACTCCGGTCCCGGCGCCTCAGATCGGCGAGCTACCGGCGAGTAATTTTCGGGTCTAGACTTCCGCCATGACGGCTGTGCATGTCCCGGGCATCCCGATCATCGAGGCGGGCCAGCTGGTGTCGACCAACCCGGCCACCGGTGTCGAGGCCGGTCGCCTCCCCGTCGCCAGCGACGCCGACGTGCGACAGGCCGTCGACCGCGCGCGCGTCGCCGGCGAGTGGTGGGCCGGGCTCGGCTTCAGCGGCCGCCGCGCCCGGCTGCTGCGGTGGCGCGCACTGCTCGCCAAACGGATCGAGCAGCTGGCCGACCTGGTGCACGCCGAGGGCGGCAAGCCGGTCGCCGACGCGATCGTCGAGATCGTCACCGCGATCGAGCACATCGACTGGGCCGCCCGCAACGCCGGCCGCGTGCTCGGCCCGCGCCGGGTGCGGTCCCGGCTCATCCTCGCCGAGTTCTCCGGGCACCTCGAATACCAGCCGCACGGCGTGGTCGGGGTGATCGGGCCGTGGAACTATCCGGTCTTCACCCCGATCGGCTCCGCCGCGTACGCCCTCGCCGCCGGCAACGCCGTGGTGCTCAAGCCGAGCGAGTACACGCCCGCCGTCGGCCAGCGGCTGGTGGACAGCTTCGCCGAGGTGGTGCCCGAGCAACAGGTGTTCACCGCCGTACACGGCCTGGGCGACGTCGGGGCCACACTGTGCCGCGCCGGAGTCGACAAGGTGGCCTTCACCGGCTCCACCGCCACCGCCCGGAAGGTCATGGCCGCCTGCGCCGAGACGCTGACCCCGGTGCTGATCGAGGGCGGCGGCAAGGACGCCATGATCGTCGACAGCGACGCCGACCTGGACGCCGCCGCCGAGGCGTGCGTCTGGGGCGGCATGACCAACGCGGGGCAGACCTGCATCGGCATCGAGCGGGTGTACGCCGTCGACTCCGTCTTCGACACCTTCGTCGACAAGGTGGTGGCCCGTGCCGGTCAGCTGACCGTCGGGCCGGAGGGCAGCGACATCGGCCCGATCACCATGCCTAAGCAGATCGAGGTGATCCGCCATCACATCGACGCCGCAGTCGCCTCCGGCGGGCGCGCCGTGCTCGGTGGCCCGACCGCGGTGCAGCCGCCGTACGTCCACCCGACCGTGCTCGTGGACGTCCCGGAGGATTCGGCCGCCGTCCGGGAGGAGACCTTCGGCCCGACGCTGACCATCAACCGGGTCCGCGATGCAGACGAGGCCGTCACGCGCGCCAACGCCCTGCCGTACGGCCTGGGCGGTTCGGTCTTCGGTCGACGGCGCGCGGTGGCCATCGCGCGGCGGCTGCGCTCCGGAATGGCCTCCATCAACTCCACCCTGACCTTCGCCGGCATGTCCACCCTGCCGTTCGGCGGGGTGGGTGACTCCGGCTTCGGGCGGATCCACGGAGAGGACGGGCTGCGCGAGTTCGGCCGCGCCAAGGCGATCACCCGGCGTCGCGCCCGGTCGCTGCTGCCGTCGATGACCTTCGAACGGACGCCGACCGACATGGCCCGGCTCGTCAAGGCGATCAAGATGATGTACGGCAGGTGAGTGTCGGATAACCGATCTTCATCAAAGATCGGTGTATCCACATGTTTATGAGCTGTGGCCACGGCGGTACATTGCGTTAAATGGGCCCCAATCGATTGCGCTACCGCCTTGTCGACAGTGACCAGTCGTGGAGCGCCCGTCGGCGTCGGCACCGCTCGGACTGGCTGGCCCGCACCTTCCCCGACCTCGGGGACATGCACGTGGTCGATCTCGGCGGGCGGCTCGGCACCTGGCACCGCGCCACCGTCCGGCCGGCCCGGGTGACGGTCGTCAACCTGGAACAGCCCCCGGCCGCCGTCCCGGAATGGGCCCGCGTCGAACAGGCCGACGCCTGCGACCTGCCTGAGCGCCTCGCCAAGGGCACCTACGACATGGTCTTCTCGAACTCGGTGCTGGAGCACGTGGGCGGGCACGAACGCCGGTTGCGCTTCGCCGCCTCCGTCCGCTCGCTGGCCGACCGGCACTGGGTGCAGACGCCGTACCGTTACTTCCCCATCGAGCCACACTGGATCGCACCGGGAATGCAGTTCCTACCGGTGCGACTGCGCACCGCGCTCGCCCGACGCTGGCCGTTGGGGCACAAGCCGACCCGCAGCCACGACGCCGCGATCCACCAGGTGCTCTGGACCGAGTTGCTGGACCGCTCGCAGATGCGCCACTACTTCCCCGACTCGACGATGCTTGTCGAGCGGGTCGTCGGCCTGCCCAAGTCGCTGATCGCGGTACGCACCGAGAGCTGAGCAGCCGATCAGAACAGCGTCAGCTCGTCCTTCTCGATACCCCGCAACTTGTCGTAGTCCACGACCACGCACCGGATGCCCCGGTCGGTGGCGAGCACCCGGGCCTGCGGCTTGATCTCCTGAGCGGCGAAGACTCCGGCAACCGGGCTGAGCAGCGGGTCACGGTTCATCAACTCGAGATAGCGGGTCAACTGCTCCACCCCGTCGATGTCGCCACGCCGCTTGACCTCGACCGCGACCGCACCGGAGTTGGCATCCCGGCAGAGCAGGTCGACCGGGCCGATGGCCGTCATGTACTCCCGGCGAACCAGCGTGAACCCCTCGCCCAGGGCTCCCGGGTTGGCGGCCAACAACTCCTGCAGGTGCGCCTCCACCCCGTCCTTGCGCAGGCCCGGGTCCACACCCAACTCGTACGAGGTGTCCTGGAAGATCTCCTCCAGGGTGATCCGCAACTCCTCGCCAGCCTTGTTGACGACCCGCCACACACCGGGGGCCTCCTCCAACCGGCACGGCGGGCTCATCCAGTTCAACGGCTTGTACGCCCGGTCGTCGGCATGGATCGACACCGACCCGTCCGCCTTCACCATCAGCAACCGGGTGGCCGGCGGCAGGTGAGCCGAGAGCCGTCCGACGTAGTCCACCGAGCACTTCGCAATGACCAACCGCACCCGACGAGGGTAGCCGAGCACCCCCCGGTCGCCAGCGAGCGGCACTGGCGCGTCGATGCGATGCTGAGACCGTGTTCGAAGTTCTCACCGGCACCGGTCTCGCCGCCTCGGCGGGGCTGAACGCCTACATACCCCTGCTCATCCTCGGTCTCCTCGGCCGCTACACCGACCTGATCGACCTGCCCAGTGGCTGGACCTGGCTCGGCAACGGCTGGGTCATCGTCATCATGGCGGTACTGCTCGCCGTCGAGATGGTGGCGGACAAGGTGCCCGTCGTCGACCACGTCAACGACGTGGTGCAGACCGTGGTCCGGCCCACCGCCGGTGGCCTGGCCTTCGGTGCCGGCTCCTCGTCGGAGACGGTGACGGTCAGCGACCCGGGAAGCTTCTTCTCGACCCACCAGTGGGTGCCGGTCGTCACCGGCGTGCTGCTGGCACTGGGCGTGCACCTGCTCAAGTCCGCGGCACGCCCCGTCATCAACGCGACGACCGCCGGGTTCGGCGCGCCGGTGGCGAGCACCGCCGAGGACGCCACCAGCGTGGTGGTCTCGCTGGTGGCGATCATCCTGCCGGTACTCGTGCTCGTCTTCCTGGTCGGTCTGGTCTTCTTCGTCTTCTGGTTCTTCCGGCGACGCTCCGAACGTCGCCGGGAACGCGACGCGGCCCGCGCCGCCGGCTTCCGCGTCTGATCCCTGATCGACGCGTCTGATCCCTGATCGAGAGGTCAGGGCAGGTCGTTGGCGCGACGGATGACGGTGACCAGGTCGTCGATGATGCCGGTGAGGGCGAAGTCCTTCGGGGTGAAGACCCGGGCGACCCCGGCGGCCCGGAGCGTGTCCGCGTCGCCGGCCGGGATGATGCCGCCCACCACCACCGGCAGGTCCGCCCGGCCGGCGGCGCGCAGTCCGTCGAGCACCGCCGGCACGGCGGCCAGGTGCGACCCGGAGAGCACGGACAGCCCGACCAGATCGACGTCCTCCTCGACGGCGGCGGCGACGATCTGCCCCGCCGTCAGCCGGATGCCCTGGTAGACGACCTCGAAGCCGGCGTCGCGGGCGCGTACCGCGATCTGCTCGGCGCCGTTGGAGTGCCCGTCCAGGCCGGGTTTGCCGACCAGCAGCCGCAGCCGGCCGCTGCCCAGCTCCCGGGCGGTGGCGGCGGCCCGCTCGCGGACGGCGGCCAGGCCCGGGTCGCCGCCGCTGCCGGTGGCGCCGGCCAGGCCGGTCGGTGCGCGGTACTCGCCGAAGACCTGGCGCAGCGCGCCGGCCCACTCGCCGGTGGTCACCCCGACCCGCACGCACTCCAGCGTGGCCGGCATCAGATTGGTGGTGGACGCGGCGTCCGCGCGGAGCCGGTCGAGAGCCGCGTCCACGGCCGCGCCGTCCCGGTCGGCCCGCCATCGGCGTACGCGGTCGACGGCGGCGGCCTCGACCGCCGGGTCGACCTGCTCGACGGCGTCCGCTCCGGCGGCGGTGAGCGGGGAGGGTTCGGTCTCGGCGTAGCGGTTGACCCCGACCACCACGTCGGCACCGGACTCCATCCGCCGGCGGCGCTCGGCCAGCGAGGCGACGAGCGCGCTCTTCAGGTAGCCGGTCTCCACGGCCGCGACCACGCCGCCCAGTTCGAGCACCTTGTCCAGCTCGACCCGTGCCCCGGTGACGATCTCGTCGACCAGCGCGGTCATCACGTGCGAGCCGGCGAAGAGATCGGGATATTCGAGCAGGTCCGACTCGTACGCCAGGACCTGCTGCATCCGCAGCGACCACTGCTGGTCCCACGGGCGGGGCAGGCCGAGCGCCTCGTTCCAGGCGGGCAGTTGCACGGCCCGGGCCCGGGCGTCGCGGGACATCGTCACGCCGAGCATCTCCAGCACGATGCGCTGGATGTTGTTCTCCGGCTGTGCCTCGGTGAGGCCGAGCGAGTTGACCTGCACCCCGTAGCGGAACCGACGTTGCCTGGCCTCGGTGATCCCGTACCGCTCCCGGGTGATCTCGTCCCAGAGCACACCGAACGCGCGCATCTTGGCGATCTCCTCGACGAAGCGCACCCCGGCGTTGACGAAGAACGAGATCCGCTGCACGACGTCGCCCATCCGCTCGGCCGGCACCTGACCGGAGTCACGGACCGCGTCCAGCACGGCGACCGCGGTGGCCAGCGCGAAGCCGACCTCCTGCACGGGCGTGGCGCCGGCCTCCTGGAGGTGGTACGAGCAGATGTTGACCGGGTTCCACTTCGGCATCGTCTTCAGCGTGTGGGCGATGACGTCCGCGGTCAGCCGCAGTGAGGCCGCCGGCGGGAAGATGTACGTCCCCCGGGACAGGTACTCCTTGATGATGTCGTTCTGGGTGGTGCCGGAGAGCGTCTCGGCGGTCCACCCCTGCTCCATCGCCACGGTCCCGTAGAGGGCGAGCAGCCACATCGCCGGGGCGTTGATGGTCATCGAGGTGTTCATCTCGGCGAGCGGGATGCCGTCGAAGAGCGCCCGCATGTCGCCCAGGTGCGCCACCGGCACGCCGACCCGGCCGACCTCGCCGGAGGCCAGCTCGTGGTCCGGGTCGTACCCGGTCTGGGTGGGCAGGTCGAAGGCGACCGAGAGGCCGGTCTGCCCCTTCGCCAGGTTGCGGCGGAAGAGGGCGTTGGTCGCGGTCGCCGACGAGTGGCCGGCGTAGGTGCGCATCACCCACGGGCGGTCCCGCTCCGGCAGCCGCCCCGGAAATGCCGTCTCGTCCATGGCCGGAGTTTAAGTTACCGCCCAGTAAAACGGGCTGTGGAAAACCACACAGGTCCATGTCGAGGACGTCCGGGTGCGAAGCACCCGCAGTGGCGCGCATCGCCACACCCCGGGCACGACGCGTGCCGGGTCAGGACGCACACTGGACGGCATGGATGACGAGCTGGCCATCTCCGTTCGCGGGCTACGCAAGGCGTACGGCGACAACGTGGCGGTGGCGGGCGTGGATCTCGACGTGCGCCGCGGTGAGGTGTTCGCGTTGCTCGGCCCGAACGGCGCCGGCAAGACCACCACGGTGGAGATCCTGGAGGGTTACCGACGACGGGACGCCGGCGAGGTCTCGGTGCTCGGCGCGGACCCGGCCCATCCGGAGCCGGGATGGCGCTCCCGCGTCGGCATCGTGCTGCAGGGCACCGGCGAGTTCGACGAGCTGACCGTGGCCGAGGTGGTCCGGCACTTCTCCGGCTTCTACCCGGACGCGGACGACCCGGACAAGGTGATCGAGCGGGTCGGGCTGGCCGACAAGGCGAAGGCCCGGACGCACACCCTCTCCGGCGGGCAGAAGCGCCGCCTGGACGTGGCGCTCGGCATCATCGGTCGCCCTGAGCTGCTCTTCCTCGACGAGCCGACCACCGGCTTCGACCCGGAGGCCCGGCGCGAATTCTGGGAGCTGATCCGCGACCTCGCCGCCGCCGGCACCACGATCGTGCTGACCACCCACTACCTGGACGAGGCCGAGGCCCTCGCCGACCGGGTCGGCGTGATCGCCGGCGGCCGGTTGATCGAGGTGTCCGCCCCGAACCAGCTGGGCAACCGGCAGGAGGCTTTTGCGACGGTCTCCTGGCGTACCCCGGACGGGGTGCTGGAGAGCGCGCAGAGCGCGACGCCGACGGCCCTGGTCGCCGACCTGGCCGCGCGCTACGGAGGCGAGGTCCCCGGGCTCACCGTGACCCGGCCGACCCTGGAGGACGTCTACCTCACCATGATCGGACACGGACGATGACAACCACGACGAAGCCGGCGACGCCGGTCGCCGCGCCCCGCGGCCGACGGCCCGGGGCCGGTGCGCTCGCCCTGCGCCAGGGCCGGCTGGAGATCACCCAGTTCCTGCGCAGCCGGGAGTCCGTGGTCTTCACGATGGGCTTCCCCATCATCATGATCCTGATCTTCGCGTCGATCTTCGACGGGACGATCGGCGGCGGGGTCAAGTTCACCCAGTACTTCATCACCGGCATGATCGCGACCGGCCTGATGACGGTGAGCTTCCAGAACCTCGGCATCTGGATCCCGATCGAGCGGGACCGTGGCGTGCTCAAGCGCTACCGGGGCACGCCGATGCCGAAGTGGGTCTGGTTCGCCGGCAAGGTGATCATGGTGGTGGCGATCGGCATCGCCGAGACCGTGCTGCTGCTGGCCGTCGCGGTGGCGCTGTTCGACCTCGACCTGCCGGGTACCGCCGGCAAGTGGTTCACCTTCGGCTGGGTCGCCGTGCTCGGTGTGACCGCGTGCACGCTGTGCGGCATCGCCATCTCGTCACTGGCCCGCACCGCCCGCAGCGGCTCGGCGGTGGTCACCCCGGTCGCCCTGGTGCTCCAGTTCATCTCCGGGGTGTTCTTCGTCTTCACCGACCTGCCCACCTGGATGCAGCAGGTGGCGGCGCTGTTCCCGCTCAAGTGGATGTGCCAGGGGCTGCGGTCGGTCTTCCTGCCGGAGAGTTTCGGGGCGCAGGAGCCGGGCGGCTCGTTCGAGCTGGGACGGGTCGCGCTGGTGCTGGTCCTATGGTGCGTGATCGGCGTGGTGCTCTGCCTCACCACCTTCCGCTGGACCACCAAGCGCGACGGCTGAGCGGCCGACCGGGACGGGTGCCCGCCCCGGTCGCCACCAACTCAGTACGTGTAGAAGCCCTTGCCGGTCTTGCGGCCCAGGTCGCCGGCGGTGACCATCCGCTGCAGCAGCTCCGGCGGGAAGAACTTCTCGTCCGCCGTGTCGGTGTAGATGTTCTTCGAGGCGTGCAGCAGCACGTCCACGCCGGTCAGGTCGGTGGTGGCGAGCGGGCCCATCGCGTGCCCGAAGCCCAGGCGGCAGGCCGTGTCCAGGTCCTCGGCGGACACCACGCCGGACTCCACCAGCTTGACCGCCTCCACCACCAGGGCGGAGATCAACCGGGTGGTGACGAAGCCGGCGATGTCCCGGTTGACCACCACCACGGTCTTGCCGATCTCCTCGGCGAAGGCCCGTGCGGTGTCCAGCGTGGCATCGCTGGTCTTGTAACCGCGGACCAGCTCGCAGAGCTGCATCATCGGCACCGGGGAGAAGAAGTGGGTGCCGACGACCGCCTCGGGACGCTCGGTCACCGCGGCGATCTGGGTGACCGGAATGGCCGAGGTGTTGGTGGCGAGCACCGCGTCCGACTTGCAGATCTTGTCCAGGGCGCGGAACACCTCGTGCTTGATCTCCAGCCGCTCGAAGACGGCCTCGACCACGATGTCCGCGTCGGCCGCCGCCTCCAGGTCGGTGGTCGGGGTGATCCGGGCCAGCGTCGCCTCGACCTCGGACGCCTCGATCTTGCCCTTCTCGGCGAACTTCTCCAGGGACTTCCGGATGCCGCCGATCCCCCGGTTGGTGGCCGCGTCGTCCAGGTCGCGCAGCGTCACCTGCCAGCCCGCCTGCGCCGCCACCTGGGCGATGCCGGAACCCATCAGCCCAGCCCCGACGACCGCGAGTCGACCCGCCATCTACTTCTCCCTCGCTGCGATTGAGTGCCTGCCTGCACCCTAGTCGGCGAGCCTGAACGATGGCTAAGCGGCGGCCTCTCGGCCGCCCCCGCGTCAGATCTCCAACGACGGCTCCTCCGGCGTGGTGCCCCGCTCGACCGCCACCCCGAGCGCGCGCAGGTCGGCCACGAAGTCCGGGTAGCCCCGATCGACGTGGTGCACGTGCGAGACCTCGGTGACCCCCTCCGCACAGAGCCCGGCGATGATCAGCCCGGCGCCGGCGCGGATGTCGGTGGCCCGTACCGGGGCACCGGAGAGACGGTCCCGCCCACGCACCACCGCGTGGTGCCCGTCGGTCTTGATGTCCGCACCGAGCCGCATCATCTCGTTGGCGAACATGAACCGGCCGTCGAAGATGTTCTCGGTGATCAGGGAGGCGCCGTCGCTGACCGCGGCCAGCCCGATCGCCATCGGCAGCAGGTCGGTGGCGAAGCCGGGGTACGGCAGCGTCACCACGTCCACCGCGCGGGGCCGGTCGTCCATCCGTACCCGGAAGCCGTCCCCCCGGGTCTCCACCAGGCCGCCGGCCGCGACCACCTTGTCCAGCGCGACCTCCAGGTACGCCGGGTCGAGCCCGGTCACCGTCACGTCCCCCCGGGTCATCGCCGCGCCGAACGCCCAGGTGCCGGCGACGATCCGGTCCCCCACCGTCGCGTGTCGCACCGGACGCAGACCGGGGACCCCGGTGATCCGCAACGTGGACGTGCCCGCGCCCACGATCCGCGCGCCCATCTGGCTGAGCATCGTGCAGATGTCGACGATCTCCGGCTCCCGGGCCGCGTTGTCGATCGTCGTGGTGCCCTGGGCCAGCACGGCCGCCATCACCAGGTTCTCGGTCGCCCCGACGCTGGGGAAGTCCAACACGATGTCCGCGCCGCGCAGCCCGTGCGGAGCGGAGGCGATGACGAACCCGTGCTCACCGGAGATCTCCGCGCCCATCCGGGTCAGCCCGGAGATGTGCATGTCCAGCCCACGTGAACCGATGGCGTCCCCGCCGGGGTGCGCCACCCGCACGTACCCCCGGCGGGCCAGCAACGGGCCCAGCACGCAGATCGACGCGCGCAACCGTCGGACCAGGTCGTAGTCGGCGTCGGCACCAGGCTGCTCGGGCACGTCGATGGTCACCGAACGGGACCGCGCCACTCCACCCCGGGCGACCATCGGGTCGACCGGGTCGTCCGCGTCGAACTGGACGCCGCAGCCCAGCCGGCGCAGCACCTCCCCCATGATCGCGATGTCGGTGATCCGCGGGACGTTCGTGATCACGCTGCGGCCGGGCGCGAGCAGCGCGGCGGCCATCAGCTTCAGCGCCGAGTTCTTGGCACCGACCACGTGTACGGTGCCCGCCAGCCGGGCGTCACCGTGCACCCGGATGACGTCGACGTCGTTGACCGCCAGGTCGCCCGCGTCGCCGGGGCCAACCACGACCGGCCAACCGGGGGTGCTGTCCGGCCGCGCCGGGATCGTCAGGTCGGGAATCCGTAGGCTGTGCGTCATGGCCGTCCACCTCACGCGCATCTACACCAAGGCCGGCGACGCCGGCATGACCAGGCTGAGCAACAACGAGCAGGTGCCGAAGACCGATCCGCGCATCGCCGCGTACGCGGATGTCGACGAGTGCAACGCGGCGATCGGCGTCGCGATCGCCACGGGTGGGCTCGACGAGGTGCTGCGGGGCGTGCTGGCGTCGGTGCAGAACGACCTGTTCGACGTCGGCGCCGACCTGTCCACCCCGGTCGAGCCGGAGCCGAAGTATCCACCGCTGCGGGTGACCGAGGAGTACGTCGAGCGCCTGGAGGGCTGGTGCGACGAGTACAACGCACGCCTGAGCAAGCTCGACTCCTTCATCCTCCCGGGCGGCACCGCTGGCGCGGCACTGCTGCACGTGGCACGGACCATCGCCCGGCGAGCCGAACGGGCGGCCTGGGCGCTGGCCAGCCACGATCCGGAACGAACCAGCACGCTCCCGGCAAAGTATCTCAACCGGCTCTCCGATCTGCTCTTTATCCTGTCAAGAACGGCAAATCCGGCGGGAGACGTGCTATGGGTGCCGGGCGGCAAGCGCTGACCGTCGGCGCTGGGCACCACGTCGAGGTGTGGGTTCCCACTCTGGCCGCCGCCAAGCGTCGCCGGAGCCGACTCCTCGACCCGGCGCGGACCGGCTGACCCCCGCGGACCGGCGCGGACCGGCGCGCGCCTTGATCAACTCCGGTTTCTTGAAGTCGGGGTGTCCTGGTGACCGGGACACCCCGACTTCAAGAAAGCCGTGTCGATCAACCCGCCTGAGGGCGGCCCGAAGAGGCGAGACTCGACCACACCGGTAACGGCAGGTGACAAAAGACCGCGCCGGAACGACGCACGGCGCTGCGGACGGGTTTCCGGGGCAGCCCGCCCGGCGGAGGGATCAAGCCTGACCGCCCGGAGCCGGGTGGACTGCCCCGGAAACCCCAAGAGCAACCACGACCCAAGAGCAACGACTCCCCGCAAACCCCCAAGAGCAACCACTGGGAGCAACAGCTCAGGCAGCAGGCCAGTCCTGGGAGGCCATACGCGGCGAGACCGCCCCCGGAGGGGCGGCCTCGAGCCAGGAGAGAAAACCGGTGACCGTGGATCGCGCCATGGCGATCTCCACCGGTGCGTGGTGACTGGTACAACGGAGGATCACCCAGTCGGCCGGCATGGAGAGCCGTTCCTGACCTTCGGGCAACCGTCGACGCTCCACCGCCAGCCCCTTGCGCGACAGCACCCGCTTGGGGCGGATCGCGAAGCTGAACATCCGGTACCAGCGCAGCTCGTCGTCCGCGAACCGACCGAAGCCGGGCGACCAGCCACGGCCGTCGAGCATGGTGGAGACCCGGACGCTGAGCCGGATGATGCCACCGCTACGGGTGACCAGGGCTCGCCGGACGAAGAGGATGAGGAGCGCGACGAGGACGACGCCGACGCCGATCCCGAAACCTTCGACGATCTCCATCCCCGGTGTGACTCAGCGGCTCGGCGCGGAAACCGGGGTTGCGCTCTCGGCCAGCACGGTGACGCCGTCGGCGCTCACCGAGAGGAAGCCGCCGGCCACCTCGTAGGCAACCTGCTCACCACCAGCCAGCTTGATGCGCACCTGGCCGGGCTCGGCGAGCTGGCCGAGCAGCGGCGCGTGACCCGGCAGGACACCGAGCTCGCCCTCGGTCGTCCGGGCGACGACCATCTCGGCGTCACCGGACCAGACCTTCTCCTCGACGGCGACGAGCTCGACGTGAAGCTGCTGTGCCACGCTGTCTCCTTGCTGCGGCTACGGATTGCCGAAAGTCTAGCCTGACGCCGAGGCGCGCCCCACGCGGGTGGCGACAACGGTGCCAGGGCTACTTGGACTTGTTCACGAATTCCGGGTGCTCCAGCAGGAACGGGTCGAGTTGCTCGTTGTGCAGGGCGGTGAAGAAGTCCGGCACCCCCTCCTGGAACTGCTCGCCCAGGTACTTCTTGCCCTCGTACATCCCGCCACCGGGCAGCTTGATCATCTCGATGGTGTTCGGACGGATGTCCTTCAGCGCGAGCCCGAAGTCGACCACGCTGCTGCCCCGACCGTTGAAGATCAGCGACTGCCCGGCGGCGCGGAGCACCTTGTCCAGCTTGATCGGGTTGGACACCACGTCGGCGCTGAACGCCTGGCCGACCATCGCCTTGACGAACTGCTGCTGGTGACGCTGCCGGCCGTAGTCCGAATCCAGGACGCCGTTCTTCGGGTAACGCTGCCGGACGTAGTCCAGCGCCTGCCACCCACTCAGGTGCTGGTTGCCCTTCTTGTAGACCGCCTGCGGGCCGACGTAGCCCTCGCCCCGGGTGTTGCCGGGCCGCGCCTTACCGTCCGGCTGCTTGTGCTCGGACTTCACGTCCCGCTCGATGTACATGTCGACACCACCCATGGCGTCGACGATCTTCTGGAAGCCGGTGAAGTTGATGATCGCGCCGGCGTCGAAGCGCTTGATGCCGGTCACCTTCTGCACGGTGGTGGCCAACAGCTCGAAGCCGCGCGCCGCGTCGGGGTTCGCCCCGGGGACCTTGCTGCCGAACGACATGGCAGCGTTGATCTTCGTGGTCTCGCCCGGGAAGTCGGCCTTCTTGAACGCCGGGATGTGCACGTAGAGGTCGCGCGGCAGCGAGAAGAGGTAGGCCCGGTCCATCGAGGCCGGCACGTGCAGCACCATGATCGAGTCGGCCAG
The DNA here is from genome assembly GCF_039871815.1 of Micromonospora sp. B9E7. Lineage (NCBI taxonomy): Bacteria > Bacillati > Actinomycetota > Actinomycetes > Micromonosporales > Micromonosporaceae > Micromonospora > Micromonospora sp. B9E7. The sequence goes on from NZ_JBDPLX010000008.1 coordinate 204,426, forward strand.
CGGCGCAGCCGTCGGCGTACGCGGGTCGATGCCGACCAGCAGGATGTTGAGCGGACCCTTGATCTCGCTCTTCTTCGCCTGGGCGCCTGCCGCCTGGTCACCGAACAGGTCCGCCTTGCCGACGGCACCCTCGTAGCGAGCCATGAGGACCTCGGAGCCGACCAGCACGGCCCCACTGAGCACGGTCAGCACGGTGCCGAACACCGTGCAGATCTTGGCCCAACGCGGCACACCCCGCCAGACGGACGACTTGCGGCCACTCTTGCCGGCCTTACCCACGAGCATCTCCGTTCGTTACGCCCACGGGAGAAAGACGGGCGCACGTCGCCGAAAGGTTGCAAAGATCAACGCTCGTTCAGGTGAGCGCGGAACGACCGTATCTCGGGTGACTCGGAACCGACGAGCACCAGTAACGGACCGCGACGATGGTAAGGCGCGAACATGAACAAAAGACTGCCCCGGCATTGCCGGGGCAGTCTTTTTGTTGCGGATCCGATCGGGCTGGCGTCAGCCCTTCATCAGCTCCTCAGCCTTCTTCTCCAGGTCCTCAAGACCGCCGCACATGAAGAACGCCTGCTCGGGGAAGTGATCGTACTCACCCTCGCTGATCTTCCGGAACGCCTCGATGGTCTCCTTGATCGGGACCGTCGAGCCCGGCACACCGGTGAACTGCTCCGCGGCGTACGTGTTCTGCGACAGGAAGCGCTCGATCCGCCGGGCCCGGGCCACGGTGATCTTGTCTTCCTCGGAGAGTTCCTCGATACCGAGGATGGCGATGATGTCCTGCAGGTCCTTGTAGCGCTGCAGGATCCGCTTCACCTCGGTGGCGACCTGGAAGTGCTCCTGGCCGACGAACTCCGGGGCGAGGATCCGGGACGAGGACGCCAGCGGGTCCACGGCCGGGTAGATGCCCTTGTCGGAGATCGACCGCTCCAGGTTGGTGGTCGCGTCCAGGTGGGCGAACGTGGTGGCCGGGGCGGGGTCGGTGTAGTCGTCCGCCGGCACGTAGATCGCCTGCATGGAGGTGATGGCCTGACCCCGGACGGAGGTGATCCGCTCCTGGAGCTCGCCCATCTCGTCGGCCAGGGTCGGCTGGTAACCCACGGCGCTCGGCATACGGCCGAGCAGGGTGGACACCTCCGAACCGGCCTGGGTGAAGCGGAAGATGTTGTCGATGAAGAGCAGCACCTCCTGCTTCTTCACGTCCCGGAAGTACTCCGCCATGGTCAGCGCGGAGAGCGCCACCCGCAGACGGGTGCCCGGCGGCTCGTCCATCTGGCCGTAGACCAGCGCGGTCTTGTCGATGACGCCGGACTCGGTCATCTCGGCGATGAGGTCGTTGCCCTCACGGGTGCGCTCACCCACGCCGGCGAAGACCGAGGTACCACCGAAGTTACGGGCAACCCGGGTGATCATCTCCTGGATGAGCACCGTCTTGCCCACACCCGCGCCGCCGAACAGGCCGATCTTGCCGCCCTTGACGTACGGGGCGAGCAGGTCGATGACCTTGATGCCGGTCTCCAGCATCTCGGTCTTCGGCTCCAGGTCCGCGAAGGCCGGGGCCTTGCGGTGGATACCCCAGTGGTCGTCCGGGGTGAGGGTCTCGCCCTCCTTGAGGTTGAGCACCTCGCCGATCGCGTTGAACACGTGGCCCTTGACCGCGTCGCCCACCGGCACGGTGATCGGCTCGCCGCGGTCACGCACCTCCGCGCCGCGGACCAGGCCGTCCGTCGGCTGCATCGAGATGGCACGGACCAGGTTGTCACCCAGGTGCTGGGCGACCTCCAGGGTCAGCGTCTTCTCACCGCCGGACAGGTTCACGGTGACGTTCAGGGCGTTGAACAGGGCCGGCATGGCGTCGCGCGGGAACTCGGCGTCGACGACCGGGCCGATGACCCGGACCACGCGACCCGTGGCCGTCTTGGTCTCTACTGGTGCAGTCATCACACTTCACTTCCCGACGCGGCCAGCGCGTTCGCGCCGCCGACGATCTCGCTGATCTCCTGGGTGATCCCGGCCTGGCGGGCCGAATTCATCTCACGCGTGTACTTGTCGATCATGTCTTCGGCGTTGTCGGTGGCGCTCTTCATCGCCCGCCGCCGTGCCGCCGACTCGCTCGCCGCCGACTCGAGCAACGCCGCGTAGATCCGCGTGTTGATGTACCTCGGCAGGAGCGCGTCGAGCAGCGCCTCCGCCTCCGGCTCGAACTCGTAGGCCGGCAGCAGCCCCTCGGAGCGCGGCCGGTCCTCGACCTGCATCGGCCCGAGGATCTTGGCGACCGGGGTCTGCGTCATCAGCGAGTGGAACTCGGTGTAGACGATGTGCAACTCGTCGACGCCGAGCACCCCGTCCGCCCCGGCGCTGCCGTCGGCGTCGTCCGCACCGGCCGTGAACGCCTTGATCAGCGTCTCACCAACCGCGCGGGCGTCCTCGAACGACGGCTGCTCGCTGAACCCCGTCCAGTTCGCCTCGATCGGCCGGTCGCGGAACCGGTAGAACCCGACGCCCTTACGCCCGATGACGTAGAGCACGGGCTCCTTGCCGTCCGCCCGGAGCCGCGCGATGAGCGACTCCGCCGTCTTGATCGCGTTGGAGCTGTAGCCGCCGGCCAGGCCACGGTCGCTGGTGACCAACAGGACGCCGGCCCGCCGCACCCGCTCACGCGGGGTGAGCAGCGGGTGGTCGATCCGCGCGTTGGACGCCAGCGCCGTGAGCACGCCGGTGATGGCCTGGGCGTACGGCAGGGACGCCTGCACCCGGGCCTGGGCCTTGGCGATCCGGCTCGTCGCCACGAGCTCCATCGCCTTGGTGATCTTCTTCATCGACTTCGCCGAGCGGATCCGTTGACGAAGAACGCGTACCTGGGCCGCCATGGGATCAGCTCTCGGCCGGGCGGTCGGTCGCGCCGTCGCGGAAGCGGGTCACCGTCTCGCGGTTCTCGTCGCCCTCCAGCGGCGCGGCCGGTGCGTCGTTGACCCGACGCTCGTCGCCCTTGCCGAGGAAGACCTGCTTGAACTCGCTGATCGCGTTGTCCAGGGAGCCGACGATGTCGTCGTTCCACTGGTTGTCGGCGATCCCGGCCAGCACACCCGCGTGCTTGTGCCGCAGGTACTGGAGGAACTCCGACTCGAAGCGCCGGATGTCACCCACCGGGATGTCGTCCAGCTTGCCCTCGGTGCCGGCCCAGACCGTGACGACCTCTTCCTGCACCGGGAACGGCGAGTAGTTCGGCTGCTTGAGCAGCTCGACCAGCCGGACACCGCGGTCCAGCTGGGCCCGGGAGGCCTTGTCCAGGTCGGAGGCGAAGGCGGCGAACGCCTCCAGCTCGCGGTACTGGGCCAGGTTGAGGCGCAGCGAACCGGCGACCTTGCGCATCGGCTTCACCTGCGCGGCGCCACCGACCCGGGAGACCGAGGTGCCGACGTTGATCGCCGGACGGACGCCCTGGTTGAACAGGTCGGTCTCCAGGAAGATCTGACCGTCGGTGATCGAGATGACGTTGGTCGGGATGAAGGCCGAGATGTCGTTGGCCTTCGTCTCGATGATCGGGAGACCGGTCATCGAGCCGCCACCCAGCTCGTCGGAGAGCTTCGCGCAGCGCTCCAGCAGGCGGGAGTGCAGGTAGAAGACGTCACCCGGGTACGCCTCGCGGCCCGGCGGGCGGCGCAGCAGCAGCGACACGGCCCGGTACGCCTCGGCCTGCTTGCTCAGGTCGTCGAAGACGATCAGGACGTGCTTGCCGCCGTACATCCAGTGCTGCCCGATGGACGAGCCGGTGTACGGGGCGATGTACTTGAAGCCGGCCGGGTCGGACGCCGGGGAGGCCACGATGGTGGTGTATTCCAGCGCGCCCGCCTCCTCCAGCTGCCCCTTGATCGAGGCGATCGTGGAGGCCTTCTGGCCGATGGCGACGTAGATGCAGCGAACCTGCTTCTTCGGGTCGCCGGTGCGCCAGTTGTCCCGCTGGTTGAGGATGGCGTCCAGGGCGACCGTGGTCTTGCCGGTCTTCCGGTCACCGATGATCAGCTGCCGCTGGCCCCGACCGATCGGCGTCATCGCGTCGATCGCCTTGATGCCGGTCTGCAGCGGCTCGAACACCGACTGCCGGGACATCACGTTCGGAGCCTGCAGCTCCAGCTCGCGGTAGCCCTCGTCGGCGATGTCGCCGAGACCGTCGATCGGCTGGCCGAGCGCGTTGACCACGCGGCCGAGGAAGGCGTCGCCGACCGGCACGGAGAGCACCCGGTCGGTGCGCTTGACGCGCTGCCCCTCCTCCAGCTTCGCGGCGTCACCGAGAACGACGACACCGATCTCCCGGACGTCGAGGTTCAACGCCACGCCGAGCGTGCCGTCCTCGAACTCCAGCAGCTCGTTGGTCTTGGTCGAGGGCAGGCCCTCGACGTGGGCGATGCCGTCACCGGTGTCGGCGACGGTGCCGACCTCCTCGCGGGAGACGTCGGACGAGTAGGAGGAGACGTAGCGCTCCAGGGCGCCGCGGATCTCCTCCGTCGAGATGGTCAGCTCGGCCATCCTCTGCTTCCTTAAAATTCAGGGGCCCGGGATACCTAGTACCAACCGGTCCGAATGGCGTCTGTCAATCCGGGCGCTGAGCGGCGGAGCCGCCCCGACTGGGCGGCGGAGCCACTCAGCCGCTGGGCGGCAAAGCCGTCAGCGCTTCGCGAGCGCGTTGCGGGTCTCGTTGAGGCGGCGCAGGATGGTGCCGTCGTACAGGTCGGAGCCGACCCGGACGCTCACGCCACCCAGGACGGCGGGGTCGACCGTCTGCTTGACGGAGACCTCTCGACCGTATATCGCGGTGAGGCTCGCACCCAGCCGACGCTCGTCCTCGTCACTCAACGGGGCCGCGACGGTCACGTACGCCACCTGCCGGTCACGCCGGTCGGCGGCAAGCTCCACCAGCCGGGTGAGCGCACCATTGAAGGAGCGCCCCCCGAACCCGCCGAGTGCGACCTCGACGAGGCGGACGGTGACCGGACGGGCCTTGTCGGCGAGCAGCTCGCGGGCCAGGGTGGCCCGCTGCTCGACCGGGGCGGCCGTGTCGGCGAGCATGTTGCTCAGCGCCGACTGACCGGCCACGACCTGACCGAAGCGGAACAGCTCGTCCTCGACCTCGCCCAGCTCGCCGGCCTTGTCGGCGCTGGCGAGCAGCGCCTCCACCCCCAGCCGCTCGGCGCCGTCGAGCAACTCCGACGGTGCCGACCAACGGCCGGAGACCAGCGCCACGAGCAGGTCGAGCGCGTCCGCGCCGATCCGCCCACCCAGCATGTCGCCGAGCAGAGCGCCGCGATCCTCGCCGGAACGAGCCGGCTCGGACAGCGCCCGGCGCAGCCGCGGCTCGCGCCGCAGCAGGGTCGCCACGGAGAGGATGGCGTCGGCGGTGGAGGCCACCGCCGACGGCTCCGCGCCGCGGACGTACGCGTCGAGGCGCTCGGCCGCGACCTTGTACGACTCCCGGCTGGCGGCCTGCATCAGCGGGCCCCCGTGCTCTCGAGACCGCTCAGGAACCGGTCGACGGTGCCCTTACGCCGTGCCTCGTCGGCCAGCGACTCGCCGACGATCTTGCTGGCCAGGTCCACCGCGATCGTGCCGACCTCCGCGCGCAGCTCGCGCACGATGGTGGCCCGCTCGGCGGCGAGCGCGTCCTTGCCGGCCTGGATGACCCGGTCGGACTCCTCCCGCGCCTTGGCGAGGATGTCCTGCCGGATGCCCTCGGCGTCGGCCCGAGCGTCGTCACGGATCTTGGCGGCGTCGGTCCGGGCCTCAGCGAGCTGGGCACGGTACTGCTCGAGCAGCTGGTTCGCCTCGGCCTGAGCAGCCTCGGCGCGCTTGATGCCGCCCTCGATCGCGTCGACCCGAGCCTGGAACGTCTGCTCCATGCGCGGGAAGACGAACTTCATCAGCACGAAGCAGAGCACGGCGAAGGCCACCGAACCGACCACGACCTCCTGCCAGAGCGGGATGATCGGGTTGTGGGCGGACTCACCACCCTCAGCGGCGAGGAAGTACATGGTTACCTCCCGGTCTAGGGGCGGGATCAGCCGGCCCAGATGAAGCCGAAGGCGATGCCGAGCAGCGCCAGCGCCTCGATGACGGCGAAGCCGATCCAGACGTACGGCAGGGTCATCCGCGACGACTCCGGCTGGCGGGCGGTCGACTGGATGTAGGCAGCGAAGACCAGGCCGACGCCGATGCCGGGGCCGATGGCGGCGAGGCCGTAGCCGATGGCAGCGGTGCTACCGGTGACCTCGGCGAGAACGCTAGCGTCCATTGGTGTGGTTCCTCCTGGTTATCACGCGTGACTCTCACGCGGGACGACAACGGATGGTGCGGTGGATCAGTGCTCTTCGGCGAGCGCGCCCTGCACGTAGCTGGCGGTGAGGACGGTGAAGACGTAGGCCTGCAGGCAGATCACCAGGAACTCGAGGAAGGTGAGCGCGATGGTCATCACCCAGGAGAGCACCGAAACGGGGGCCAGCCAGGCGTTGGCGCTCAGCATCGCGAAGCCGCCGAGCGTGAAGACCAGCAGGAGCATGTGACCGGCGAACATGTTCGCGAAGAGACGCACCGCGAGCGAGAACGGCCGGACGATGAAGGTCGAGAAGAGCTCGATCGGGATCAGCAGCGGCAGGATGTACCACGGTGCCGGCGGGATCAACGAGTTCTTGAAGTACTTGACGAAGCCGTGCTGCTTGATGCCGATGTAGTTGAACAGCACGTAGCTGATGATCGCGAGGATCGCCGGGAAGGCGATGTGCGAGTTCGGCGAGATCTGGAAGAACGGGATGATCGCGAACGCGTTCGTCAGCAACACGAAGCAGAACAGCGTCGTGAAGTAGGGGGCGAACCGCACACCCGCGTGCCCGATCATGTCGACCGCGATGTTGTTGCGGACGAAGCCGTAGATCGACTCGGCGAACCACTGCTTCTTGGTCGGCACCAACTGCGGGTTCCGGTAGCTCGCCAGGAAGAAGATGATCAGGACGCCGACCGCGATCCAGACCATCGCCGTGATCTTGGTGAACCAGTACGAGTTCTCCACACCCCAGGGCAGGATGCTGGGCAGGTAGAAGTCGTCCACCGTGGGTGGGAATCCCGCCTGGCCCGCTGCCAGAACGTTCGCCTGTCCGAACACCGCGTCCCTTCCTAAGTAGGCGTGCCGAGTCGGCGGACGACCAGGATGATGCCCCCGGCCATACCGAGCACGACGCCGATCCCGGTGGCGACGCCGCCGGTGTCGAGCCACTGGTCAACAAGCCAACCGATGAAACCCCACACGAGCATGCCTCCGATGAGGTAGCTGAGCGCGGTCCAACCCTGACCGGCACCGGACGGATAATCGTCCGGTTCACCGGCGGGACGGGGGGTTTGGTCACCAGCCATGACGGGGCGAACGATATCAGCCGGGAAGACGAGGCTGTGCCTCACCCCCCGCACAACCGTCGTTGTGTGGGCTTCGCGTGGGCGCCGTCGTCTGTGGGCACGCTACTCCCCTTCCGCCCGTCGGAAAATGACCGGAGGCCGACACATTGCGGCGCGTCCGAAAGGTGGGACGACCGTCAGGTCAGCTCTGCACCCGACGAGCGTGCACCGTGGTCAGCCACCAGATGTGTACCGCTGTCCACACTGCCACCCCGGCGACGATGCCGAGGCAGAGAGGGATCAAACCGGGCCAACCGGTCGACGCCACCGCCACCAGCACCACACCCAGCAGGCTGAACTTCAGCACGTACAGCCCCACGCCGAGCGGCAGCAGCAACTGCGGGTTGATCTGGTCGGCCCGGGCCAGCACCACAGTGGTGAGGGTGTAGCTGAGCACCGTGACGCCCACGCCGGCCGCCGCGCCGAGCGCGGCCGTCACGCCACCGGTCACCCCGCCCACCACCGCTGCCACCGCGGCGAGCGCCACCGACGCGGCCAACAACACCGGCAGGTGCCGCAGCCGCCACCGCCGGTCGCTGTCCGGCTCGACCACCCCGGGCTCAGCCACGGGGGTACGCCGGGAACGCCGCGACCAGCTCGGACACCTCGGCACCGAGCCGGGTCAACTCGTCGGCCCCGCCCGGAGCGCCGGGATCGGTGCGAACCGCACGGGCGATCAGCGTTGCCACCTGGCGCAGCTCCCCCTCCCGCATCCCCTGGGTGGTGACGCTCGGCGTGCCCACCCGGATGCCGGAGGCCACCATCGGCGGCTGCGGGTCGTACGGGATGGCGTTCTTGTTCAGGGTGATCGACGCGGCGTCGCAGCGGCGCTCGGCCTCGGTGCCGGTCACCCCCAGCTCCCGCAGGTCGATCAGGGCGAGGTGGGTGTCGGTGCCACCGGACACCGGGCGCATCCCCTCCTCGGCCAGCCCGGCGGCGAGCGCCTGGGCGTTGCTGACCACCTGCCGGGCGTACGTCTGGAACTCCGGCTGGGCGGCCTCGCGCAGCGCGACCGCCTTGGCCGCGACCGCGTGCATCAGCGGGCCGCCCTGGGTGAACGGGAAGACCGCCTTGTCGATCCGCTGGGCCAGCGCCTCGCGGCACAGGATCATGCCGCCACGCGGGCCACGCAGCACCTTGTGGGTGGTGGCGCAGACGACGTCGGCGTACGGCACCGGGGACGGGATCGCCCGGCCGGCGACCAGACCGATGAAGTGCGCGGCATCCACCATCAGGTACGCGCCGACCTCGTCGGCGATCTCCCGGAACCGGGCGAAGTCGATCAGGCGCGGGTACGCCGTGGCGCCACAGATGATCAGCTTGGGTCGGTGCGCCCGCGCCAGGTCCCGGACCTCGTCGTAGTCGATCAGCTCGGTGTCCGGCCGGACCGGGTAGCCGACCGGGTGGAACCACTTGCCGGAGAAGTTCACCCGGCTGCCGTGGGTGAGGTGCCCGCCGTGCGGCAGGTCCATCGCCAGCACCGTGTCACCCGGCTGCACCAGCGCGGCGTACGCGGCCAGGTTGGCGCTCGCCCCGGAGTGCGGCTGGAGGTTGGCGTGCTCCGCCCCGAAGAGTTCCTTGGCGCGGGCGATGCCGATCTCCTCCGCCCGGTCCACCTCGGCGCAGCCGCCGTAGTAGCGCCGGCCCGGATAACCCTCGGCGTACTTGTTGGTGAGCGTCGAACCGAGCGCGGCCAGCACCGCCGGCGAGGTCAGGTTCTCGCTGGCGATGAGCTGCAGGCCGCCCCGCAACCGGTCCAGCTCGCCGAGGACCACCCCGGCGATCTCCGGGTCGGTGGCCCTGAGCTGCGCGAAATCCGGCCCCCAGAAGGTGCTCGTCTCGGTCTCCACAGCAAACGAGTCTAGGGGGCAGCAGACTGGGACCCGTGAGATGCCTCGTCACCGGAGCCACCGGCTACATCGGCGGGCGGCTGACGCCGCTGCTGCTCGCCGACGGGCACACCGTGCGCTGCCTCGCCCGCAAGGCGGTGCGGCTACGGGACGTGCCCTGGGCCTCGGCGGCCGACATCGTCGAAGGAGACCTCAGCCGACCGGAGACGCTGGCCGCCGTGTTCGCCGACGTGGACGTCGCGTACTTCCTTGTGCACTCGCTGGGCCGGTCCGACTTCGAGGAGGCCGACCGGACTGCGGCGACCAACTTCGCGACGGCGGCCCGCGCCGCCGGCGTACGTCGAATCGTCTACCTGGGCGGTCCGCTGCCGGCGACCGACGCCGTCCCCTCGCCGCACCTGCGCTCCCGGGCCGAGGTGGGCCGGATCCTGCTGGCCAGCGGGGTGCCCACGGCGGTGCTCCGGGCTGCGGTGATCATCGGCTCCGGTTCGGCGTCGTTCGAGATGCTGCGGTACCTGACCGAGCGACTGCCCGCCATGATCACGCCGCGCTGGGTGCGCAACCGGATCCAGCCGATCGCCGTCCGCGACGTGCTGAACTACCTGGTCGGCTGCACCGCGCTGCCGGCGGAGGTCAACCGGGGCTTCGACATCGGCGGGCCGGACGTGCTCACGTTCCGCGAGATGATGCAGCGCTACGCCCGGGTGGCCGGGCTGCGCCGACGGATCATCGTGCCAGTCCGGGCGCTCACCCCGTCGCTCTCCTCGCACTGGGTCGGCCTGATCACCCCGGTGCCGAACGCGATCGCCCGCCCGCTGGTGGAGAGCCTGATCCAGGAGGCGGTCGCGGACGAACACGACATCGCCCGTTACGTACCCGACCCGCCGGGCGGGCTGACCGGCTTCGACGACGCGGTGGCGCTGGCGCTGGCCAAGGTGCGCGACGCCCAGGTGGAGACCCGCTGGTCGACCGCGAGCGGCCCGGACGCGCCCGCCGAGCCGCTGCCCAGCGACCCGGACTGGTCCGGCGGCACCGCCTACACCGACGTCCGCGAGCGGATGGTGGACGCGTCACCCGCAGCGCTCTGGCGGGTCGTCGAGGGTGTCGGCGGCGAACACGGCTGGTACTCCTTCCCCCTCGCCTGGTCCATCCGGGGCTGGCTGGACCGCCTGATCGGCGGGGTCGGGTTGCGGCGGGGCCGACGCGACCCGCACCGCCTACAGGTCGGTGAGGCGTTGGACTTCTGGCGGGTCGAGGAGATCGTCCCGGGCGAGTTGCTGCGACTGCGCGCCGAGATGCGACTGCCCGGCCGTGCCTGGTTGGAGATGCGGGTGCTGCCGACCGACGACGGCCGCAGCCGGTACCAGCAACGCGCCGTCTTCCTGCCGCGCGGGCTGAGCGGACACGCCTACTGGGGGTCGGTGGCCCCGTTCCACGCGGTGGTCTTCGGCGGGATGGCCCGCAACATAGCCCGCAACGCCGAACAATCCCGCTGACCCGGGCCCCGGCTCAGTTGCCGGTGCGGGCTCCGGTGACCTGGAAGGCGGTTCGCTCGCTGGGCGGGACGAAGTCGCGTACCGGTTGGTCGCGCAGGCCGGCCACGAGCACCTCGCCGACCGCGTCCACCATGCGGGCCTGCACCGCCTGACCGACCGCGTCCCGGGGGTCGTCCGGGTTCGCCGCCATGGAGGCGACCGCCAACTGCGGCGTGAACGCCACCACCGTCTCCGTCTCGTACCGTTCCGAGCTTCCGGTCTTACCCGCCACCGGACGGCCGACCTTCGCGCGCAGTTTGGGCGCGGTGGCGCCGTCGCATCGCCCGTACATCGACTGGTCGCCGACCGGGCAGCGCGAGGCGTCGGTGGCCGCCCTGGCCACGTCGGCGTCGAGCACCTGCCGGCAGTCCGGCTTGGCGGCGTCGACCGGGCGACCGCCCGAGTCGGTGATCGAGACCACCGGCAGCGGGGCGCACCAGGTCCCCTCGGCCGCCACCGTGGCGTACGCGGTGGCCAGGTCCAGCGGGGTGGTGGCGGCCACGCCCAGGGTGAACGGACCCCAGTTCTTCGCGCCGTACCGGGCCAGGTCGGCGTCGGAGTCGGCCCGCAGCACGATGCCGAGCCGCTCGGCCATCTCCACCACCCGGTCGGCACCGACCTTCTCGGTGAGCCAGGCGAAGTACGTGTTCACCGAGCGGCCGAACGCGCTCCACATGGTGCGGGGGCCGTCCATCGACGACGGGCTCGCGTTCGCCGGGCACCAGCGACCGTCGCAACTCGCCTGCCCGGTGACCGGGAAGCGGGTGAGCAGTTGGGTGGGTGCCACGAACTCGGTCGACAGCGGCAGGCCGGACTCCAACGCGGCCAGCATGGTGAAGAGCTTGAACGTCGAGCCGCCCTGGTACCCCTCGATCGCCCCACCGCCGGCGACAAGCTGGTTGACCGTGTTCGGGCGGTTCTTCTGCCCGACCGGGTTGTCCTGCACGCTGTAGGCGCGGTTCACCGACATGGCCAGCACCCGCCCGGTGCCCGGCTGCACCACGGCGGTCGGCACCGCCTCCGCATCCGTCGGTCGATAGATCTTCAGCACCTGCTCGGTGGTGGCCCGCTGCACCCCCGGGTCCAGCGACGACACGATGGAGAACCCGCCCCGGCGCAGCGTGCGCTGCCGCTCGCCAGCGCTCGCCCCGAATGCGGACTGGCTGCTCCACCAGCGGGTGAACCAGTCGCAGAAGAAGCCCCAGTCGTTGTGCGCCTCGGGCACCCCCGTGCAGTCGTTCGGGGTCTCGCTGGGTTGCAGCTGCAACGGTTCGGCCCGAGCCGCCGCCGCCGCGTCCGCCGGCACCTGTCCCGTCTCCACCAGCCGTTCCAACACGTACGCCCGCCGCTCCAACGCGCTGTCGGCGTCGCCGTTGATCGGGTCATCGCTGTCCGGCGAGCGGACCAGGCCGGCCAGCAGCGCCGCCTGGGCCAGGGTCAGGTCGGCCGGAGACCGGGAGAAGTACCGCTTGCTGGCCGCCGCGATGCCGTACGCCCCGGCGCCGAAGTACGCGATGTTGAGGTAGCGGGTGAGGATCTCCTCCTTGTCGAGTTCCCGTTCCAGCGCGAGCGCGTACCGCATCTCCTGGAGTTTGCGAACGGTGGTGACCTCGGTGGCGGCCACCCGCTGCGCCTCGGTCAGCCGCGGATCACTGCTGAGCACGTTGCGGACGTACTGCATGGTGAGCGTGCTCGCGCCCTGCCGGGTCTGGCCGTCGCGCTTGTTGACGGTGAACGCGCGCACCACGCCCCGCAGGTCGACGCCACTGTGCTGGTAGAACCGGACGTCCTCGGCGGCCACGATCGCCTGGCGCATCACCGGGGCGACCTCGTGCAGCGGCACGTCCACCCGGTCCTCCTGGTAGAAGGAGGTGATCAGGGTGGTGCCGTCGTTGGCGTAGAGGTTGGAGCGCTGGGCGGTCGGCGGCGTGCGGAGCGTGTTCGGCAGCTCCGAGTACGGCGTGGACAGGTTGCTGAAGCCGATCCCGAAGACCAGGGCCGCCGGCAGGGCGGCTGCGGCCAGCACCACCCCGGCCAGCACTCCGGCGATCACCACGGTCAGCAGTTTGTCGAGATGGGCCCGGATCATCAGCTCTCCCCGCAGGAGCCGGTCACGCTAGGACCCGTTCAGAATGACCCGGAATGCCCGATTAGCCCCTGGTTTTCCGCAAACCCGGAGGAAACTCGCACCGCACTCAGGGCAGCAGCGCGCCGGCCAGCGGGTGGACCGTCTCCTCGATCTCGTCGGCGACCCGGCTGAAGCACTGGTCGCCGCGACCCCACGGGTCGTCCAGATCGTCGGTGGGCAACGCCGACGCCCCCAACCGGGCGTCGTGAGCCGCCGCCACCAACGCCACACCCCGGGCGTACACCGCCTCCGGGGTCGCCTCGCCCGACGGCAACGCGGTGGCGTCCACCGCGGCCAGCAGTCGACCGAACTCACCCAACACGAAGGTGCGGGCCGCCGCGTCCGGCCGCAGCGCCACCACGTACTCCTGCTGGTCGGCCGTCGCGGTCAGGACCAGGTCGGCGGCGTCGATGTGGTCCGAACGCAACCTGCGGGCCGCGAACCCCTCGACGTCACCACCACGGCCGGTCACCTGTCGCGCCGCCGGCGGGTTCATCTCCTCGCCCGCGTGCCAACCGCCCGTTCCCGCGCTGTGGCTGTGCACCAACTCCTCGGCCCGAGCCGGATCCTCCGCACGCCGCGTCAAACGCTCCCGCACCGCCAGAGCGAGCAACCGCTCCGCCATCGGCGAGCGGCAGATATTGCCCATGCAGACGTGCAGAACCGTGAACGGGGGCACTCAGACCCCCCGACCGTCGACGAGATCCGGTACGACGTCCCGCAGCTTCTCCAACGGGATCGCCCCCGCCCGCAGCAACTGCGGCACCTCACCGGTCAGATCCACGATCGTGCTGGGCACCGGGTCCGGGCAGGGCCCCGCCTCCAGGTAGGCCCGCACCGAGTAGCTGAGCTGGTCACGCGCCTCCTCGGCGGTCACCGCGGCGGGCTGCCCGGTCTTGTTGGCCGACGACACCGCCATCGGACCGGTCTCGCGCAGCACCTCCAGCGCCACCGGGTGCAGCGGCATCCGCACCGCCACCGTGCCCGTCTTGTCGCCCAGGTCCCACTGCAGGCTCGGCGAGTGCTCGATGACGATCGTCAGGGCACCCGGCCAGAACGCCTCCACGAGGTCACGAGCGGCCGTGGGCAGCGAGAAGACCAACCCGTCCAGGGTGTGCCGCGAGCCGATCAGCACCGGAGGCGGCATCTGCCGACCCCGGCCCTTGGCATCCAGCAGCGCCTTGACCGCGTACGGGGTGAACGCGTCCGCGCCGATCCCGTACACGGTGTCCGTCGGGAGGACGACCAGCTCGCCGTTCTTGACCGCCTCGATCGCCGCAGCGATGCCGCGGTCCCGGTCGGCGGGCGACCGGCAGTCGTAGAGCATCACGAGGAGTCAGTCTGCCACGCCGCACCGATCGGGGCGCCCTGGCCGTCCGCCCGTCGGGACGCGGTGGCGAAGCGAGGGCGCCCGGCGAGGTCCCGGTGCTCCGTGACAGCGCGGAACCCGCCGTCCTCGGCGAGCAGCCCGGGCACCGCCGAACCGTGCGTGTCGTCGTGCTCGACCCCGAACGCGCCACCGGGGCGCAGCAGCGCCACCGCTCGCGTGACGACCGGCCGGATCACCGCCAGACCGTCCGTGCCCCCGAAGACCGCCTCCGCCGGATCGTGCCCGGCCACCTCCGGCGGAACCACCACGTCGTCCGGCACGTACGGCGGGTTGCACAGCAGCACGTCCACCCGGCCGACCAGATCCGCCAGCAGATCCGGAGCGGTCACGTCGGCCTCGACCACCTCGATCGGCCGGTCCCCCGCCCTGGCCCGCTCGGCCGCGTTGCGCCGCAACCAGGCCAACGCCGCCGGGGACCGTTCCACCGCGATCACCCGCGCCGCCGGCAGCTCCTGGGCCACCGCCAGCGCGATCGCGCCCGAGCCGCTGCACAGGTCGACCACCACCGGGTCGGGCCGCCCCCGGGCCTGCTCGACACCCCACCCGGCCAGCAACTCGGTCTCCGGCCGGGGCACGAAGACACCCGGGCCGACCAACAACTCAAGATGCCGGAACCCGGCCCGACCGGTCAGATGCTGCAACGGCTCCCGCCCAGCGCGACGACGCGTCAACTCGTCGAGCCGCGCCACCTGGTCGTCACCGAGATCGTCGGCGAGCGCCAACCGACCCCGGGGCACCCCGAGCACGTACGCGGCCAGCAACTCGGCCTCCACCCGGGCCGAGCCGACCCCGGCGGCGGCGAGCAGCCGGGCCGCTCGGGCCACCGCGGCGGAAGGCCGGACGGGACCTGTCCCTTCGGGGGGGTGTTGCGGCAAAGTACTCACGACATAATCATGAAGCGTCGCGGGCGACGTGACGAACGGGTGCGCCAGGGCGCACGGCAGGAGGTTGGCGGGTGGGCTGGCTCGACCGGGTCGATGACCAGGTTGATGCGCTCACGCGCGCCCGGGCATTGCAGGAGGCCAGCCGTTCCGCGGAGGCGTACGTCCTGCTGGAGCGTGTGATCCGCACCACCACCGACCCGGCGGCGCGAGCGGACGCGATGGTGCAGCGCCTCTCCGCGCTGATCAATCTCGGTCGGACCGCGGAGTTCACCCGGGCCATCGAGGAGGCATCCGCGGCGGTCCGCGACCTCGCCGAGCCATACCTGCACGGGCACCTCAACGCGCTGGCCGCTCTCGCCGCCCACCACCAGGGCGCACTGGACCGCTGCGTCATGCACCTCGTCAGAGCCGCCCGCGCCCTCGGCGCGGTGGAGGACCCGGACCGGGACACCGCGTGGGGCTGGCACGACCTGGCGATGGCCTACAGCTACCTCAGCTTCCACGGGTACGCCCTGGGGGCCATCGAGCGGGCCCGGCAGCTCGGGATGACCGCCGGGATCCCGGAGGAGACGTTCGCCGCGCCAGGCATCCGGTTGCGCAACGCGGTGGCACTGGACCACAACGGCGACAGCGACGGTTGCCTGCGGGTGCTCCGGGACGTGGCCTCCGACCTGGCCCGCTTCGTCCGCACCGGGCGGGCCGGCCAGCTCCGCCCGAGCAGCCTCGCCGCGTACGGCTACGCGGCGGCTCGACAGGCGGCCCTCGGCGACCAGGTGGAGACCAGCGGGGACGCCGAGCCGGCCCGATTGCTCAGCCACGGTGGGGACAGCGCCCGCGCCCGCGACATGCGTCAGCTCGGCCAGGTGTGCCTCGCCGTGGCCGACGGGCGGCCGATCGAGGCGGTCACCCGGCTGGGCACCGTCCAGGTGTCCAACGAGACGCTCGGGGCGGCCGAGCCGGCCCGACTGCGCAGCATCGCGCTGACCCGCGCCGGTGACCACCCGGCGGCACACCGGGCCGACCGTCTGGCGTTCCGGCTCGCCGCCCAGCGCAACGACCGGCTGCGGGACGTCTACATCGACGGCATCGCCGCCCGGATCGACCACGAGGAGATGCGCCGCGAGGCAGCCCGCTTCGAGGGCGAGGCGTTGACCGACCCGCTGACCGGGCTGCCCAACCGGCGTCGACTGGAGCGGTACATCACCGCCGTCGTCACCCGGGGCGAGCGGGTGGTCATCGGCGTCTGCGACCTGGACGGCTTCAAGGCGGTCAACACCCGGCACGGGCACCACTCGGGTGATCTGGTGCTCCAACGCATCGCCGGCGTCATCAACCGGGTGATGCGCCGGGGCGACTTCGTGGCCCGCTACGGCGGTGACGAGTTCGTGGTGGTGCTGCCGGACACCAACATGGCCGAGGCCGCCGAGGTGGCCCGCCGGATCGAGGCCGCGGTCCGACTGGAGGACTGGGAGTCGCTGGTGCCGGGGACGCCGGTCGGGGTGAGCATCGGCTTCGCGGAGGTCTCCGGCGGCAGCGGGTTGCGCGACGCGCTCAGCCTCGCCTTCGAGCTGGCCGACCGGGAGATGCTCCGCGCCAAGTCCCGCCCCCGCGCGAGCTGATCATCAGAGCTGGCGTCGATCAAGGAGTCGTGGTGCCTCACCAAAGGCCCACGATGCAACAAACCGCCCACCACAACCCCATGATCGACGGGGACGGACGCGGGCGGCCCGCGGTCAGCGGCGGGTCAGCTCGGTGTCGCCGGCGAGCCGGGCGGCGCGGTCGGCCTCGGTGAGGGCGTCCAGCACCCCGTCCAGTTCGCCGGCGAGCGCCAGATCGAGGTTGTACGCCGTGTAGCCGATCCGGTGATCGGTGATCCGGTTCTGCGGGAAGTTGTAGGTGCGGATCCGCTCCGAGCGGTCCACCGTACGCACCTGCGCCTTCCGGGCATCGGAGGCGGCGGCGTCGGCCTGCTCCTGGGCGTTGGCGAGGAGTCGGGCCCGCAGGATCCGCATCGCCTGCTCCCGGTTCTGCAACTGGGACTTCTCGTTCTGGCAGGAGACGACGATGCCGGTCGGCAGGTGGGTGATCCGTACCGCCGAGTCGGTGGTGTTCACCGACTGACCACCCGGGCCGGACGAGCGGAACACGTCGATGCGCAGGTCGTTCTGGTCGATCGTGACGTCGACGTCCTCGGCCTCCGGCAGCACCAGCACCCCCGCGGCGCTGGTGTGGATCCGCCCCTGCGACTCGGTCACCGGGACGCGTTGCACCCGGTGCACGCCGCCCTCCCACTTGAGTCGCGACCACACGCCGTTGCCGCCGTCCGGCACACCCTTGGTCTTGATCGCCAGGGAGACGTCCTTGACCCCGCCGAGGTCGGAATCCTGTGCGTCGATCACCTCGGTGACCCAGCCGTGCCGCTCGGCGTAGCGGGTGTACATCCGTAGCAGGTCACCGGCGAACAGCGCCGACTCCTCACCGCCCTCGCCGGCCTTGATCTCGACGATCACGTCCTTGGCGTCGTGCGGGTCACGAGGAATGAGCAGCTCGGCGAGGCGTTCCTCCAGCACCGGCAGGGACGCGGCGATGGACTCCGCCTCAGCCGCGAAGGAGGCGTCCTCGGCGGCCAGCTCGCGAGCCGCGACGAGGTCGGCGCGGGCCTGTTCCAGCTCGCTGGCAGCCTTGTGCAGCGGCACCAGCTCGGCGTACCGGCGGCCGACCCTGCGGGCGGTGGCCTGGTCGGCGTGGATGGCCGGATCGGCCAGCCGCTTCTCCAGCTCCGCGTACTCGTCGAGGAGGCCGGCCAGACGCTCGCTGCTCATGCTGCGGATGCTCCTTCGACGGTGCGCGGCGGGCCGGGATGGCCGTCGGCCGGGCGGAAAGTTGGTAAAACACGGACGGCGCCCGCGTCCGGCGGAAAACCGGACACGGGCGCCGAACGAGGAGCTACTTGGCCTTCTTGGCCTGAACCTTGGCGTACTTCTGCTGGAACTTCGCGACCCGGCCGGCGGTGTCGAGAACGCGCTGCTTACCGGTGTAGAACGGGTGGCAGGCGCTGCAGGTCTCGACGTGGATCGCCCCGCCCTTGGCGGTGCTGCGGGTCGTGAACGTGTTGCCACAGGAGCAGCTGACCTCGGTGGTCGTGTACTCCGGGTGGATGTTTGCCTTCATCTCGCCTCGGTCCTCTCGTTGGTGGTCGCCGGGTCGCCGTCATCACTCGTCGCGCCGTACGCGACGGGCTCGGGCGTGAACCGGAACCGGTGGCCGATTGACCAGTGTGCCATGGGCCTGAACCGACCCGGTAGTCGGGCCGCACACGTCGTCCGGCATCGTCAACACGTGCCTCCCCATCCGCATTCCCGCCGCCGGACGGGGCATTCGCCCACCCGGCGGACCACCGCCGGGTACCCCGCGGGGGGTACGTCCGCCGAGCCGAAGGCGTGCCGATGACCCGCCTGATCGCCACCCGGGGACTGCCCGCCTCGGGTAAGACCACGTTCGCCCGCACGCTCCAGCCGTCCGTCCTCCGGGTCAACCGCGACGACCTGCGGAGGATGCTGCACGGGGAGCGGCTCTTCACCCAGTGGGCCGAGGCCCAGGTGACAGTCGTACAGCGGGCCCAGGTCGAGGCGCTGCTGCGGGCCCGCGCGGACGTCTGCGTGGACGACACCAACCTGCGCGCGCGGACGCTGCGGGGCTGGGCCGATCTGGCCGCCCGCTACGGCGCGGATTTCGAGGTGCACGACTTCACCGACGTGCCGCTGACCGAGTGCCTGCGCCGGGACGCCGCTCGGCCGGCAGCCGACCAGGTCGGGGCGGAGGCGATCCGCCGGCTGCACGAGCGCTACCTGGAGGGACGGGCGCTGCCGTTGCCGGTGCCGCAGGCCCGCACCGGACGCCCCGCCGTGGTGCACCCGCCGTCGACCGAGCCACCGGAGATCGTCCTGGTGGACATCGACGGCACCGTCGCGCTGGCCGTGTCCCGCAGCCCGTACGACATGACCCGGGTCGGCGAAGACGAGCCGAACATAGCGGTGATCGCGGCGGTCCGGGCGATGCACGCCGCCGGGTACGGGGTGGTCTTCTGCTCGGGGAGGGACGACTCCGCCCGCTCGGCCACCGAGGCGTGGCTGGCCCGATACGTCCAGGTCCCCCACCTCGGCCTGCACATGCGGGCCGTTGGCGACACTCGCAAGGACTCGATCGTCAAGCGGGAGATCTACGACCGGGAGATCCGGGACCGTTACCGGGTGGCCGGCGTCTTCGACGACCGCGTCCAGGTGGTCCAGATGTGGCGGGCCCTCGGCCTCACCGTCTTCCAGGTGGCCGACGGCGATTTCTGAGGTGTCCGGACGGGCCCCGCGCGTTGGCGGCCCGTCCGGACAGTTCACCTGGCGACGGTGATGGTGGCCTCGGCTCGGGCGCCGTTGACCTCGACCGTCAGGCGTATCGGCGCGCCGGGCCGCAGTGCCGTCAGGGTGCCGGTGGCCGGGTCGAATCGGGCGGTGTGCCACGGGCGCACCCCGGCCGCCGAGCCGAGGTGCACTCCCGGCGAGGCCGACCAGTCGGCGCTGACCGGTGTGGCCACCGGGACCGTACGCCCGCCGGGCTGGGTCAGCGTGGCGGTGACCGCCGCGGGGCTGCCGACCTCGACGCTGGCCGGGGCGGCCACCGTGAGTCGGTCGGCGTGCGCGTGGAACTCCGCGTCCACCCAGCGCGGGCCCTCGGCGAGCGGGTCACGGCGGGCCCGGTCGGCCTCGGTCGGGGTCACCGGGTCCACGCCGAACTCCGTCCAGCCGGTGAAGCCGCCCTGGTCGGCAGGGGTGGACGGCGTCTTGCCCGCATTGCCGTTGATCACGTACGGCACCCCGTCCACCCGGTCGGCGTGGAAGGTGCCGACGTGCCCGCCCACGAAGAGCGCGCCCTTGCCGGTGCGGTGCTGGAAGTCGGCCAGCCACTGCTCCAGCAGCGCCGCCTCCTTGCGGTCGCCGAGCTGGCTGGCCTGCGCCGGGCTGGGGTCGCGCGGCGGGTGGTGGTGCAGGACGACGATTGAACCCACGCGCCGGTCGGTGGCCGCCGCGTCCAGCGTCTCGCGGAGCATCCGTACCTGGTCGAAGCCGCCGCCGCGCAGCGTCCCGGTGGACGAGTTCAGCGTGACGAACCGGGTGCCGTTGTGGTCGAACACCCGGGAGGTGGCACCGAACGCGGCCGCGAAGTTGCTGATCGGGGCGCCCATGATCTCGTGGTTGCCGGGCACGTAGTACCAGGGCAGCACGTCGCCCAGTTCCTCGTCGAGGATCCGCCGGGCCAGCGCGAAGTCGGCCGGGTAGGCGGTGTCCACGAAGTCGCCGTTGATCAGGAGGAAGTCCGGCCGGGCCGCCCGCACCTCGCGCAGCGTCCGTCGGGCCTGGGCGACCAGGTCGCTGTCCGGGTCGGCGGCGACGAACTGGGCGTCGGAGAGCACCGCGAACCGCCACGGCGCGCCGTCCACCGTGCCGTCGCGGACAACCACCCGATCGGTACGCGGGGCCGCCTCCGGCACGTCGACCGTCGGGGGAACCTTCGCCACCAGGTCATCGATGATCACCTCGCTGGTGTACTGCGCGGCGGCGTTCGTCTCGGCCACGTAGAAGCGGCGTACCCGCACCGGGTACTGCACTCCGGCCGGCACCGCGAACTCCACGTACCGCCAGCCGGTCCAGGTGATCAGTGGGCCACGCAGCACGTGCTGGGTGTCCTGGGCGTCGTGCAGGTGCAGGCTGGGCCACTCCCCGGTGCCGTTGCCGTGGATCCACATCCCGAAGGCCTGCGGCTGACCGGGCACCTCGATCCAGGCGGGCGGGTCGGCGTACGCGGCCCGCGTGCCGGTGGACTGGCTGAAGTCGTACGACATGCGCAGGCCGGTGCCGGTGTGCCCCGGCGCCGGCGCGACCGACCCGCTGGCGCGGGCCTGGCTGAACCGCCAGGACGCGGCGTCGTCGAAACCGGCGACCGGCACGTCGGTCAGCCCGACGGTGACCGGCAGGACCGCGCTCGTGCGTCCTACGTGAACGGTCACCAGGCCCGAGCCGGTGTCCCGCAACGCCGCGACGGACAGGTTGCCGTCCCCGGTGGGGGTGATCCGCAACAGGTCCCGGTCGTAGTCGAGGGTGAGGTCGGCCGGCTCGATCGGCGCGGTGTTGCCTTCGGCGTCATACCCGACCACGCCGACCAGGGCGTTGCCGTCCCGGCCGGTCAGCCCGATCCGCGGCGCGGTGGTACCGATCCGGGCCAGCGGGCCGAGCACGGTGAGGTTCAGCGAGCCGGTGACCCGCCCCCGTGCGGCGGTGACCGTGCTGGCCCCCGGTGCGCCGGCGTGGAACACGCCGTCACGGCCGACCCGGCCGCGTACCGCCGGGGTCGCCCGCCAGGTGGGCGCGCCGGCCGCCGGGCCGTACGTCTCGTCGTAGCCGGATGCGGTGAGGGTGCGGGTCAGCCCCGGGAAGACCCGGTCGGGCCGCCCACCTCGCACCGGTGAGACGCCCGGCGCGGCGGTGGGGTCGCTGGCCGTCTCGACCCAGTAGCCGGTGAGTCGCCCGCTGCCCTTCGGCGCGTAGATGGCCAGGCCGTTGGGCACGGCCCGTTCGCTGCCGTCGGAGGGGCTGTTCTCCACCTGCACGGCGGGCCCGCCCGGCTCCCGGGCCAGCAGCGTGGACGATCCGCCACCGTCCAGGTTGAGCGCGTGGTAGGCGCCCAGCTCGGCCATCATCCGGCCCATCTCGGTCTGCGTCACGCCGCGGCTGTCGACCTGACGGCCGTCCACCGTCAGCATGATCATCTTTCGACCGTCGGCGCTGAACCCGACCGCGGTGCGGGGGGCGAGGGTCGGATCGGCGATGCTCTGCACGACGCCGTCGCGGACCAGGACGTTGCCGCCCCCGACCGCCGCGTGCAGGGTGCTGCCGTCGGAGGGCTTGGGCCGCCAGGCCACCCCCACCGGGTCACCGGGGCGCAGGCCGGCCAGCGCGTCCGCGCCGAGGTCGCGGCCGAGCAGCACGGTGCTGCCGGCGAGGATCGGGCCGCTGCCGGCCGCACTTCCCACCGCGGCCACCCGACCGTTGGTCACGGTGACCTCGACCACCCGGGCGGCGCCCTCCACGGCACGCTGCCGGGAGTACGTCCCCCACAGCTCGGTGAAGGCGCCGATGCCGTCGGCCTGGACCATGTTGTTGAACTGGGTCAGCGGGACCGGTCCGGTGGGCAGGGTGGCGCTGCCGTCGAAGTTCACCTCGATCACCCGCCCGAGCCCATTCGTGGAGACCGCCACCGCGTTGCGGTGACCGCTGACCGCCGACTGGATCAGCTCGCCGTCCCGGACGCCGATGCCCTGGGCGGCACCGGAGTTGTTGATGTCGAAGAAGTCGCCGTTGACCGCGGCGACCGCGTGCGACTGGTCCACCGCCTTTCGCAGCGGCTCGGCCCGGCTGACCGCGCCGGAGTTGACGTAGTCGACGGTGGAGCCGCCGGCGAGGTCGGTGGTGAGCGCATCGGCCCGCAGCCAGCCCTCGGCGTCGTACCGGTCGAAGGACGTCAGCTGCACGCCCGGGGCGACCGGCCGGGTGGCCTTCGTGGTCTCTAGCCCGCCGGCCGGCTCCAGACCACCAGCGACGGCGGTCGGGGCGGTCGCGACTGTCGGGGCGGCGGCCAGGCTGACCGAGCCGGCCGGCCGGGACGACGCGGGCGGCGCGTCCTCGGCGATGGTGGGTGAGGCCACCGACGGTGCGGCCCCGGTGGGCGGGGCGATGGTGGGTGCGGCAGTGGCCGGCGGCGACAGGGCCAGGGCCAGCAGCGGCGTCAGCAGCAGGACGCCGGTGCGGCGGGCGGATCGTCTGCGGGTACGCATGGACGACAGTCAACCCGGCATTGAATAGAAGTTTCAATACCTGTCGACTTAACCGAAGGAAAATTCCATAACCTCACGGGGTGGGCGTCGTCTCCCGCCCGCTGCGGCGCCCGCCGGCTGCGGGTGGACGGCCGGGGACATGACGAAGGGGCACGACCGGTGCGGCCGTGCCCCTTCGCCTCACCCGGGGAAGGGTTACTCCCCGGGCGTCGACTTCGCGATCTGCATCAGGAACTCGATGTTGGTGCGGGACTGCTTGAGCCGGTCCAGCAGCAGGTCCATGGCCGCCTGCGAGTCCAGCGAGTGCAGCACCTTCCGGAGCTTGTGGATGATGGCCAGCTCTTCGGGTGCGAGCAGGACCTCCTCCTTACGCGTACCGGACGGGTTGATGTCGATGGCCGGGAAGGTCCGCTTGTCGGCGATCTTCCGGTCCAGCTTCAGCTCCGCGTTACCGGTGCCCTTGAACTCCTCGAAGATGACCGTGTCCGCCATGGAACCGGTCTCCACCAGCGCCGTGGCGATGATGGTCAACGACCCGCCGTTCTCGATGTTGCGGGCCGCGCCGAGGAAGCGCTTCGGCGGGTAGAGCGCGGTGGAGTCGATACCACCCGACATGATCCGGCCACTGGCCGGAGCAGCCAGGTTGTACGACCGACCGAGACGGGTCACCGAGTCGAGCAGCACGACCACGTCGTGTCCAAGCTCGACCAGGCGCTTGGCCCGCTCGATGGCCAGCTCGGCCACCGTGGTGTGGTCCTGCGGCGGACGGTCGAACGTGGCCGCGATGACCTCGCCCTTGATCGACCGCTGCATGTCGGTGACCTCTTCGGGCCGCTCGTCCACCAGCACCACCATCAGGTGGCACTCCGGGTTGTTGCGGGTGATCGCGTTGGCGATCGCCTGCAGCACCATCGTCTTACCCGCCTTGGGCGGCGACTGGATGAGTGCCCGCTGGCCCTTGCCGATCGGCATGACCAGGTCGATGACCCGGGTGGTCAGGATGTGCGGCTCGGTCTCCAGGCGCAGGCGCTCCTGCGGGTAGAGCGGAGTGAGCTTGTAGAACTCCGGCCGACGCCGGGCCTCCTCCGGTTCCATCCCGTTGATCGTGTCCAGCCGCATCAGCGGGTTGTACTTGTCCCGCCGCTGGTCGCCGCTGTTTCCGCCCTCGCGGGCCGCCCGCACCGCACCGGTGATCGCGTCACCGCGGCGCAGACCGTACTTCTTGATCTGGGACATCGAGACGTACACGTCGTTCGGGCCGGCCAGGTAGCCGGTCGTCCGCACGAAGGCGTAGTTGTCGAGCACGTCGATGATGCCGGCCACCGGGACGAGCACGTCGTCCTCGCTGACCTGCGGCTCACGCCCACCGGTGTCGCCACCGGTCTCGGTGCGCTCGCCGCGCCCACGGCGACGGTCCCGGAAACGGCTGCGCCGGCCGCGCCGACCACCGCCCTCGCCGTCGTCGTCGTCGCTGTCCCGCTCGGCACGCTGACCCCGGTCGTTACGGTCGCCCCGGTCGTTACGGTCCGAACGGTCGTTGCGGTCCGAACGGTCGTTACGGTCGGCCCGCTCGGCACGCTCGCCGCGGTCGTTGCGCTCGGCCCGCTCTCCACGCTCGGCGCGTTCGCCCCGCTCGTTGCGCTCGGCCCGCTCACCACGGTCCGCACGGTCGCCCCGCTCGGCACGGTCGCCCCGCTCCGGACGCTCGGCCCGCTCAGCACGGTCGCCCCGCTCCGGACGCTCGGCCCGCTCAGCACGGTCGCCCCGCTCCGGACGCTCGGCCCGCTCGCGGCGGTTCTCGCCACGGTCGGCCCGCTCGCTGGCGTCCGCCTCATCAGTACGCGACTCGGTCGGACGCGACTCCGCCGCACGCGACTCGGTCGGACGCGACTCGGCCGCTGCGGCGCGGCTCCGCCGGGTGCGGCCACGGCCCTCGGTCTCGGTGGCCGGCTCGGCCGACGCCTGCTCGGCGCCGCGCCCTTCGGCTGCCGGCCGGTCGGCGGTCTCCCGCACGTCGGCGCGCACACCCTCACGGGTGGGAGCGGCCGCGGCCGCGACCTCGGCCCGTGGTCGAGGGGTCCCGGCGGCGTTGCCGCCCTGCCGCTCGGAGATCGCGGCGATCAGCTCGCCCTTACGCATGCGAGCCGTGCCGGAGATGCCGAGCGACGCAGCCAGGCTCTGCAGCTCTGGCAGCAGCATCGCCGACAGACCGGTGCCGCTACGCCGACGACGGGCGGGAGCGGCGGCGGTGGCATCGCCAGCGACGTTGGAAACATCCGACGTCACGTCGGTGGTGTCGCTCAATGGATTCCTTCCCTCGATAAGGCCGGGACTGCCCGGAGTCGGAACTCAGGTGGCCGGGCGGCCTCGGTGCACCCGCCTCGCAAGGACGCGTCGCGGGAGTCTGTGACACAGCAGCCGGTGGTTTCCCGACTCACCAACGTCGGTGAGCAGGTCTCGCCGTCTGCGGCGACCTGTGGAAACTGCGGCGCGGCGTGGGCCTTGGCAGGGGTTGACGGGCTGACCGCCGAGAGCTTCGGGGGTGCGCCGCCCCGCAGGAGATCGCGTGCTTCGCGGCTGTGCTAGGTCTAGAGCGTAATCAACTCTTCCGACCTGCGGCAACAGGGTCCCGCTCGGCGTGTCCCAGTCTACCCCGGGCAACCCGGGCGCCGCTGACGTCTATCGGTAACTGCCAGATCTGCCAGTCTGTTCCCACCGGAAAGCTCGCTGGAGGCTCGCTGAGCGCCAGCACAGTCGGACCGGCCCCACTGACCACAGCCGCCACACCAGCCGCTCGCAACGCGCTGACCAGGGAAGACGTAGCCGGCATCCCGGCTGCGCGGTAATCCTGGTGGAGCCGGTCGACGGTGGCCGGCACCAGCAGGGTCGGGTCGGCGGTGAGCGCGTGCACCAGCAACGCGGCCCGTCCGGCAGTCAACGCGGCGTCGCCGTGCGGAACGGAAACCGGCAACGCGGCCCGTGCGGTGGCGGTCAATCCGTGCTCCGCCGGCACGAAGACGACCGGCCGCACCCCGTCGGCGACCGGCAGGGACACCGCCCGGGCGCCTGTCGGCTCGGACCAGGCCACCGTGAAGCCCCCGAGCAGGCAGGGCGCGACGTTGTCGGGATGGCCCTCGATCTCGGCGGCCAGCCGGAGCACGCCGGCGTCGTCCAGCCGGCTCTCCCCGTCGGTGAGCAGGGCGCGGGCCAGCAACACCCCGGCGACGATCGCGGCGGACGAGGAGCCGAGCCCTCGTGCCTGGGGGATCCGGTTGACGCACTCCACGCTCAACCCCCCGGGCTGGGCGCCGAGGACGTCGAAGGCGGCGCGCATGGCGCGCACCACCAGGTGCCGGTCGTCGTCGGGCAGCTCGCCGGCGCCCTGCCCGGTCACCGTCACCCGGACCCCACCCGGCGCGACCTCGGCGGCGAGGTCGTCGTAGAGCCCGAGAGCGAGACCCAACGCGTCGAAGCCGGGGCCCAGGTTGGCGCTGGTCGCGGGGACCCGGACACGAACCGGCCCGGCGGTGAAGTTCGTCGGCACGCGCTCATGCTAGGGCCCGGCACCGACGATCCGGTCCCGCGTCCGCAGCCTGGGACCGCCCGCTTCAGGCGGCGGTGCCCGTGACCGGGTCGGCGGCCGGGTCGGTGAGCGAGAGTCGGCGGGTGGCGATCCGCCAGCCGACGGCGTAGACGAGGGTGATCAGCCCGCAGCCGGCGAGCACGACCCGTTCGTCGACCACGTCGACCACCAGGGCCACCGCCAGTTGGCTCACCGAGATCGCCAGCGTCGCGAGCATCATGTCGGTGGCGAAGACGCGCCCCCGCAGGTGGTCCGGGACCTCACCCTGGAGGGCGAAGTTGGATATCACCCAGTTGCTGCCGCCCGCGAAGTGCGCCACGAAGACCAGCAGCAGCACCAGCGGGAACCACCGGACGACCGATGTGCCCAGGTAGGACAGCCCGTAGAACGCCATGGACAGCGCGAGCCCGGGCAGCAGCCAGGCTCGGTTGGTCAGCACCCGACGCATCAGGATCGGGCCCACCAACGCTCCGGCTCCGCGTACGGCGAAGAGCAGACCGGCGCCCAGCGGGCCGACTCCGTACACGCCGGCCAGCAACGGGAACACGGTCAGCACGCCGTTGCCCAGGCCGACCGCCGACTTCACCGTGACCAGCGCGAGCACCCGAGGCCGGTGCCCGATGTAGGCGAGCGCCTCACGGACTGCCGCCCAGGTCCGCTGGGCCGGTCGGTTGGCGTCCCGGGGCGCCTGGAGGGGCCGGCGGATCCGGGTGGCGAGGCCCGCGGCCAGTGCCAGGCCCACCGCCGCCACCCAGAAGCAGGCGTACGGGCCGGCGAAGGTGCTGAGCACGCCGCCGAGCGAGGCACCGACCACGGTCATGGTGCCCCAGGCGGAGCCGGCCACGGCGTTACCGGCGGCCAGTTCGTGCGGCTCCAGCACGTTGGGCAGCGCGGCCTGGGCGGCCGGCGAGTAGAACGCCTTGGCGACCGCGACCACGCCGATCGCGACCAGTGCCAACCAGGCGGTTCCCGCACCTCGGACTCCGAGCAGCAGCAGTACGCCCGCGAGCGCGGCCACGTTCGCGGCGATCATGATCTTCCGCCGGTCGAAGCGGTCGGCGATCGTGCCGGTGTACGGCAGCAACAGCGCCACGATGCCGGTGTCCACCGCCAACACCAGTGCGCCCCAGACTCCGCTGCCGGTCAGGTGTGGCAGCAACACCAGCAGCGGCACCATGACGAACCAGTCGGCGCCGAAGACCACCAACTCGGCGAGGAAGAGATTGCGGAAGCTCCGATTGCCGGTCAGAACCGAGAGGGTGGACGCCACGGAGCGGCACCCTACCTGGTCGGGGTGAGGGCTACGCCTGCTCCCAGCAGCGCGGAGACGGTCACGAGGGTGTAGCCGCGGGCCCGTAGTCCGTTGATCATGTCGGTCAGGCCGCGCAGCGCGACCCGGTGCCGGGCCAGGGTGTCGAGCACCATTGGCGTCCACTGTGGTGCGGGGCCGCCGTCGAGTGGTGCCGACGATGAGCGCTCCACCACCGCTCGGCCGTCCCCACACCGACCGCCACACCGCCGGCGACCAGGAGGCTGCGGCGCAGCAGGTCGCGCCGCAACCACCCGCGCGCCCTCGACCGTCCGCCCGCCCTGAATCACCCACACCCCCATACATCTACTTGGAGTATGCAAGACGTTACGCGCAGTCCAGGGCCGGTCGGATCGGAGTGTCTTGACCGGAAAAACCGGAAACGCCCCCGGCAGATCCCTGCCGGGGGCGTCTCGAGATGCGGCCGGACCTACTCCGTGGGCTCCGACGGAGGCAGCGGCGAGGTGCGACTGCGCGGCAGCCGCAGCACCTCGAACTGGTCCGTGCCCTCCACCAGCGCGGCCGACGGGGCGGGACGCGTTGCCGGCTTCGTACCCTCGGTCGCGGCCGGGGTCGACGCGCCGCTCGGCACCGCGACCTGGTTCGGGGCAGCCCCCTCGTCGGTTTCCGCCGCGTCCACCTCCGGCTTGCCGGAACGCCGCCGGTCACGCCGGTTCCGCAGCGACTCCTTGGTGTGCTCCACCATGGTGTACAGCGTCGGCACCAGGATCAGCGTGAGCAACGTCGAGCTGAGCAGACCACCGATCACCACGACCGCCAGCGGCTGCGAGATGAAGCCGCCCTCACCGGTCAACCCGAGCGCCATCGGCAGCAGCGCGAAGATGGTCGCCACCGCGGTCATCAGGATGGGACGCAGTCGGCGTCGGCCGCCCTCGACCACCGCCTCGCGGACGCCCATGCCCTGCGCACGGTACTGGTTGATCAGGTCGAGCAGGACGATCGCGTTGGTCACCACGATGCCGACCAACATCAGCACACCGATCAACGCCGGTACGCCGAGCGGCGTCCCGGTGATCAGCAGCAGGCCGATCGCGCCGGTCGACGCGAACGGGATGGAGATCAGCAGGATCAGCGACTGGGTGAGGCTGCGGAACGTGGCCACCATGATCAGGAAGACGATCGCGATGGCGGCCAGCACCGCCAGGCCCAGGTCCCCGAATGCGTCGGCCTGGTCCGCGCTGACGCCACCGATGGTGAAGCTGGCACCCGGCACGTCGATGCCATCCAGGCGCTTCTGCAACTCCGTGCTGGTCGCGCCCAGGTTCGATCCGGTGGCCGCGCCGGTGACCGACACGCTGCGCTCACCATCGATCCGGGTGACCTGCTGCGGCCCCTCGCCCTGCGTGACATCCGCGATGTCGTCCAGCTTGACCGGACCCACCGGCATCGCCCGCAGTTCCTCCACCGTCATCGGCGGCTTCGTTCCCAGCCGCAGCACCACGTTCTGCTGCTGGCCGTCGAGCGCGACCTGCCCCAACGGCGCGCCCCGGAACGCCTGCGACACCAACTGCCCGACAGCGGCCTCGGTGAGCCCGACCCGGCCGGCGGCGACCCGGTCGACGGTCACGTCGACCCGCGGCACCCGCTCGGCCAGGCTGGTGGAGACGTCCTCGACGTCCGGGACACCGGCCATCGCCGCCCGGGCCTCCTCGGCGGCCCGGGTCAGCACCTCCGGGTCGCTGGCCTGGACGATGACCTCAAGCTGGCTGGTGGACGCCTCCTGCCCACCACCGAAGCTGATCTCACCCACGCCGGTGCCGAGCTTGTCGAACTCCTTGCGCAGCACCTCGCGCATCTGCTTGGCGTCGGTCTCACCGTCGAGCGCCAGCGACCAGTTCGCGACGTTGTTGCCGCCGCCACCCGCCCACGGGTTGTCCCCGGCGCCGGCGGTCACCTGGTACGTCTCGACGCCCTTGGTGCGGGACAGCACCGACTCGACCTGCTTGGCCGCCGCGTCGGTGGCCGCCAGCCCACTGCCGGCCGGCAACTCCTGGCTCATGTTCAGGGTGTCCTGGCCGGAGTCGTCCAGGAAGTTGGTTTCCAGCTTCTGCGCCAGGCCGAAGGTGCCGAAGAGCACCAGCAGACCGACCCCGACGGTGATCCAGCGGGTCGACCGCTTGCGGGTGGCGAAGCCGATCACCGGCAGGTACGCCCGCTGCAACGGGCTGCGCAACTCCTTCTCCTCCGCGACGCGCCGCACCGCCTCGTCGTCCTCGGTGCCGCCGCGCGGCTTGAGGAACCAGTAAGCGAGCACCGGGATCACGGTCAGCGAAACCAGCAGCGACGCGAGCAGGGCCACCGTCACGGTGATCGCGAACGGCGCGAAGAGCTGGCCCACGAACCCGCCGACCAGCGCGATCGGCGCGAACACCGCCACCGTGGTGAGGGTGGACGCGGTCACCGCGCCGGCCACCTCGCGGACGCCGGTGATGATGGCGTGCCGCTTCTCCTCGCCGTACTCGAGATGTCGTTTGATGTTCTCCAACACCACGATCGAGTCGTCCACCACGCGGCCCACCGCGATGGTCAACGCGCCGAGGGTGAGCAGGTTGAGCGAGTAGTCACCGATCCAGAGAGCGATCAGTGCGACGAGTACGGAGAGCGGGATGGAGACCGCGGTGACCACCGTCGAGCGCACCGACAGCAGGAAGACCAGGATCACGATGACCGCCATCACCAGGCCGAGCAGGCCCTCGGTGGTCAACGACTCGATCGACTTCTCGACGAACGGCGCCTGGTCGAAGACGACCGTCAGGTCCGCGCCGGAGGCGTCCTTCAGGTCGGCGAGCCGGTCGCGGATCTCGTGCGAGATCTGCACGGCGTTGCCGTCCGGCGAGGCGGTGACGGCGACGCCGAGGCTGTCCTTGCCGTTGGTACGGGTGATCGCGGTGGCCGGGGCGAGCTGCTGCTCGACCGTCGCCACGTCGCCGAGGCGGACGGGTGCCGCGCCCGGGGCGACCACGATGCCGCGCAGGTCCTCGATGGTGCCGATCGGCGAGCCGACCTGGACCGGGAGGGTCAACGCCCCGCTGGTCACCGCGCCGGCGGGAACCGCCACGCCGTTCGTCTTCAGCGCCGCGCCGATCGCCGTCGGCTGGATCTGCGCCGCCGCCAGCTTCGCCGGGTCCGGGGTGACCACCACGACGTCGTCACGGGTGCCGGTCACCTCGACGGTGCGTACCCCCTCGATGCCCTCCAGCTCGGGCACCACCGTCGCGCGCAGCTTCTCGGCGAGCGCCCGCTCGTCGGCCGTGCCGGCCGCGGCCAGCACCACCGCCGGAAGGTCGTCGGTGCTACCCGCGATGACCTGCGGGTCGACGCTCTCCGGCAGCTGGGCGTCGATCCGGCTCAACGCGGTCTGCATCTTGTTGACCACGTCGTCCAGGTCGGTGCCGAACTCGTACGTCACCTGGACGGTGGCCGACCCCTCACGGGACGTGGAGGTGATGTTGTCGAGGCCCGGGATGCCCTGGAGGGCGTTCTCGATCGGCTCGGTCACCTGGGACTCGACGATCTCGGGACCGGCACCGGGGTAGGCGGCCACGATGAACGCGGCCGGGAACTCGAGCGACGGCAGCAGTTGCTGCTTCAGCGACGGCACGGCGAACGCTCCGAACACCGTGGTCACCACCGCGATGAGGGCGATCAGCCCTCGGTTGGCGAGGCTGAATCTGGCGAGCAGCGACATCGGCCTGGTTCACTCCTGAACGAGAATGCGGGCGGGGATACGTGAAAGTGTGCCGGACACGATCACCAGAACCCCCGCCGCCCCCACGCCCGTCCCGAGGACCGGCCGGCCTCGCCGGTCACGACCGGGCGGTGGCGCGCTCAGGCCAGGTCGAGAGCGCGGGCCGCCGCCATCGGGTCGTTCGCGATGGTCAACGGGGCCGGCGCGGTGGAGATCGCCCACTCCGGGTCCTTCAACCCGTGGCCGGTCACCGTGCACACCACCGTCGAACCGGGCGGCACCGCGCCCGCCGCGGCCTGTTGGAGCAGGCCGGCCACGCTGGCCGCGCTGCCCAACTCGACGAAGACCCCCACCTCACGGGCGAGCAGCCGGTACGCGGAGAGGATCTCCCGGTCGGTCACCGCGGCGATCAGCCCACCGGAGGCGTCCCGGGCGTCCAACGCCTTGGTCCAGCTCGCCGGGTTGCCGATCCGGATCGCCGTGGCGATGGTCGACGGCTCCGGCACCACCTGGCCGGTCACGATCGGGGCCGCCCCGGCGGCCTGGAAGCCGTACATCTTCGGCGTCCGGGTGGTGGTGCCGGCGTCCCGCTCCTCGGCGTATCCCATCCAGTAGGCGGAGATGTTGCCGGCGTTGCCGACCGGCAGGCAGTGGATGTCGGGCGCGTCACCGAGCGCCTCGACGATCTCGAACGCGGCGGTCTTCTGGCCGTGCAGCCGGTCGATGTTGACCGAGTTGACCAACGCGACCGGGTGGTCCTGGGCCAGCTTCGCGGCGAGCGACAGGCAGTCGTCGAAGTTGCCGCTCACCTGGAGGAGCTTCGCGCCGTGCACCAGCGCCTGGGCCAGCTTGCCCAGTGCGATCTTGCCCTGCGGCACCAGCACCGCGCAGGTCAGCCCGGCCCGCGCCGCGTACGCCGCGGCGGAGGCGCTGGTGTTGCCGGTGGAGGCGCAGATGATCGCCTTGTTGCCGGCCTCGACCGCCTTGGACACCGCCAGGGTCATGCCCCGGTCCTTGAACGAGCCGGTCGGGTTGGCGCCCTCCACCTTCAGGTGCACGTCGCACCCGATCCGGGCGGACAGCACCGGCGCGGGCAACAGCGGGGTGTTCCCCTCGTGCAGCGTGACGACAGGCGTGGCCGCGGTGACCGGCAGCCGATCCCGGTACGCCTCGATCAGACCCCGCCACATGTCGTTCTCCTCGCCTCTACCCACCGCGCCGACCCGGCATCAGGGCCACCTTGGACCAGCCTTCCGCAGCGGTCGATGGCACACCCCGGCTTACCCACCTGGCGGGACGCGCGAGCCGCCCCGTCGATGGTCCAACGACTCAGACGCCGCCCTCGACCCGCAGCACACTGGTCACCGACCGGACAATGTCCAGACCGCGCAGCTCGCCCACGGTCGCGGCGAGCGCTGCGTCCGGTGCCACGTGGGTGACGATGACCAGCTCCGCGTCGCCGTCCCGGCCGGGAGCCCCACCAGCCGAGCCCTGCCGGACGGTGGCGATGGACACGTCGTGCCGGGCGAACACGCCCGCCACCGAGGCCAGCACACCCGGGCGGTCGGCCACGTCGAGGCTGACGTGGTAGCGGGTCAACGCCTCGCCCATCGGGCGTACCGACAGGTCCGCGTACGCGCTCTCGCTGGCCGCGCGCACCCCGGCGAGCCGGTTGCGGGACACCGCGACCACGTCGCCGAGCACCGCGCTCGCGGTCGGCGCGCCCCCGGCACCTCGGCCGTAGAACATCAGCTGCCCGGCGGCGTCCGCCTCCACGAAGACCGCGTTGAACGCGTCACCGACGCTGGCCAGCGGGTGGCTGCGCGGGATCATCGCCGGGTGCACCCGGACGCTGACGGTCTCCCGGCCGGTGGGGTCGACGCCCCGGGCCGCGATGCAGAGCAGCTTGATCGTGCAGCCCATCGCCTGGGCGCTGGCCATGTCCGCGGCGGTCACCTCGGTGATGCCCTCCCGGTGCACGTCGGCCGCGCCGACCCGGGTGTGGAACGCCAGCGAGGCGAGGATCGCCGCCTTCGCCGCCGCGTCGAAGCCCTCGACGTCGGCGGTCGGGTCGGCCTCCGCGTACCCCAGTGCGGTTGCCTCTTCCAGTGCCTCGGCGAAGCCTGCGCCGGTCGCGTCCATCGCGGAGAGGATGAAGTTGGTGGTGCCGTTGACGATGCCGGTGACCCGGTTGATCCGGTCCCCGTGCAGCGACTCGCGCAGCGGGCGCAGCAGCGGGATGGCCCCGGCCACGGACGCCTCGTAGTAGAGGTCGCCGCCGCCCTCGGCCGCCGCCTCGTGCAGTGCCACGCCGTCCTCGGCGAGCAGTGCCTTGTTGGCGGTGACCACGCTCTTGCCGGCGCGCAGCGCCTCGACCAGCCAGCCTCGGGCTGGCTCGATGCCGCCGACCACCTCGACCACCACGTCCACGTCGTCGCGCTTGATCAGGCCGAGCGCGTCGGTGGTGAACAGGTCCTCGTCGACCGGCAGGTCACCCCGGTCGCGGCCGAGCCGACGCACGGCGATGCCGGCGATCTCCAGCGGAGCGCCGATCCGCGCGGCCAGGTCGGCCGACTGCTCGTGCAGCAGGCGGACCACCTCCTGGCCGACCGTGCCGCAGCCGAGCAGCGCCAAGCGCACAGGTGACGTCATCCAACATCCAATGCGAGCAGGTCCTCTTCGGTTTCCCGCCGGACGATCAGGCGTGCCTGGCCGTCGCGTACCGCGACCACAGGTGGACGCGGCACATGGTTGTAGTTGCTGGCCATGCTCCGGCAGTACGCACCGGTGCCGGGCACCGCGACAAGATCTCCGGGCTGCACGTCGGCGGGCAGGAATTCATCCTTCACCACGATGTCCCCGGACTCACAGTGCTTTCCCACCACGCGGGCGAGCATCGGCTGCGCGCCCGAGGCCCGCGAGGCCAGCGTCGCCGAGTAGGACGCGTCGTACAGGGCGGTACGGATGTTGTCGCTCATCCCGCCGTCGACGCTGACGTACGTCCGGATGCCGTCGAGGTCCTTGACCGTGCCGACCTCGTAGAGGGTGAACACGGCCGGCCCGACGATGGCCCGGCCCGGCTCGATCGACAGGTGCGGCACGGCCAGGTTCTCCGCCGCGCACTCCGAATCGACGATCTTGCGAAGCCGCTTGGCCAGATCCTGCGGTGTGGCCGGGTCGTCCTGGGTGGTGTAGGCGATGCCGAAGCCGCCGCCCAGGTCCAGCTCGGGAAGCTCCACCCCGCGCGCGTCGCGGATCTGCGCCTGCAGGGCGAGCACCCGGCGGGCCGAGACCTCGAAGCCGCTGGCGTCGAAGATCTGCGAACCGATGTGCGAGTGCAGGCCGCGCAGCTCCAGCACACCCTCGTCGAGGATCTTGAAGGCGGCGTTCGCGGCGGCACCACCGGCCAGCGAGAACCCGAACTTCTGGTCCTCGTGGGCGGTGGCGATGAACTCGTGGGTGTGCGCCTCGACGCCCACCGTCACCCGGACCAGCACCCGGGGCCGTACCCCGCGCTCGCGGGCCAGCGCGGTGAGCCGGTCGATCTCGGTGAACGAGTCGACGATGATCCGGCCCACCCCGGCGTCCAGCGCCCGGCCCAGCTCGGCGACCGACTTGTTGTTGCCGTGGAAGCCGATCCGCTCCGGCGGCATCCCGGCCGACAACGCGGTGGCCAGCTCACCACCGGTGCAGACGTCCAGGTGCAGCCCCTCCTCGGCGATCATCCGGACCACCGCGCGGCAGAGGAACGCCTTGCCCGCGTAGAAGACGTCCTCGGTCGGGAAGGCCGCCCGGAAGTCACGGCAGCGCGAACGCAGGTCGTCCTCGTCGAGGACGTACACCGGGGTGCCGAACTCGGCCGCGATGTCGCGGACGCTCAGGCCCGCGACGGCGACCGCGCCGTCCGCGCCGCGCGTCACGCTGCGCGGCCACAGCGCCGGCATCAGGGCGTTCACGTCTTCCGGGGTACGCAGCCACGCCGGCCCCTGCTTGCTGATGTCCGCGTGCAGCGCACCAGCCTCGTGAGCCCGCATGTCACATCCTCTCGGGGGCGGAGACGCCGAGCAGGTGCAGGCCGTTGGCGATCACCGTGCGGGTGGCGTTGTTGAGCCACAGCCGGGCGCGGTGCAGGTCGGTGACGTCCTCGTCGCCCAGCGGCAGCACCCGACAGTTGTCGTAGAAGCGGTGGTAGGAGGCGGCCACGCCCTCCTCCAGGTAGCGGGCCACCCGGTGCGGCTCCCGCAGCTCGGCGGCCGTGGCCACCACCGCGGGGAACTCGGCGAGCGCCTTGAGCAGCTCGTTCTCCTTCTCGTGGTCGAGCAGCTCGGGACGGAACGCGTCGGCGTCACCCGGGACCAGCCCCACCTCGGCGGCGTTACGGGCCACGCCCGCCGTCCGGGCGGCGACGTACTGCACGTAGTAGACCGGGTTGTCGCGGGTCGCTCGCGTCCACAGCTCGATGTCGATGTCGATCGGGGAGTCGCTGGAGTAGCGGGCCAACGCGTACCGGGAGGCGTCCACGCCGATCGCCTCGACCAGGTCCTCAAGGGTGATCACGGTGCCGGCCCGCTTGCTCATCCGCATCGGGGCGCCGTCGCGCAGCAGGTTGACCAGCTGCCCGATGAGGATCTCCAGGTTGCGCTCCGGGTCGTCGCCG
This sequence comes from Micromonospora sp. B9E7, assembly GCF_039871815.1. Classification (NCBI taxonomy): domain Bacteria; kingdom Bacillati; phylum Actinomycetota; class Actinomycetes; order Micromonosporales; family Micromonosporaceae; genus Micromonospora; species Micromonospora sp. B9E7. Next base: position 240,793 of record NZ_JBDPLX010000008.1, read on the forward strand.
AAGCAGGCCGCCATCGCCTTCATCCGACCGATGTAGCCGTGGTGGTCGGCGCCCAACATGATCACGACCCGCTCGAAGCCACGCTCCCGCTTGTCCAGGTAGTAGGCGCAGTCCGCGGCGAAGTACGTCCACTCACCGTTGGACTTGCGCAGCACCCGGTCCTTGTCGTCACCGAAGTCGGTGGTGCGCAGCCAGGTCGCGCCCTCGGACTCGTAGAGGTGCCCCTGCTCGCGCAGCCGGTTCAACGCCAGGTCGAGCTCACCCCGGTCGTGCAGGTCCTTCTCGTTGAAGTAGGTGTCGAACTCCACCCCGAAGTCACGCAGCGAGGAGCGGATCTCGTCGAACATCAACGCGACGCCCTCGACCCGGAAGACCTCCTGGGCGGCGTCGTCGTCGAGTGAGCGCACCTCCGGCCGGCGGGCCTGCACCTCGGTGGCGATCTCGGCGATGTACGCCCCGCCGTAGCCGTCCTCCGGCGCCGGCTCACCCTTGGCGGCGGCGAGCAGTGACCGGGCGAACCGGTCGATCTGCGCACCGGCGTCGTTGAAGTAGTACTCCGTGCCGACGTCGGCGCCGGTGGCCCGCAGCAGCCGGCTCAGCGCGTCGCCGACGGCCGCCCAGCGGACCCCGCCGATGTGCACGGGGCCGGTGGGGTTGGCCGAGACGAACTCCAGGTTGATCTTCTCGCCGGCGAGCCGGTCGCTGCGGCCGTACTCCGCGCCGGCCTCGACGATCACCCGGGCGAGCTGACCGGCGGCGGCCGCGTCGAGCCGGATGTTCAGGAAGCCCGGACCGGCGATTTCCACCGATTTGACACCTGCTGCCCGACCCAGCTCGTCGGCCAGCGCAGTCGCCAGCTCCCGGGGCGGAACGCCCACCTTCTTACTCAACTGCAGAGCGAGCGTCGAGGCGTAGTCGCCGTGCTCGGGGTTGCGCGGTCGCTCCACCACCGTGCTCGCCGGCAGCGCGGCGCGGTCGAGCCCACGCTGCTCGAAGACGGCGTGGGCGGCGGCAAGGACGACCGAGGCTAGTTCTGCAGGAGTCACCCAACCATGTTATCGGGGGTAGACTCGGGCACTCGGCGGCTCCCCTGCGCGTCATCCGGCCCGCCACTCCCCTGACCGACCGACTTGACGAGGCACGATGAGCATCAGCACCCCGGGTGGCCCTGAGCGCCGCCCGACCGTGGTCAGCACCGGCAAGAAGCCGGCCGCGGGCCGGCCGGCGTCCGGCGCCAAGGCCGGTTCCGGCAAGCCGGCGGGCAAGCCGTCAGGCACGCCCCGGGCAGGTGGCAAGGGCCCGCGCAAGCCGGTCACCCCGGTCAAGGTGAGCCAGGGTCGGGCCTGGGGCCCGATCGCGCTCTTCGTCGCCGTGGGCGTGCTCGCGGCCGGCATCATCGGGTACGGCGCCTGGGCATCGTTCCAGGGCTCCAAGCCGTGGGACAAGCGGGCCAACGCCATCGACGGCATCGTCAACATCCGCAAGTCCGACCCGGACAGCCTGAAGTACGAGTCGCACAAGTCCGGCCCGCTGACCTGGAACTACTCGCCGCCGGTGGGCGGGGTGCACAACGCCGCCTGGCAGAACTGCATGGGTGACGTCTACGACGCCCCGATCGCCAGCGAGCACGCGGTGCACAGCCTGGAGCACGGCGCGGTGTGGATCACCTACCGCCCGGACCTGCCCCAGGACCAGGTCGACAAGCTCGCCAGCAAGGTGCGCGGCGTCGAGAAGACGCTGATGAGCCCGTACGAGGGCCTGGACAAGCCGATCTCGCTGCAGGCGTGGGGCTACCAGCTCAAGGTCGACAACGCCGACGACAAGCGGATCGACGAGTTCATCAAGGACCTGCGGGTGAACGCCTCCGTCGAGGGCCCCACGGCGCTCTGCAACACCGGCATCACCGCCACCGGCACCACGCCGCGTGAGCTCCAGCAGCAGCCCACCCAGTAAGGACCGCGATGACCGCCCCCACCACCACCGACAGCGAGTACGACGACATCCCGACCGTCCCGGACGAGGGCGGTCGGGCCCCGGCGGCGCGCTACGGCGTGCTGGCGCTCGCCATCATGGTGGTGGTGGGGCTGCTCCTCGGGTACGCGGGCGGCCTGCTCACCCCCCGGCTCACCAGGCCCGGTGACTCGTCGGTCGAGGCGGGCTTCGCCCGGGACATGACGACCCACCACGCGCAGGCGGTGGAGATGAGCCTGATCGCGTACCGGTCGGCGACCCTCCCCGAGGTGCGGCAGATCGCCGTCGACATCGCCACCGGGCAGCAGGGCGAGATCGGTGCCATGCAGACATGGCTACGCGAGTGGGGCCTGAGCCCGACCGGGTCGAAGCCGCCAATGTCGTGGATGTCCGACGGTGCCACCGTCAAGGACGGCCTGATGCCGGGGATGGCCACGCCGCAGCAGATGACCGCCCTGCGCAACGCTCAGGGCATCGAGGTCGACCGACAGTTCCTCACCCTGATGTACGACCACCACCTGGGCGGCATCCACATGATCGACGCGGCGCTCGGCGCGACCGACAACGCCGAGGTGCTGCGGGTGGCGAAGACCATGAAGGCCACCCAGCAGACCGAGCTGAACAACCTCCGCCAACTCCAGGCGCAGGCCAAGGGCTGACCGACCGGACAGGCACTCCCCGGGCCCGCCTCATGCCGAGGCCAGCGACGCCGAGGTCCGCAAGATCCACACCAGGTTGCCGATATGGCGGTGTTCGGGCGTCCGGACACCGCCATTTCGGCGACCTGGAGCGGGGCAGCGGACCAGCGGGCACCCCACCGGCGGGTACCGGACCAAGCAGGCGCGGACCAGCGGGAACCAAGCCACCGAACCGGGCCACCGGCCGTGATCGACTCGCGCTTCAGGGAACCCGTGCTATCACCGCGCGGAGACACCCCGAGTTTCGGGAACCCGAGTCGATCAAGTCGCGCCCCGAGGTGACCTGCCCTGTATCGCCCAACATGTCCCTTGTGGGCCTTTTGGCCGGCACAGGCGATTACGTTGCTTAGAGAGTTTTCTCCCCACATATCGTGACCAGTTGCGATTCGGGCTCGTTGCCCAAGACGTGGGGGTTGCACTCAGAGACGCACGGCGTTCGGTCACCAGTTGGTGCCGACGCCACACCATCGGTGGTGACGGGGCGGTGGCAGCCGTCCGTCGCGGACAGCGGCAGGGCGAGCCGGGAATGCTCAGCCGCGAACAGGAACTCGAACTGATCGACGCGCTGCGGGGCGTCCACCCGGACGAGTTCGGCCTGGACGAGGAGCTGTGGACGAGGCAGAGCCTCACCACGCTCATCCAGCGGCGCTTCGACCTCCCGCTGGACGCTGGCGCCGTCGGGGCGTACCTGCGGGCCTGGGGGTTGGGGCCCCGCGAGCCGCGCGAGCGCGCCTGCGGGCTCTGCGTCAGCGCGGTGGAGCGGTGGGTTCGCAGCGAGTACCCGGCGATCACCCGGGCCGCCCAGGAGCACCTCTCGGAGGTCTACTGGATCGGTCGGGTCCGACTGCGCGGCACCATGCCGGCAGCAGATGTGATCTCGGCGGTCTCGTCCCGCGGTCGGGTGCGCTTCATGATCACCACGCCGACGGTGGACCCGCCACTCCCCCGCGACTTCGTGCTGCGGCTCAGCGGCGAGGAGGAGCGCACCGTGCACCTGATCGTGGACGGGTCCTGGCCGCGCAACGAGTGGCCGCGTCGTCTCCCGCGTCGGATCGTCCTGCACCCGCTGCCCAGTTGCGGCCGGGCGGTAGCGGCCTGACCGGCGGGGCGGTAGCGGCAACAGCCCGACACCGCGCGGAACGACAGCAACACCGGCCACCGCGCGGATCAACCACGAGCCCGACCACCGGGCGAAGCGGCAGCAGGCCGGTCGCTGGGTGGGCCGGTCGCCGACACGATCGGCCCACCCGATACCGATTCGGCGTACGGAGGGGAGGTTTGCTAGTCTTCTCCAGTCGCTGAGCCCCCGTAGCTCAGGGGATAGAGCACCGCCCTCCGGAGGCGGGGGCGCAGGTTCGAATCCTGCCGGGGGCACCTCACAGAACTGCCAACGAGCAGCGTGGCCGGCCGATCACTGATCGCAGAGGCCGGTTTCGCGTTCGAATAGATGTTCGAGGATGCCCCCAGCCGAGCGGCTGGGGGCATCCTCGCGTTGGCTCGATGTACGGGCGCGGAACGCGCCGGGATCGCTGCCACATGGTGACTGGCGGTACGACCGCAGCCCAGCCAGGCTTGGTCAAATGACCGGAGGGATCGCTCCTGTCGCGGCTGCCCACCGTAACTTGGTGTGGCTCTCATCCGGCCGGCGTCCTGCCTGATGTCGGCACGCTGAAGTGGCCCCGGTGTCAGCGGCCTCACCGATCAGAATTCTTCCGCCACGTCGTCGGTTCTGGTAGCCCCCTCGCACCGGTGGAAGGATTGGTGACCATGACCGACGCTAGACCGCTGGGCACTGACGAGGCCTCGTTCATCGCGGTGGTTCGCTCAGGCGATACGGCGCGGTTTGCGCTCATCACGGAACGCCACCGGCGTGAGCTGCAGGTGCACTGCTACCGGATGCTTGCGAACTACGAGGACGCCCAGGACATGACGCAGGAGACGTTCCTGCGAGCGTGGGACAAGCGGGAGTCGTTCAAGGGCCACGCTGCGCTGCGGACCTGGCTGTACCGAATCGCGACGAACGCCTGCCTTGACTTCCTGGAGAAGCGCAATGACCGCACACCCGTACCGTCCGGGCTGTCGGACTCCAGCTCCGAGGTGCTGTACCTGCAGCCGTACCCCGACCGGATGCTCCCCGAGGACCCGCAGGAATCGGTGGTGGCGCGGGAGACGATCGAGCTGGCGTTCATCGTCGCCGTCCAGCACCTGCCGCCGCGGCAGCGGGCGGTGTTCATCCTGCGCGACGTCGTCGGCTGGCCGGCGTCGAAGGCCGCCGACGCCCTCGATCTGACCATCGCATCGGTGACCAGCGCGCTGCAGCGGGCGCGCGTGACGATGCGCGAGCAGCTGCGCGACCGTCGTCTCGACTGGCGGAGGCCCGGCGCCCACGAGCTGTCGAATGGCGAGCGCGGCGTGGTGAAGTCGTACATCGACGCCCATGAGCGCAACGACCTCGACGGGCTGATGTCCCTGCTGCGCGACGACCTGCGCTTCGTGATGCTGCCCGAGGCGGGCACCTCGGTCATCACGGCCAAGGACGCGGTGGACGGCTGGGTCTCCGGTGGGCTCTTCCAGCCCGGCTACGACGACTGGCACTGTATCGCCACGACGGTCAACCGCATGCCCGCCGCCGCGCTATACCTCCGCACCCCTGACGACCCGGAGTACCGGTTGTTCACCATCGCGGTCCTGCACATCGTCGACGGGAAGATCGCCGAGCTCACCGGATTCGACGCCACCGACAAACCATGGCTGGACATGCCCCCGACACTGTGATCGGGCAATTCCCCGTCGTCGACGAGGTCCAGCGCCACGGCCGGCGTCAGGCGAACACCACCGCCCCGCCGGCGTTGCCGGCGGGGCATCGTGATGCCCGAAGAACGTCAGGAAGGATGTCGACCCGGCCTCACGAACCGAGCAACTGGCCCGTGCTCATCGCCTCGTCTCGTATCGGGTCAGCACCACGCCGCCGGGAAACGTCCGCGCCTCCACCAGGTTCAGGTTCACCCAGCTGTCCAGGTCCGTGAAGAACGGCGTGCCGCCGCCCACCAGGACCGGGTATGTGACCAGCACGTACTCGTCGATCAGCCCGGCCCGCATGGCCGCCCCGGCGAGCGTCGCGCCGACGATGTCCATCGGGCCGCCGGTCTCCGCCTTGAGCCGGGTGATCTCGGCGACCGCGTCGCCGGTGACCAGACGGGTGTTCCAGTCGACCTTGTCGATCGTCGAGGAGAACACCACCTTCGGCATGTCCCGCCAGCGGCCGGCGAACTCGATCTCCGCCGGGGTGGCGCCGGGCCGCTGGTCGGCGGTCGGCCAGTGGGAACTCATCGCCTCCCACAGCTTGCGCCCATACAGCGCCAGGCCCGTCGCCCCCACCCGGTCGGACCACCACTGGAACAGCTCGTCGCTCGACGACGAGTCCGGTCCCTCACCCCCACTCCAGCCGAGGTCGTCGCCGGGCGCGGCGATGTAGCCGTCCAGGGTCACGTTCATGCCGAAGGTCAGTTTCCGCATCATGCCAGCCTCTCGTAAGTCGATCTCATACGTACAGACGGGCGCTGCGCGAGAACCTCATCGGTGCGCGCTGCTGGCCGGGGGCACCAGGAAAACCCTCACCGGGCGCAGGACCATGTTGGCTCCCCGCGCCCGGCTTTTGCATCCGCTGCCAGACAAGATCAAGAATGTCGTCATGCTGTTTCTCGGATTGCTCCTCGCCGCGCTGGTCGGAGCCGTCATCGCGACGGTCCTCACCGTTCGTGGGCTGCGCGCGGTGTTCCGGAGGTCGGGGCGGCTGCGGGCCGCAGCGCTCCTCGTCGGTGCGGGGACCGTCGCCGTGTACACGTGGGGTCTGCTCAACCTCGGCTACGCGGTGATGCGGGCGGAGGACGGCGGTGCCGGCTCCTTCCCGATCGAACCCTGCCGGGAGGTCGGGCCGCAGGTGGCAAGCATGGTCGACGGGTACGACGTCAGCTTCCTTCCGCTCCACTTCGAGTGCCACCTCAGCGGCGGCGGGTCGTACGTCACCTCGTCGGTGCCCGGGTACGTCACCCCGACCACGATCGCCCTCGGGTTGATTGCCGTTACCTGCGGAGCCCTCGCGACCAGGACGGCAGAGCGAACCCGACCGCCAGCCGCCTGAACCGGAGGCCGTCAGCCGCCGACGTACGTCGCCAGGTGCTCGCCGGTCAGGGTGGATCGGCCGGCGACGAGGTCGGCGGGGGTGCCCTCGAAGACGATCCGACCACCGTCGTGACCGGCACCCGGGCCGAGGTCGATGATCCAGTCGGCGTGTGCCATGACCGCCTGGTGGTGCTCGATGACGATCACCGACTTTCCGGAGTCGACGAGGCGGTCGAGCAGGCCGAGCAACTGCTCGACGTCGGCCAGGTGCAGACCGGTGGTCGGCTCGTCGAGAACGTAGATGCCGCCCTTCTCGGCCATGTGGGTGGCCAGCTTGAGTCGTTGCCGCTCGCCGCCGGAGAGGGTGGTGAGCGGTTGACCCAGGCTGAGGTAGCCGAGCCCGACGTCGGCGAGTCGGTCGAGGATGGCGTGTGCGGCCGGCGTACGGGCCTCGCCGGCGCCGAAGAACTTCTCCGCCTCCGTCACGGACATCGCGAGCACCTCGCTGATGTCGCGACCGCCGAGCCGGTATTCCAGCACCGACGCCTGGAACCGCTTTCCTTCGCAGTCCTCGCAGGGGGCGGCGACACCGGCCATCATCCCCAGGTCGGTGTAGATGACACCGGCGCCGTTGCAACTCGGGCAGGCACCCTCGGAGTTGGCGCTGAACAGTGCCGGCTTCACACCGTTGGCCTTCGCGAACGCCTTGCGGATCGGGTCCAGCAACCCGGTGTACGTGGCCGGGTTGCTCCGCCGCGAGCCACGGATCGCGCCCTGGTCGATCGACACCACGCCCGCGCCGGGGGGAATCGACGCGTGCACCAGGGAACTCTTGCCGGAGCCGGCGACACCGGTCACGACGACGAGCACGCCGAGCGGCACGTCGACGTCGACGTCCCGGAGGTTGTTGGCCGTCGCGCCGCGGATCTCCAGCTTGCCGGTGGGTGTGCGTACCTGTTCCTTGAGGGCTGCCCGGTCGTCGAGGTGGCGGCCGGTGATGGTGCCGCTGGCGCGTAGGCCGTCCAGGCTGCCCTCGTAGCAGACGGTGCCACCGTCGGTGCCGGCGCCGGGCCCGAGGTCGACGACGTGGTCGGCGATGGCGATGGCCTCCGGCTTGTGCTCCACGACCAGCACGGTGTTGCCCTTGTCGCGTAGCTGGAGCAGCAGCTCGTTCATCCGCTGGATGTCGTGCGGGTGCAGCCCGATCGTCGGCTCGTCGAAGACGTAGGTGACGTCGGTGAGCGACGAACCGAGGTGGCGGATCATCTTGGTGCGCTGCGCCTCACCGCCGGAGAGGGTGCCCGACGGTCGATCGAGCGACAGGTAGCCCAGCCCGATCTCCTCGAACGAGTCGAGGAGGTGTTGCAGGCCGGCCAGCAACGGGGCCACCGACGGCTCTTTGATCCCGCGCACCCAGGCCGCCAGGTCGCTGATCTGCATCGCGCACGCGTCGGCGATGTTCTTCCCCTTGATCTTCGACGACCGGGCCTCCTTGCTGAGCCGGGTGCCGGCACATTCGGGGCAGGTCGTGAAGGTCACCGCCCGCTCCACGAAGGCGCGGATGTGCGGCTGCAAGGCGTCGATGTCCTTGGAGAGGAAGGACTTCTGGATCGACGGGATGAGGCCCGCGTACGTCAGGTTGATGCCATCGATTTTGATCTTGGTTGGCTCGCGGTGGAGCAGGTCGTGCTGCTCCCGCTTGGTGAACTTGCCGATCGGCTTGTCCGGGTCGAAGTAGCCGCAGCCACGGAAGATCCGGCCGTACCAGCCCTCCATGCTGTAGCCCGGGATCGTGATCGCGCCCTCGTTGAGCGAGAGGCTGTCGTCGTACAGCGCGGACAGGTCGATGTCGGTGACCGCGCCCATGCCCTCGCACCGCGGGCACATGCCGCCGAGACGGGTGAAGGTCGCCTTCTCGGTCTTCGTCTTGCCAGCGCCACGGTCGACGGTGATCGCGCCGGTCGCCTTCACCGAGGGGACGTTGAAGGAGTACGCGTTGGGCGAGCCGATCTGCGGCTGCCCGAGCCGGCTGAACAGAATGCGCAACATCGCGTTGGCGTCGGTGGCGGTGCCGACGGTGGACCGGGAGTTGGCCCCCATCCGCTCCTGGTCCACGATGATCGCGGTGGTCAGACCGTCCAGCAGGTCGACCTCGGGCCGCGCCAGTGTCGGCATGAAGCCCTGCACGAACGCGCTGTACGTCTCGTTGATCATCCGCTGCGACTCGGCGGCGATGGTGCCGAACACCAGCGAGCTCTTGCCGGAGCCGGAGACACCCGTGAACACCGTCAGCCGCCGCTTCGGGATCTCGACGCTGACGTCCCTGAGGTTGTTGACCCGCGCGCCCTGCACACGGATCAGATCGTGGCTGTCGGCAACGTGCGGCGCGGACGGCTGGGGGGCCGTGCTCATCGTGTCTCCATCTGTCGGGCCGGACGACTCAGCGCGCTTCCTGGATGCGGATCATATTGCCCGCAGGGTCCCGGAAGGCGCAGTCGCGTACGCCGTACGGCTGCTCGGTCGGCTCCTGGACGACCTCGGCGTCGCTGGACTCCAGCTTCGCGAACGTGGCGTCCAGGTCGGGGGTGGCCAGGTTGACACCGAAGTAGCTGCCCTTGGCCATGAGTTCGAGGATGGTCTGCCGCTCGGCGTCGGTGATGCCCGGGTTGGCGGTCGGCGGGTGCAGGACGATGGCCGTGCTGGGCTGGCCCACCGGCCCGACCGTGATCCAGCGCATCCCCTCGTAACCGACGTCGAGGCGGACCTCGAAGCCGAGGATGTCGCGGTAGAAGGCCAGGGAGGCGTCCGGATCGGTGTGCGGGAGGAAGCTGGAATGAATGGTGATGTCCATGGCGATCACGCTAGTTGCGGGGCAGTGACCCGCGCTTCTCGATTCCTGACCGGTCTGGTCACCTGCTTCGCCACGCACGACGGCATCCCCGCGGTCGCCTGCGCCGCCTGACGCCGGTAGACGCTGGGCGGCACCCCGACCAACTCGGTGAAGCGGGTGCTGAAGGTGCCCAACGACGAACAGCCGACCGTGAAACAGACGTCGGTGACGCTCAGGTCGCCACGACGCAGCAGCGCCATCGCCCGCTCGATGCGCCGTGTCATGAGGTAGCTGTACGGAGATTCGCCGTAGGCGAGCCGGAACTCACGGCTGAGGTGCCCCGCCGACATGTGGGCGCCACGGGCGAGCGCCTCGACGTCCAGCGGAGACGCGTACTCCCGGTCGATCCGGTCCCGGACCCGGCGCAGCCGGGCCAGGTCGGCGAGGCGCTGGGTCGCGTCGGCTTTGCTGCTCACCTGGGAAATCGTGCCACAACCCACCGACAATCTGCCGCTCGCCGGGCGCGAGCGGGGGCCGACGAGCCTGGTCAGCCGGCCTCGCGGCGGGCACGGGCGCGGCGCTTCCCCTCGTGCATGGCCTGCACCCGGGCCACCGGGATGGTCCGGCCCTCGGCGACCAGGTCGGCGGGGAGTGACTGCGGGGCCGGCATCAGCGCGGCCCACGGGTCGGCGCCGGCGAGCAGCGTCGGCGCGGTCCGGATGGTGAAGTCGGCGGGGGTCACCTCGGTCAGGTCGGACCAGTCGACCGGGAACGAGACCGGCATCCCGGGGCGCAGCCGGGGGCTGTACGCGGCGGCCACCGTCGCCCCGCCCGCGCGGGTGGCGTCGACGAAGACCCGGCCGCCCCGGTCCTCCTTGATGTAGGCCGTGGTGGCCAGCGTCGGGTCGAGCCGCTCGGCGCGGACGGCGAGCGCTCGGGTGGCGGCGGCCAGCTCCTCCGCCGTGGGTCCGTCGGCCACCGGGACGAAGACGTGCACCCCCTTGGCCCCGCTGGTCTTGACCGCACCGGCCAGGCCGGCGTCGGCGAGCGCCTGCCGGACCAGCAGGGCCGCGCCGACCGCCGCACGGAACCCGTCGCCCTCCGGCGGGTCCAGGTCGAGCACCAGATGGGTCGGACGGTGCAGGTCCTCGGCGGTGGCCAGTGTCGGGTGGTACTCCACCGCCCGCTGGTTGGCGAACCAGAGCAGGGTGCGCCGGTCGTCGCAGAGGGCGTACGAGATCTCCCGGTGCGACGCCTCCGCCCAGACCGCTGCCCGGCGCACCCAGTCCGGGGTGTAGCGGGGCAGGTTCTTCTGCATGAACGGTGGCTGGCCGGGGCGGACCCGGATCACCGACAGCGGCCGGCCCCGCAGGTGCGGGACGATGCGGTCGTGCACCGCGTCGAGGTAGTCGACCAGGTCACGCTTCGTCGCGTCGTCGCGGTCGGACAGCGGCTGGTCCAGATTGGTCAGGGCCACGCCGTCCCGGGTCTCGTCAGCCTCGCTCACCCGACCACCCTCCCGGCCCCGGTGCCGTCGGTCAACCGGACCTGCCGATCGATGTCGGTGCTCGTCGCGGCCGGGCCCGACGGCTCGGCGGCCGGCGACGACCCGGCCGAGCGCCGGGGCAGTGTCGTCACCGCCACCAGCAGCGCGGCGACCACCAGCCCGGCGGCCACGGCGAACGCGGTCCGGTAGCCGCCGGCGAGCGCGGCGGTATCGGCCCAGCCGGCGGCCCGTAGGGCATCGCTGCGACTGGCCGCCAGCGTGGCCAGCAGGGCCAGGCCGACCGCGCCGCCGACCTGCTGGGTGGTGTTGGCGAGGCCGGAGGCGAGCCCGGCGTCCGTATCGGTCGCGCCGGCCATGGCCAGGGTGGTGACCGCCGGCAGGGTCAGGCCGCCCGCCAAACCGAAGATCAACATCGCGGGGAGTACGTCCACCGCGTAGGAGCCGTCGGCGGGGAGCCGGGCGAGCAGTAGGAAACCGACGGTCGCCAGGCCGAGCCCGGTCAGGAGCACCGCCCGGGCACCCCAGCGGGCGATCAGCCGGCCGGCCATGCCGAGCGACACCACCGCGATCATCACCGGGGTGGGCAGGAAGGCCCAGCCGGTGGCCGACGCGTCCAGCCCGAGCACCACCTGCAGCTCCACGGCGAGCAGGAACTGGAAACCGAAGTACGCGGAGACCATGAGGAACTGCACCGCGTTCGCCGCCACCAGACCCGGGACGCGCAGCACCCGGGGCGGCAGCAGTGGAATGGCCGCCACCCGCTGGCGTGCGGCGAATCCGCCGAGCAGCAGCGCCGCGAGCACTGCGGTAGCGAGGGTGCGGGCGCCGGTCCAGCCGTGCTCGGCGGTGCCCACGATGCCCAGTACGGCGGCCATCAGGCCGGCGGTGGCGAGCAGCGCGCCGGGCACGTCCAGGCCGGCCCGCAGGCCGATGCCCCGTTCGGCGGGGAGCCGGCGGACGGCGGCGAGCAGGATGACCGCCCCGATCGGCACGTTGACCAGGAAGATCGACCGCCAGCCCGCAACGTCGGTGAGCACCCCACCGGCGACCGTGCCGACCGACGCGCCGGCCGCGCCGGTGAAGCTGAACACGGCGATGGCCCGGGCCCGCTCGGCCGGCTCGGGATAGAGCCGGACGATCATGCCGAGGCTGACCGCCATGGCCAGGGCGCCACCGACGCCCTGCCCGAAGCGCGCGCCGACCAGCAGGGCCGGCCCGCTGGCGACCGCGCACGCGAGCGAGGACAGGGTGAACAGCGCGACGCCGGCCAGGAAGACCGTCCGCCGGCCGAGCAGGTCGCCGAGGCGTCCGGCGAGCAGCAGCAGCCCGCCGAACGCGACCAGGTAGGCGTTGACCACCCAGGCCAGGCCGGCAGCGGTGAAACCCAGGTCCCGTTGTACGGCGGGCAGCGCCACCGCGACGACGGTGCCATCCAGAATGATCATCAGACTGCCGGCGCAGAGAACCAGCAGGGCCGGCCAGCGGGATGGGACGACACGCTCCACGACGCTCCTCCTTGGTGCACGGTTTGTTACCGAGGTCATCGTCTGTGACCATGAGCCGGAGCGGAAGGAGGCACTGTTGTGTCCCAGAGGAACAGCGATGTGTCCGCGCAGGTCGAGGCCGAGTTGACCTGCGCGGCCGAGAACGTGCCGTTCACCCCGGGCCAGGCCCGCGCGTGCACCGTCCGCGAGGTGCTCGACCGGGTCGGCGGCAAGTGGAGCATCAGCATCCTGGTGTCCGCCTCGCACGGCCCGGTGCGCTTCACCGAGCTGGAGCGCAACGTCGAGGGGATCAGTCGGCGGATGCTCACGCTGACGCTGCGCAACCTGGAACGGGACGGCCTGCTCCACCGCACGGTCTATCCGACCGTCCCGCCCAAGGTCGAGTACACGGCGACCCCGATGGCACTGGAGCTCTACGAGTCGTTGGTGGCACTCACGAGCTGGGCCGAGCGGCACCGCCGGGCCATCGCCGAGGCGCGGACCAGGTACGACGCCGAGCACGCCGGATAAACCCGACCGCTGTGTGGTGAACGCCACCGCTTTCCTCTGACCGATCGGTCAGGGTCTGACCGATCGGTCAGGCATGCTGGTTTGCGGGAGGTGGACCGACCATGGTCAGAGCGGTGTCCGACACGCACGGTGAGATTCTCGCTGCGGCGGCGCGGCGGTTCGCGGTGACCGGCTACCGGGGCACCTCGCTGCAGGACATCGCCCGTGAGGTCGGCTGTTCCAAGGCCACCGTGCTCTACCACTTCGCCAACAAGGAAGCCCTGCTCGCCGAGCTGATGGCCCCAGCGATCGGGGTGCTGCGGGACCTCGACGACCAGCTCACCGGCCTGACCGGAGCGGCCGCGCAGGAGGTCGCCGCACAGGGCTTCGTCGACCTCGCGGTCCGGTTCCGGCGCGAGATCGCGGTACTCCGCGGCGAATTCCCGGAACTGCTGTGCCAGCCGGCCTTCGCGCACATCCAGCAGATCTCCGACCGACTGCGGGACGCGTTGGCCGGTCACTCCGACCGGCCGGGTGCCCGGATCGCCGCGTTGGTGCTGCTCGCCGGCATCTCCGAGGCGTGCGCCGAGTTCGTGGACATCCCCGACGACGAACTACGCCCCGCCCTGCTCACTCTCGTCCGGCGGGCCGTCGAGCCCGTCGCCGTTCCCCTGCCCCAACCACCCACGACCGAGGACAAGGACTCCTGATGGCCACCCTGCTCTACCGGCTCGGCCGGGGCGCGTTGCGCCGGCGACGGCTCGTCGTCGCGCTCTGGCTCGTCGTACTCGTCGTCGCCGGCCTGGCCGCGGCGACCCTGCGCGGCCCGACGGCGAGCAACTTCACCATGCCCGGCACCGAGAGCCAACGCGCGCTCGACCTGCTCGCGGAGCAGTTCCCCGCGGCCAGCGGCGCCACCGGCACCATCACGGTCAAGGCACCGGCCGACGGCCAACTGGCCACCCCGCAGGGCCAGGCCGTGGTGCGGGAGTTGGTCCAGCAGGCCTCCACACTGCCCGGCGTGGTCGGCGCCGTCGACCCGTTCCAGGTCGGCGCCGTCACACCCAACGGCCGGTACGCGCTGGTCCAGGTCCAGTTCGCGTCCGGCGGGGACGACGTGACCGACGCCCAGCGCACCGCGTACGAGCAGGTGGGCTCGGCGGCGAAGGCACAGGGTTGGCAGGTCGCCCCGGGCGGCGAGGTGCTCGGCGGCGAGCCGGAGATCGGCTCAACCGAGGCGCTCGGCGTACTGGTCGCCGCGATCGTCCTGATCATCACGTTCGGTTCCCTGGTCGCCGCCGGCATGACCATGCTCAACGCGCTGATCGGCGTGGGCGTCGGGATGGCCGGTCTGTTCGCGCTCAGCGGCGCGATCCAACTGACCAGCACCGCCCCGATCCTGGCGCTGATGCTCGGCCTCGCGGTCGGCATCGACTACTCGCTGTTCATCACCTCCCGGCACCGACAGAACCTGCTCGACGGCCTGTCCCCCGAGGAGGCGGTCGGCCGTGCCGTGGGCACCGCCGGTTCCGCAGTGGTCTTCGCCGGTGCCACAGTCGTCATCGCGCTGGCCGGGCTCGCCGTGGTGAACATCCCGTTCCTCACCGTGATGGGTCTCGCCGCCGCCGGCACGGTCACCGTCGCGGTACTCGTCGCGATCACCCTCCAGCCGGCACTGCTCGGCTTCGCCGGACGCCGGGTGCTCCCCCGCCGGCTGCGCGCCGTTCCCACCGCCGACGGCACCGCCGCCGACGAGGACGACACGGACGTCACCGACCGGCCGGCAGCGGAGACGACCACTCCCGAAGATCGCAACCGGTTCGGCTTCCGCTGGGCGCGGATGGTCACCCGGTTCCGCGTACCCGTCATCCTGGTCGGTCTGCTCGGCCTGGGCCTGCTCGCGCTGCCCACGCCGGACATGCGGCTGGCGCTACCGGGCGCCGCGACGGCCGCCGTCGGCTCACCCGCCCGGGTGGCGAACGACCTGACCGTCGAGGGCTTCGGAGCGGGCTTCACCGGCCGACTCGCGGTGGTGGTCGCCGGTGACACACCGCAGGCCACCTCGGCCGCCGTGCCGCAGGTGACCGCGTTGCTGCAGCGCACCGAGAACGTCCTCGCGGTGTCCCCGCCGCAGCTCAGCCCGGACGGTCGGACCGCGCTGCTCGGCGTGGTGCCGAAGACCGGCCCGACCGACGAGGCCACCGAGACCCTGGTGCATGACATCCGCGACTCGGTGAGCGGGATCCGTGACGCGGACGTACTGCTCACCGGCGTCACGGCGATCGGCATCGACGTCTCCGAGAAGCTCTCCGACGCGCTGCCGGTCTACCTGTTGCTGGTGGTCGGGCTCTCGGTGCTGCTGCTGATGCTGGTGTTCCGCTCGCTGCTGGTGCCGGTCAAGGCCGCGCTGGGCTTCCTGCTCACCGTCGCCGCCACGTTCGGCATCACGGTGGCGGTCTTCCAGCAGGGACACCTCGCCGACCTGGTCGGCCTGGACACGCCGGGCCCTCTGATCAGCTTCCTGCCGATCCTGCTCATCGGCATCCTGTTCGGGCTCGCGATGGACTACGAGGTCTTCCTGGTGTCCCGGATGCGGGAGGACTTCGTCCACGGTGAGTCGGCCCGCCAGGCCACCATCAGCGGCATGGGGCACGGCGCACGGGTCGTCACCGCCGCCGCGCTGATCATGATCTCGGTCTTCGGGGGCTTCGTCTTCCTGGAGGACCCGGTGATCAAGTCGATGGGCTTCGCGCTCGCCATCGGCGTCGCCATCGACGCGTTCGTGGTCCGGATGACCATCGTCCCGGCGGTGATGTCACTGCTCGGCGACCGCGCCTGGTGGCTCCCGCGCTGGCTGAACCGCGCCCTGCCGAACGTCGACATCGAGGGCGAGGGCCTGCGCGCCCAGATCGAGGACCGCGCCCCGACGCACGTCTGACCGCTCCTCGACGGAGGTGTGGTGCCCGCCGGGCGCCGCACCTCCGTCGCGTTCACGGACCCCGGTCAGACACCAGCGGGGTACGTCTCCATCTCGCCGGGGACCCCCGGGACCGGTAGCGGGTGCAGGGCGGTCGTCTCGTCGCACCAGATGAAGGCGTCGTAACGGTCACCCAGGCGGGTCGGCACGTAGTTGCCCCAGGACTCGAACGACGGGTCGTAGACGACTCCGATCGCCCGATGGTCCGTGGTGTCGGTGACCCAGCCGGGCTGGTCGTCGCCACCGAAGATCAGGACCGCCTGCTCCGGCATCAGCTCGTGCAACCGCCGCTCGATCGACCCCTCCCGGGCCGGAGGCACCACCATCGCCTCGGGCGGCGAACCCCAGCGGGGAGCGGCGATCACCGTGCCCCGGTAACTACCGAAGCCGATCAGGGCCACCGCGTCCTCGCCGTGCCGTTCCCGGGCCAACTGGCCGATGTTGACCATCCCGTCGGCGGCCATGTCGGTGGCCCGGGCATCCCCGACGTGTGTGTTGTGCGCCCAGACGATCCCCCGGGCGTCCGGTCCGTACCGGTCCAGCAGCCGGTCCAGGGTGTCCTGCATGTGGGTGTCGCGGATGTTCCACGACTCCGGCCCGCCGGCCACCATCGCCCGGTAGTACCGCTCCGCGCCGGCCACCACCTCCGCGTTCTGCCAGGCCGAGAACCGATCCGGACCGTCGGAGAGGGCGTGCTCGCGGGTCCGGGCGAGGAGCCGGACCACCTCCTCCTCGCACCGGGCGGAGACGAACCTGGAGGCTGCGCCGTACTCCTCGACCCTCTTGCCGTACGGCTCGAAGCAGCGGTACGCGTCCTGCGCCGCCTCCAGCGACTTCGGGTCCTCCTCCCCCAGGTAGTCGAAGATCGCCTGCATCGACTCCCAGAGGCTGTACACGTCGAGCCCGTGGAACCCGGCCCGTTGATCCTCCGGCCGCTCCAGGTTCCAGGCCCGCATCCAACGGGTGAACCGGCTCACCTCGGCGTTGGCCCACATCCACGTCGGCCACCGCTCGAACTGGTCGAGCGCGAGCTGCGGTTCGAGCGCGCCACCCGGCGCGGCGGTCACCGAACGGTGCACCCGATCACAGTCCGGCCAGTCACCCTCCACGGCGACGAAGGAGAAACCGCATTCCGCGATCAACCGACGGGTGAGCTGCTCTCGCAACCGGTAGTAGTCGAAACTGCCATGGGTGGACTCGCCGATCATCACCACCCGGGCGTCCCGGACGCGCTCCAGCAACGGGTCGAAATCGCTCGGCGCGCCGAGCCGCTGAACCAGCATGCCAGCGGCTACCCGGCCGCCACTGCGACAAACCGCGAGCCGACACGCCGACCCCCACCGCCAGCCCACCCCACCACCGACCCCGCGCCACCACCGCCCCGTTCACTCGGTGATCAAGAGGTTTGCGTCACGACACGCCGTGCCACCTGACGCAAACCTCTTGATCACCGCAGGGTGGGGCGGGGGTGGGGGTGGGGGTGGGTCAGGCTGGGAGGGGAACGGTGCGGGATTCGGCGCGGGCGGTTTCGGCGGCGGCGATGATGCCGACGACCTCGCGGCCGAAGCGGACGTCGCAGCGGTGGTCCCGCGTACCGGCCCGCACCTGCTCGATCAGCTGGTCGATGGCGACGCCGAACGCCGTCGCGGCGTCGTTCTCGCCGAACGGGACGTTCTCGATGCCGTTCTCGCCGTAGAACACGAACTCCCTGGTCATCGACTCGGTCGGGGCGTCCAGGGAGAGCGAGGCGCTGCTCGTGGCACCGCCCTCGTGGGTGAGCAGCAGGTGCACCATGCCACTGGGCCCGTCCATCGCCGCCACCTGGGTGACCTGGCCCAGCACGGGAAGGAGGATGGAGAGCGCGTGCGGGGCGATGTCCCAGAGCGCGCCGTGCTCCCGGCGCCACAACGAACCGCCGTACGGGCTGCCCTCCTGGAAGATCGAGGCGAACGCGGTGGTGCGGCCGTGCTGCCAACCCCCGGCGGCAGCGGTAGCGGCGAGGAACGCGGTCACGTTCGGCTGGAAGCGCTGGGTGAAGAAGACGACCGAGGCGACCCCGGACTGCTCGGCGGCGGCCACCACCCGGTCGGCGTCTGCCACGCTGAGCGCCAGCGGCTTGTCCAACAGCAGGTGCCGTCCGGCGGAGGCGGCCCGCACCGCGATGTCGGCCTGGACGTCCGGCGGCAGCGCGACGGCGACCGCCTCGCACTGCTCGACCAGCGCGTCGACATCGGCGAAGGCGGGCACCCCGTACCGTTCGGCCAGCGCGGCGGCGCGCTCCGGGTTACGCCCCCACACCCCGACCAACTCCGCGTCCGGGTGTGCGTGCAACGCCTTCCCGTGCGTCTCGATCGCCCAGTGACCGGTGCCGAACAAGCCGAACCGCAGCACGTGTACCTCCGCTTTTCCCGCCGCCGTGACGACGCCACGGACGTGATCCACGCTAGTCGCCCCACCAGGGGCATCGGCGGCGGGTCGACCAACCGGAGCAGCTCACGTCCTGTGCCACCCGGCGTGGCCGTGTTCCGGTCGGTGCCTGTCGCCCCGCCGGCCGCCCACGTCCGGCGGCGCGGCAGCGGCAGCGGCAGCGGCAGCGGCAGCGGCAGCGAGGCAGGGTCAACCCATTACTACGACGGTTAGTAGGCTGTGCCGGTGACCGAGGCAACGACCGGGTGGGCCCGGTGACCGGCGTGGGCGTCGACTCACCGGTGGACGGGATCGTCGCGACGGTGTCGATCGTGCTGTCGCTGCTCGTCGCGGCGTGGGCGCTGGTGGTGGCGGTGCGTCAACGACCACCGGACCGGGTGCAGTTCGTCGGTCTGGCCGTACTCGAGGTGTCGTTGCTCGTGTTGGGCGTGCTGGCGCTCGTCGCGGTGGGCGGCGGGGACCGGCCCGGTGAGCCCGGGGCCTTCTTCGGTTACCTGGTCACGCTGGTCTGCCTGCCGCCGCTGGCCTGGGTGCTGGCCCGGATGGAGCCGACCCGGTGGGGCTCGGCCATCGTGTGTGCGGTCTGCCTGGTGACCCCGGTGGTGGTGGTCCGGTTGCAGCAGACCTGGGAGGTGCTCGGTGGTTGAGTCCGAACCGGCTCGGCGTCGCACGAACTCCGGCCCTGGCCGACTGCTGATCGCGGTCTACCTGCTCTTCGCCATCGCCGCGACGAGCCGGGCGGGTCTGCAGATCGCGACCAAGTTCGACGAGGCCCCGGTGGCGTACCTGCTGTCCGCGCTGGCCGCGCTCATCTACATCGTGGCGGCGGTGGGGCTGGCCCGGGCCGGGCACACCGGCCGACGGGTGGCGCTGGCCTGCTGCTCCGTGGAGCTGGTCGGTGTGGTCGCGGTCGGCATCCTGAGCCTGGTCGACAAGGACCTCTTCCCGGACGAGACGGTCTGGTCGCAGTTCGGCAGCGGGTACGGCTACATCCCGCTGGTGCTGCCGGTACTCGGCCTGATCTGGCTCTGGCGCACCCGCCGCGACCCCGCCTGACCCGGCGGCGAGGGCGCTCCCTGCACGAGGGAACGCCCCGGCCGAGGGTACGAGTCAGTCCCGTGGGCCGCCGGCGACGTAGATGACCTGGCCGGAGACGAATCCCGCACCCTCGCTCGTCAGGAACGAGATGGTGTGCGCGACGTCCTCCGGCCGCCCCGGACGACGCACCGGGATCTCCGCGGCGGCGTGCTTCTGGAAGTCGTCGAAGTCGACCTTCATCCGGGCGGCGGTGGCCGCGGTCATGTCGGTGACGATGAAGCCGGGTGCGACGGCGTTCACTGTCACCCCGAACGGCCCCAGCTCGATGGCGAGCGTCTTGGTGAAGCCCTGCAGGCCGGCCTTGGCGGCGGCGTAGTTCGCCTGGCCCCGGTTGCCCAGCGCGGAGGTGCTCGAGAGGTTGACGATGCGACCCCACTTGCGGTCCACCATGTGCTTCTGCGCGGCCTGGCTGAACAGGAACGCACCGCGCAGGTGCACGCCCATCACGGTGTCCCAGTCGGCGCTGGTCATCTTGAAGAGCAGGTTGTCGCGCAGCACACCGGCGTTGTTGACCAGGACGGTGGGCGCGCCCAACTCTGTGGCGATCCGCTCCACGGCCGCCTCCACCTGGTCCCGGTCGGAGACGTCGGCGCCCACGCCGAGCGACCGGCCACCGGCGGCGGCGATGGCGTCCACCGTCTCCTTCGTGGCCGCCTCCTCGATGTCGACCACGGCGACGGCCATGCCGTCGGCGGCCAGCCGCCGGGCGGTGGCCGCACCGATACCGCGTGCGGCGCCGGTGACGATGGCGACGCGGGGCTCCTCCGACATGATTACCTCCGGGTAACTTGGGGTCGATCGGAGGAGCTTAACGTCAACAGGCCGCCCCTCGGCATAGGCGAATCCACCGGTATCCGTGCCCGGAGACCTTCACCGCGCCGAGCTTGCCCAGCTCGCCGTAGCCGCGGTCGGAGAGCACGTCGATCGGCAGGTCGGCCTCCGGTTCGAGGCTGCTCAGGTCCACCTCGACGTCGTCGGTGCCCAGGTTGTGCAGGAACACCATGGTCCCGGTCGGCCCGTCCGCCCGGTGCGCGAGCACGCCGGGCGGCACCGCCACGTCGATGTGGGTGGTCGAGCCGGAGCCGATCTCGGGGGCCTCGCGCAGTGTACGGATCATGCGCTCGAACCAGGCGAGCAGCGACTTCGGGTCGCTCCGCTGGGCGGTGACGTTGACGTTCTGGTAGCCGAACTCACCCTTGTCGATCACCGGGCGGACCAGCTTCTCCGGGTCCGCCGTGGAGAAGCCGGCGTTCGGCTGGTACGACCACTGCATCGGGGTACGGATCGCCTCCCGACCGGGCAGTGACAGGTCCTCGCCCATCCCGATCTCCTCGCCGTAGCGCAGCACCGGCGTGCCGCGCATCGAGAACTGCAGGGCGTACGCCAGTTCGAGGTGCCGCCGGTCGTTGCCGAGCATCGGGGCGAACCGACGACGGATGCCCCGGTCGTAGATGCGCATGTTCTCGTCCGGGCCGAACTGCGCGTACACCTGGTTGCGTTGTTCGGTGGTGAGCCGGGACAGGTCGATCTCGTCGTGGTTGCGCAGGAAGGTGGCCCACTGCCCGCCGACCGGCAGCTTCGGGGTGTCGCGCAGCGCCTCGATAAGCGACTCCGGGTCCTGCCTGGCGAGGGCGAGCATGAGCCGACCGTTGAGCATGAAGTCGAAGAGCATGTGGATCCGGTTCCCGGAACCGCTGGCGTCGCCGAAGAACGTCGGTAGCTGGTCCGGCTCGACGTTCGCCTCGGCCAGCAGGACCGCGTCGCCGCGGCGCCACTGCACGTGCTGGCGCATCTCGGTGAGGAACTCGAAGTCCTTCGGAGAGTTCGGGTTGCCCGGCTCGGTCAGCTCGATGATGAACGGCACCGCGTCCATCCGGAAGCCGGAGACGCCGAGCTGGAGCCAGAACGACATGATCTTCTTGACCTCGGCCCGGACCTGCGCGTTGGCGAAGTTGAGGTCCGGCTGGAACTTGTAGAACCGGTGGTAGAACCACGCCTTGGCGGTGCGGTCGTAGCTCCAGGTCTCGTTCTGCTCGCCGGGGAAGACCATGCCCTGGTGCCGGTCGTCCGGCTCGGTGTCGGACCAGACGAACCAGTCCCGGTACGGCGAGTCCGGCGAGGAACGGGCGGACTGGAACCACGGGTGCTCGTCGGAGGTGTGGTTGACCACCAGGTCGATGATCACCCGGATGCCCCGGTTCTGCGCCTGGTGCAGCAGCTCGGCGAAGTCGCCCAGGGTGCCGAAGCGCGGGTCGACGTTGTAGAAGTCGGTGACGTCGTAGCCGTCGTCACGGTTGGGCGACGGGTGGATCGGGTGCAGCCACAGGCAGGTCACCCCGAGGCGGGCCAGATAGTCCAGTCTCCCGATCAGCCCACGGATGTCACCTACCCCGTCGCCGTCGGAGTCGGCGTACGTGTCGATGTCGAGGCAGTAGACGACGGCTTCGGAATACCAACGGTCACCCATGCCGGAGGAACATCTCCGAACGATCAGCGCGGCAAACCCTTGGTTATCGTGCCGGTCATGGGAAACGACCTCGTGCCGCCGAGCGAACCGATGGACTGGTCCGCGGGCAGGTGGCTGCACCCGCCGGTACGCGTCGAGGAGAGCCCGGCCGGTGAGCTGGTCGTGGAACCGGCTGCGGGGAGCGACCTCTGGCGGCGGACCAGCTACGGGTTCGTCCACGACGACGCTCCGGCGCTGTTGGCGCCTCTTCCCGTGGGCGTGGCCATGGAGGTGAGCTTCCGGCTCGACTTCTCCGCGCAGTTCGACCAGGCCGGTGTGCTCGTCCGCGTCGACGAGCGGACCTGGACCAAGGCCGGTGTCGAGATGAGTGACGGCGAGTCGCAACTCGGCGCGGTGGTGACCCGGGAGTTCTCCGACTGGTCGGTGGCGCCGGTGCCGGAGTGGTCGGGCCGGGAGGTGACCGTTCGGGTCAGCCGGGCCGGCGACGCGCTGACCGTCCGCGCCCGGGCCGACGAGGAGCCGTGGCGACTGGTCCGACTCACTCCGCTGGACCCGGCGGCCGAGGCGCTGTCCGGGCCGTTCTGCTGCGCGCCGTCCCGCGCCGGGCTGGCGGTGGTGTTCACTGGCTGGAGGCAGGGGCCGGCGGACAGCGCGCTGCACCCGGAGCACTGAGCGCAGGTGTAACACCGGCCCGGCTGGGGTAGGACCCTCCGATCCCCGATCGCCGACCGGAAGGACGACCATGGCGTACGCCCAGAGTGGCGACCCGTCCGAGTTCACCGGGTTGACTGGTTGGGTGGCCTCGGTGATCGAGGCGATGGGCCCGGTGGGCGTGGCGCTGCTGGTGGCGTTGGAGAGCATCGTCCCGCCGATTCCCAGCGAGATCGTGTTGGCGATGGCCGGCTTCCTGGCCCACGAGGGCCAGTTCAACGTGGTGGTCGTGGTGGTGGCCGCGACGGTCGGTTCGCTGGTCGGCGCGCTGGTGCTCTACTGGCTCGGCGCGGCGCTCGGCGAGGAGCGGCTGAAGCGCTGGCTGGACCACATCCCGTTGGTGGACAGCGACGACCTGGAGAAGGCCGACCGCTGGTTCGAGCGGCACGGCCGGTGGGCGGTGCTGATCGGCCGGGTGGTGCCGGTGGTCCGCAGCCTGGTCTCCGTGCCGGCCGGGGCCAACCGGATGCCGCTGGGCGAGTTCATCCTGCTCACCACGATCGGCAGCGGGCTGTGGAACGGTCTCATCGTCGGGGCCGGCTACGCGTTGGGGAGCCGTTGGCAGGACGTCGAGCGCTACAGCGACTGGTTCAACTACGCGATCGTCGCGGTCTTCGTGGTGATGGTGGCCAGTTGGGTGATCCGTAAGCTCAGGCGACGCCGGGAGCGCGACGACCGGCGGTCGGTGACCGCCGGTCGCTGATCCGCGTTACCGCTCAGCCTGGGCCCGGACCGCCTGCGGGCGGCGAAGCACCGCCTGCTCGACCGCCGACCACACGCTCGTGGTCACCAGGTAGATCACCGCGGCGAGCGGCAGCACCAGCGCCACCAGCACCGTCGTGAACGGCAACAGAGGCAGCAGCCGCCCGAGCACGGCTGCCCCCGGCCCCTCGGTGGGCGTACCGGCCACCGTGCCGACCGCCGCCGACGCCCGGCGAGCCCGTCGAGACGACCACCAGGCCACCGCCAACAGCACCGCCAGCAACACGGCGAAGAGCGGACCCGCCGCCCCGGTGAGCCCGTCGGTGAGATGGTGGCCCAGGGACACACCGGCAAGGCGCTCCTCAAGCAGCCCGGTGCCGCCCTCGCTCGTGGTGAACAACCGGTACAGGACCAGCAGGAACGGCGCCTGGAGCAGCAACGGCAGGCAACCGGCGATCGGGTTCGCACCGGCCTCGGAGTACAACGCGAACACCTCGCGCTGAAGCGTGGCCGGATCGTCGGCGTACCGTCGCTGGAGATCACGCACCTGTGGGGCGAGGGCCGCGCGGCGTCGCTCGCCGCGGACCTGCACGACGGTGAGCGGCGAGATCAGCAGGCGGATGGCGATGGTGAAGAGCACGATGGCGGCGGCGGTCGCCATGCCGCCGGCCAGCGGTTCGAGCAGTTCGGTGAGCCAGGACAGTGCGGTGCCGGCAGCGCCGACAGCGCCGAGCAGTGGTGCGAAGGCAAGCATGGGAAACCCCTCGGTCCGATTCCGGTGAGGTCCTCCCCGGGCGGCGTCCGCTCAGCGGGGGGACCGGTGACGGCGGGATCGGCCGCGCGGCGGCGTGGCGCTACGCGGCCGAGGGGTGGCCCGGAGCGCGGGGACGAGGTCGACCGGCGGCGTCCGGGTCGATCTGCCGGGGCATCCGCCGACCACGGGAACGAGCCCGCAGGCCGGCCCACCGCGGCCCGACACCAGGTGCGCCCGAGCGATCGCGTACCCGCGCCGCCAGCACCACGGCGAGCAGCACCAGGGCGGTCAGCGCGGCGCCCGCGAGCAGGTCGACCGGTCGGCCCGCGAGCAGGGTGAACTGGGCGAACGCGTACACCCACGCGAACCCGAGGAATCCCAGCGGCACCGGCACGGGCTCAGCATAGGACGCCGTGTCACGTCGGCCGGCCGGATCACCGGCCCGCCGGGTACGACGTGCCGCCGCCACGTTTCCCGGCATCGCCACGTTGGGTAACCAACGACGGACCGACGCGGACGGACCGCGAACGGTAGGAACGGACGGGTGATGTCGATGACCGGTCAGGTGGCGGAGGCGCCCAGCGACAGGGCTGCGGCGACCGGGTTGCTCACCGTGGGTGTCGAGGAGGAGTTCCTGCTCGTCGACCCGCACACCGGGGCCGCGGTGCCGGCCGTCGACCTGGTCATGGAGCAGGTGCCGGCGGAGTTGCGCGGGCAGGTCGAGCGGGAGTTCCAGACCAGTCAGATCGAGATCGGCAGCCCGCCCGGCCTGGAACTCTCGTCGATCCGGCACTCCCTCGGCGTACTGCGTCAGGCGCTCTCCGACGCCGCCGAGCGGGCCGGGGTACGCCTGCTCGCCATCGGCACCGGCCCGGTGGACGGCCCGGTGCCACCGGTGGTGGACAAGCCCCGCTTCGACCGGATGATCGAGCGGTTCCGGCTGCTTGTTCCCGGCCCCGGCAACAACGGCATGCACGTTCACGTGGGGGTGCCCGACCCGGATACCGGCGTGCAGGTGCTCAACCACGTCCGGCCGTGGCTGCCGATGCTGCACGCGGTGACCACCAACTCGCCGTTCGCCCGTGGCGAGGACACCGGCTACGCCAGTTGGCGCTCGGTGGAATGGGAGCGCTGGCCCTCGGTGGCGCCGACGCCGTTTCTGGAGTCGCACGAGCACTACCAGCGGCTGATCCGCCAGTTGATCTCCAGCGGGGTGATGCTCGACGAGGGGATGCTCTACTGGTACGCCCGCCTGTCGGCGAAGTACCCGACGGTGGAGCTGCGGATCGGCGACGTCTGCCCGTCGGTGGACGACGCGGTGCTGGTCGCCGCGCTGGTCCGGGCACTGGTGGCCACCGCCATGGCGGATGTCGAGGCCGGCCGGCCGGCGTTGCAGACCGACCACCACCTGCTGGTCGGGGCGCACTGGCGGGCCGCCCACGACGGCCTGGAGGGCGAGGCCGTCGACGTCACCAACGGTGAGCTGCGCCCGACCTGGGAGCTGTTGGACCGGTTCGTCGAGCGGATGCGGCCGGCGTTGGAGGAGCACGGCGACTGGGCCGAGGTGACCGACCTGCTGGGTGGGTTGCGTCGGCACGGCAGCGGCGCGGCACGGCAGCGCGCGGTGTACGCGCGCACCGGCCGGCTCACCGACGTGGTGCAGGACGTCGCGCGACAGACCCGCGGCTGAACACCTCGTGACAGGATGATCCCGTGACGCAACGGCTGATCGTCATCGGCGGGGACGCCGCCGGCATGTCGGCGGCGTCCCAGGCCCGACGCCGCCGTGGCCGGGACGACCTGGAGATCATGGTCTTCGAGCGCGGCCACTTCACCTCCTACTCGGCGTGCGGCATCCCGTACTGGATCAGCGGCCTGGTTCCCGGCCCCGAGGCGTTGATCACCCGGGATCCGCAGACGTTCCGCACCGAGTACGCGATGGACGTCCGGATGCGTCACGAGGTCACGGCCATCGACCTGGAACGCCGCGAGGTGGTGGCCCGGGACCTGGAGGGCGGCGGCGAGGTCCGCGAGCGCTTCGACGAGCTGATGTACGCCACCGGCGCGGTGCCGGTGAAGCCGCCGTGGGCGGCGACCGACGCGGGTGGCGTGTTCGGCATGCAGACCCTCGACGACGGGGCGGCGCTGCGCGAGTGGCTGGACGCCGAGCCACGACCGCGCCGGGCCGTGGTGGTGGGCGGCGGCTACATCGGCGTCGAGATCGCCGAGGCGCTGATCCAGCGCGGCCTCTCGGTGACCCTGGTCGAGGCGGGCGACCAGCCCATGGCGACGGTGGACGCCGACATGGGTGAGCTGGTCGCCGAGTCCATGCGCGGCCTCGGCATCACGATCCGGACCGGCCTTCCGGTCACCGGCCTGGAACAGCGCGACGGCCGGGTGTCCGCGGTGGTCACGGCCGAGGGGCCGATGCCCACCGACGTCGTGGTCCTGGGTCTCGGCGTACGCCCCAACGCGGCGCTCGCCGAGGCTGCCGGGCTGCCGATCGGGACGACCGGTGGGGTCCGGGTGGACCGCCGGATGCGAGTGCCGGGGATGCCCGGAATCTGGGCGGCCGGCGACTGTGTGGAGACGCTGCACCGGGTCAGCGGGATGCCGGTGCACGTGCCGCTGGGCACGCACGCCAACAAGCAGGGCCGGGTGGCGGGGATCAACATCGGCGGCGGGTACGCCACGTTCGCCGGCGTGATCGGCACGGCGGTGACCAAGGTCTGTGACCTGGAGGTGGGCCGGACGGGCCTACGCGAGGGCGAGGCCGAGGCGGCCGGCTTCGACTTCGTCTCGGTGATCGCCGAGTCGACCAACCGGGCCGGCTACTACCCCGGTGCCCGGTCGATGACCGTGAAGCTGATCGCCGAGCGTCCCAGCGGTCGGATGCTCGGCGCGCAGATCGTCGGTTGGTCGGAGGCGGCGAAACGGATCGACACGTTGGCCGTGGCACTCTGGAACGGCATGACGGTGGACGATATGACAGCACTGGACCTGGGCTACGCTCCGCCGTACGCGCCGGTGTGGGATCCGGTGCTCATCGCCGCCCGAAAAGCGGTCGATGCGCTCGCCGCGCTCGACCGCTGACCCGCGTTCGCCGTGGAGGACCACCCCGTGACCCAGACCCCGACCCGGCCGACAGTGCGTCGACGCCCGACGATGGTCGACGTGGCCCGACGCGCCGACGTCAGCCTGAAGACGGTCTCCCGGGTGGTCAACGACGAGCCGGTGGGGCAGGAGTTGGTCAGCCGGGTGCTGGCCGCCATCGCCGAGCTGGGCTTCCGGCGCAACGACATCGCGCGCAACCTGCGCTCCCGGCAGCTCAACGCCACGGTCGGGTTGCTCATCGAGGAGATCGCCAACCCGTTCTACGCGACCATCGCCAGTGTCGCCGCCGAGATCGCCGCCGCGCACGGCACCATGCTGATCACCGCCTCGTCGGAGGAGGACCCGGAGCGGGAACGCGCCCTGCTCCAGGACTTCACCCAACGCCGGGTGGACGGGCTGCTGGTGGTGCCGGCAGGCCCGGACCATTCGTTCCTGCGTCGAGAGGTCGAGCTGGGGATGCCTGTGGTGTTCCTGGACCGGCCACCGCAGGGGTTGCAGGCCGACGCCGTGCTGCTTGACAACCGGGGCGGCAGCCACGCCGGGGTGGCCGCGCTGCTCGACGAGGGGCACCGCCGGGTGGGCCTCCTGCTCGGCGCGCCGAGCGTGCCCACGATCCGCGAGCGGCTGGCCGGGGCGCGTGCGGCCCTGGTCGCCGCCGGGGTCGAGCCGGACGAGTCGTTGGTCCGCGAGAGGCTGATCGCCCCGGAAGAGGCGGGGCGGGCGGTCGGCGACCTACTCGACCTGCCGGATCCGCCCACCGCGTTCTTCTGCGCCAACAACCGTCTCACCGTCGGCGCGCTCCAGGAGCTGCACCGGCGAGGCAGCGAGGCGGCGCTGGTCGGCTTCGACGACTTCGAACTGGCCCACCTGATGCCCCGGCCGCTGACCGTCGTCGCGTACGACACCCGGGAACTGGCCCGGGTCGCCACCGAGCGGCTGTTCGGCCGGATAGCCGGCGACGACTCGCCGCCCGCGACCACAGTGCTCCCCACCCACCTGAGGCCCCGAGGCCTGACCTAACCCGCTCCCCTCCCGCCCCCGCCCCGCCCCGCCCCGCCCCGCCCCCGCAGTCGATCATGGAGTTGTGGTGCCCCGCGTATGCCGCGAAGCACCGTGAAACGGCCACCACAAGTCCATGATCGACCGGAGAGGGGTGTTGGTCAGGTTTGCGGGGTCAGCAGGGCGTCGACCTCGGTGCGGCGGGGCGGGTCGGCGCCTCGGCGGCCACAGGTCAGCGCGGCCACCGTGGCAGCCTGCCGGAGCACCTCGTCCCACTGCGGCTCGGTCACCGCGGCGAGGCGCTCGGCCGGTCGGTCGCCGAGCGCGTCGAGGTCGGCCAACGCGGCGAGCAGGCCACCGGTGAACGAGTCGCCGGCGCCTACGGTGTCGACCACTGTGGTGCGTACCGCCACTGCCTCGTGCAGCGTGCCGTTCGGGGCCAGCAGCCAGGCGCCCTCACCACCCCGGGTCACCACCGCGCAGGACACCCCGGCCTCACGCCACTCGGCCATCACGTCGGCCACCGACCGGTCCGGATAGAGCCAGGCCAGGTCCTCGTCACTCGCCTTGACCAGGTGCGCGAGGCGCACCTGCCGGCGTACCCGGGCCTGCTCCGCCTCCCGGTCGGTGACGATGCTCGGCCGCAGGTTGAGGTCGATCGAGAGGGTGAGCCCGTCCCGCTGACGTTCGCGGGCGAGCAGGTCCTCCAGAACCTGCGCGCCGGGTGCCAGGGCGAGCGCGAGCGACCCGGTGTGCAACGCGGTCGCCGAGGACCCGGCAAGCTCGGGCAGCTCCTGCGGCGTCCACTGCCAGTCCGCCGCACCGGCCAGCCGGAACTCGTAGCTGGCCTGCCCGGTGGCGTTCAAGGTGGCCACGGCCACCGACGTGGGCTCCTCGGCGCGGACCGCCCACTCCAGGTCCACCTGGTTGGTGCTCAGGTGCTCGGCGACCTGCCGGCCGTAGTCGTCGGTGCCGAGCCGGGCCAGCAGTCGTACCGGCTGGTCGAGCCGGGCCAGGGTGACCGCCACGTTAGCCGGGGAGCCACCCGGCACGGCCCGCTCACCGTCGACGGTGACCACCAGGTCGATCAACGCCTCACCCGCGACCACGATCACGCGGTCACCTCGCCCGGTGCGAGCGGGCCGGCGCCGCCGAGCCCGTCGGCCGCACGGGACAGCAGCACCGCCTGGTACGCGTGGTAGACGTCCGGCCGGCCGTGCCAGACCGTGTCGGAGGGCAAATTCTGCGTGTCCAGCTCATGCCGCCACCCGGTGCCGTCGACCAGGTTGCGACGGGCGTACGCCCAGAAGACCCGGTACCAGTCGGCGTAGACCTCGTCGCCGGTGCGTCGGTGCAGGGTGATCGCCGCACCGACCGCCTCGGCGAGCACCCAGTGCATCCGGGAGCGGACCACCGGCCGGTCGTCCCAGTCGATCGTGTAGACGAACCCGTCGCCGCCGTCGACCGCCCACCCACGCCGAACGGAGGCGGCGAAGAGGGCTCGGGCGTCGGTGAGCAGCCAGCGTGGTGGCTGCGGAAGGACAGCCTCCAGCTCCAGCAGCAGGCGGGCCCATTCGAGCCAGTGGCCGATGGTCGAGCCGTACGGCCGGAACGGGTCGGCGGGCTGATCCCGGTTGTAGTCGGGCAGCGGCGTCCAGTCGGCGGTGAAGTGTTCGGGAAGCCGCCAGTCGTGCCGGGCGGCCTCGCCGTGCACCAGGTGGGTGGCGATCCGCAGTGCCCGGTCGGCCCAGCTCGTGTCGCCGGTCGCGGCGGTGGCCGCGAGGAACGCCTCGACCATGTGCATGCTGCTGTTGGCGCCGCGATAGTCCTCGGTGACGGTCCAGTCCCGGTTCCACGATTCACGGACCGCCCCGGCGTCGTCGTCCCAGAACCGGTCACGCACCACGGCCAAGGCGTCGGCGAGCAACTGCTCCGCACCCGGCCGGCCGGCGCGCACGGCGCTGGACGCGGCGAGCAGCACGAACGCGTGGTCGTAGCCGGCCTTCCGGTCGTCGACGGGTGCACCCTGCTGGTCGACCGCGCTGAACCAGCCGCCGTACCGGTCGTCGCGGAGCAGTGTGCTGAGCGCGGCGACGCCGTGGTCGACGAGGGCGGCGGCGTCCGGATCGCCGCCGCGGTGGGCGAGGGCGGCCACGTGGGTCATCCGGCAGGTGATCCAGGTGAACACCGGTTCGCCCCGGTCCGGGGTGCGGTCGTCGGTGAGCCACCAGAAACCGCCCTCGGGCCGGACCGACCGGCCGGCCGTGTCGAGCAGTGTGCGGGCCTGGTCGGCGAGGAACTCGTCCAGATCGGGCAGTTCGGGTGACCCGGCAGGAGCGGGGGTCGGGGCGGCGTCGGATCGGGGCAGGTCGGTCATCTCAGCTGGTCACCGTCGGGTAGGGAAGGGGCATACGGCCAGGATCGGCGGGCGGACCGGGTCCGCGCCGGGAAACGGTCAACAGGACACCGCGAACCGGCTGGCCGGGCCGGTTGCGCCGTCGGAAGGATCATGCGTACGATTCCTCCTTTTTGTCCGTTGACATCGTTGTCACTCTCCAACCCTGCTCCGGTGGCAGGCCGACTGTCAATTCCGGTTGCGTCACACCGCACCGCGGCGGCCATTCGGAGTCGACCACGTCGACGGCGTCCTCGACGGCGAGACGGACGAGCCGGCCACGGCCGTCGGCCCTCCGGTCAGGATCGGGTCCGGAACGGGGCGAGAGTGGCACGAATCTGGTCGCCCGCGCCCCAGTCGTCGTCGAACTGGGCCAGCACGGCGAGGTGTTGTCGCAGTTGGACGATTGGCATCCGGGCCGGCCAGTCGCCATCGAGGGAGGTCAGCTCCGCGTAGACCGCGAAGAACCGTTGTGCCTCGGGCGGAGGCGAGGTCGACCACACGTGGGCGAGGTCGACCTCGGCCCACAGGTAGGACACCGCCGGGTCGATCAGCGCGGGCCGCCCGTCCGCAGTGGCCAGGACGTTCTGTGCCCACAGGTCACCGTGCGTCAGGCATGCCGGTCGGTCCGGCAGCAGGTCGGGCAGCCGGTGGCAGAGCCTCTCCAGCGCCGCCCGATCGTCCCGGTCGAGTGCCGCCTCGACGCGGGGCTCCCCGAGCCACCGGAGCAGCCGGTGCTGGGCGAAGAACGCGAAGCCGTCGTCATGCCAGCTATTGGTCTGCCGGCGGCGGCCCAGCCAGTTGTCCCGATGCCAGCCGAAGCGCGGATGCGCCGTGCTCAGGTGCAGGTGGGCGAGCATGTGCGCGAACCGCTCCCAGAAGGCCTCGCTGCGCGGCCTCGGCCGCAGCACCGACAACACGAGCAGCTCCCGGTCCGCCAGGATCACCTCGGGTGTCACCACGCCGCCCAACTCGCGCAGCGCGGTCAACCCTTCGGCCTCCGCGACGAAGACGTCGTCGTCCGGCGCTTCGGCGAAGGCCTTGACGAACACCGGCGGCGCCTCCCGGCGGGTGGCTATGCCCGCGAGCGCCGCGAGCCCACCCGTCGCCGGCTCGACCGTGACGACATCGCTCATCCCGGCGCGGCCCAGACGGTCCAGCAGGAACGGTGCCGATTGCATCAGCACAGGATCCTTCATGTCCGGGCGAGTGTTCAAGGTCCGACCGCCAGGCAGGATTGCGGCATGGATCTCCCCGAGGGGCTCGACTGGGCACGCGGGTCGCGGGCCGGCCGGACCTGGCTGACCACCCTCCCGACGTGGCTGGCGGAGTGCGCCGGACGGTGGTCGCTGCGACTCGGCCCACCCTTCCGGCAGGCGTACGCCTCACTGGCGCTCCCCGCCGACCTGCCCGACGGCACGGCGGCCGTGCTCAAGCTCCAGTACCCCGACGAGGACAGCCGGCACGAGGCCGACGCGCTGACCCACTGGGACGGTGACGGGGCGATCCGCCTGCTCGCACACGACCCGGGACGACGCGCCCTGCTGGTGGAGCGCTGCCGACCCGGCACTCCGTTGCACGAGCTGCCGGTGGGCCGGGCGCTGGACGTGATGACCGGGCTGCTGCCCAGGCTCTGGCGGCCGGCCGGCGCGCCCTTCACCCCGCTCGCCGAGGAGGCCGCCGGCTGGATCGACCGGATGCCCCGCAGGTGGGAAAGGGCTGGCCGCCCGTACGAACGGCGGCTGCTGGACGCCGCGCTCGCCCTGCTCACCGACCTGGTGTCGAGCCAGGGTGAGCAGGTGCTGGTCAACCAGGACCTGCATGCCGGCAACGTGCTCGCCGCCGACCGCGAACCATGGCTGGTGATCGACCCCAAGCCACTGACCGGCGAGCGCGAGTTCTCCGTCGTACCGATGGTGCGTGGTCGGGAACTCGGCCACTCGCCGGCGGCCGTCCGGCACCGGTTGGACCGCCTCACCGCCGAGCTGGGCCTGGACCGGGAGCGGGTCCGGGCTTGGACGATCGGGCACACGCTGGCCTGGAGCGTGGCCGAGGACGGGGTCTTTCCGCACCAGATCGAGGTGGTCCGCTGGCTGCTCGATGGGTAGCGACCACGCGCCCGCGCGGACCCGAAGCATGATCGCGCTCGAACCATGATGTAGTGGTCTGCTGCCCGCCGGGGGGCCACTACATCATGGTTGCAGCACGATCAAGGGCGCAGGATCAGCCCGGCTGGCAGGTACGACACCAGTAGAGGTTGCGTCCGGCCAGCTCGCCACGGCTGACCTCGGTGCCGCAGACGTGGCAGGGCGCGCCGGGGCGGCGGTAGACGTACACCTCACCGCCATGCCGGTCCACCCGCGCCGGCCGGCCCATCGCCTCCGGCAGGTGCGCGTCGCGCACGGTGTCGATCCGGCCGTGCTCGACCGCGAGCCGCATCAGCCCGACCAGGTCGGCCCAGAGCGCGTCCCAACCGGCGCGGCTCAGCCCTCGTCCGGGCATCGTCGGCGGCAGTCCGGCCCGGAACAGCGCCTCGGTCACGAAGATCAACCCGGTGCCGGCCACCACCGACTGGTCCAACAGCAGCGCGGCAAGCGGCGTCGGGCTGCGCGAGAATCCGGGCGTACGCCCGCTCGGAGTCGGCGTCGGCGCGCAGCGGATCGGGCCCGAGGCGGTCCCGCAGGGCGGCCACCTCGGGCGGGGTGACCAGTTCGCAGGCGGTGGGCCCGCGCAGGTCCAGCCAGTGCCGGTCGCTGGCCAGCCGCAGCCGCACCTGACCGATCGGCTCCGGCGGCTCCCCGGACCCGTCGGTGAACTTGCCGTACAGCCCGAGGTGAACGTGCAGCGTCAGCTCGCCGGCGTAGTGGTGCAGCAGGTGCTTGCCGTACGCCTCGGTGCTCTCCAACACGGTGCCGGAGAGCCGGGCGGCACCGTCGGCGAAGCGGCCCTGCGGGCTCGCGGCGTGCAGCTTGTCCCCGGCGAACAGCTCGGCGTGCCGGGCCGCCAGGCGGTGGATCGTGTGTCCCTCTGGCACGGGTGCCAAGGATAGCCAGCCCGCCCGACCGGCCCGCGCCGAGCGACTCGGGCCCGTCCGAGATCGGCTCGGGCCCCGCCGCGTTGATCGACTCAGCCCACCTCCCGTTGATCGACTCGGGTTTCCGGAAAGGCGAGTCGATCAAGGCCGGACCGAGCCAAGACCGGACCAGAGCCGAGCCCGGACCAGAGTCGAGCCGAGACCAGAGCCGAGCCCGGACCAGAGCCGGTCAAGGCTGGTTTCGACGGCCGTACCCAGGATTGGTGTCAGGAAACGCTCAGGTGGGTACTTGAGGGGCGACACCGCGTGGGTGCCACCCTCTCCGTCGGCCACCACGCATTCATCAGGAGGTGTGTAGTGGTCAGGATTCCTTCGCTGTCCCGCCGGTCCGAGCCGGCACCGACGCGGGACGAGAACCTCGACGGCCGCGTGGACGGCCGCGACACCCCGGTCACCGAGACCGGTCACTCCGACGACAGCGCCGGCCGCCCGGTGGTCACCGACCGGGACGCCGACCAGACGACGTACCGCAGCGCCGGCGCGACCGGTGGCCAGATCAGCGAGGCCGAGCGGCGGGCCAACGAGCGGGCGGCGGTGGCCCGAGCCGCCACCGCGCGACCGGCGGAGACCGAGCCCCAGGGTGCCACCCGCCCGGTTGCGCCCGAGCCCGTGAACGGCACGGACCGCCCCGTCGCGCCCGAGCCCCTGAACGGCACGGCCCGCCCGGTCACGCCCGAGCCCCGGACCGGCACCGCCCCCAAGGTGGAGACCGACTCCCGGCCCGCCGTCGTGCCGACCACGGGGCGCACCGCCGAGCGGGACGCCGACCTCGACAGCACCACCCGCCGGCCCGACACGACTGACCGGGACACCGCCGACCGGATCACCACCGACCGCCGGGTCGACCCGACCCCGGGCGTGAGCACGCCCGAGCCGCCGGTGACGCGTGGCCCGAAGCCTCGGGCCAGCCTGCTGGCCACCCTCGGCCTGATCGTCTCCGTCGCCGGTGCGCTGTTCGTGCTGACCGGGACCCTGGCCGGGTACGGCATCGGGCTCGGCGCGTTCGGCGCGGTGCTCGCGGTGCTCGGCCTGATGGCCACCCGCCGCCGGCACGTCGCCGGCAAGACCGACGCGCTGTTCGGCGTGCTGATCGGGCTGGCCGCGGTGGTGATCGGGGTGCTCGCGATGACCGGGCAGTTCGACTGGCCGACCACCGACGGCGACTGGGTGCAGCGCTTCCGCGAGTGGCTTGACTCACAGTTTGTCGATCGTTTCTAGCGGGCACTGTTCCGCTCGCCGGTGATGCACCGGCAAACGCCGGCGGTTCGCCGGCAGCCCGCACAACCCGGTGGTTCACCGGCCGGGCAGACACCCTTTCAGGGGCGGCGGTTCGCCGCCCCTGAAGTGTGTCCGGGGCACGAGGCCGCAGGTGGCCCGGAACACGAACCAGGCCGGCAGATCCGTATACGCAACGAATCAAGTCCCTCTGCCGCCCAGACGCAACGAATCTTCGGTCTGCGCAACTCTCAGTGGTGGATCCTGCCGCCTACGCCGCATAACGTTGAGCCACGGCGCCAGCCCGTGGGCCACGGTGGCCGGG
Source organism: Micromonospora sp. B9E7 (assembly GCF_039871815.1). Lineage (NCBI taxonomy): Bacteria > Bacillati > Actinomycetota > Actinomycetes > Micromonosporales > Micromonosporaceae > Micromonospora > Micromonospora sp. B9E7. The sequence goes on from NZ_JBDPLX010000008.1 coordinate 276,193, forward strand.
CGCGCCCGACCCCTGGGAGCAGGACAATGACGATGGACGCCACCAGCCAGCGCCTGTTGATGTGCCGGCCGACGTACTTCGCCGTCGACTACGCGATCAACCCCTGGATGGACCCGACCGCGCCGGTCGACCCCGCGTTGGCCATCCGGCAGTGGGAGCAGCTGCGCCAGACGTACCTTGACCTGGGCCACACCGTCGAGGAGATCACTCCGGTGCCCGGCCTCCCCGACATGGTCTTCGCCGCCAACGGCGGCACGGTGATCGACGGCAAGGCGATGGCCGTGCAGTTCCGCGATCCGCAGCGGGCCGACGAGGCGCCGGCCTACCGGGCCTGGTTCGAGGACGCGGGCTTCGAGATGTACGACCCGAAGCACGTCAACGAGGGCGAGGGCGACGTCCTGCTGGCCGGAGACCACCTGCTGGCCGGCACCGGCTTCCGTACGGCGCACGCCTCGCACGCCCAGTTGCAGGAGGTCTTCGGCTACCCGGTGATCACCATGCAGCTCGTCGACCCGCGCTTCTACCACCTGGACACCGCTCTGACCGTGCTCGACGAGCGGACCGTGGCGTACCTGCCGGAGGCGTTCTCCCCCGGCAGCCAGGCTGTGCTGCGCCGGCTCTTCCCCGATGCCGTGCACGCCACCATGGCCGACGCCGAGGTGCTGGGCCTAAACGCGGTGAGCGACGGCCGGCACGTGGTGCTGCCCGCACAGGCCACCGACCTGGCCGCCAAGCTGCGCGACCGGGGCTACGAAACCATCGGTGTCGACCTGTCCGAGCTACGTAAGGCCGGCGGCGGACCGAAGTGCTGCACGCTGCGACTCCGTCAGGGAAAGGCAAGCAAGTGATCGTGGATGACATCCTGCGTACGCCGGGAGCGGTCCGGGACGCCGAGCGCTGGACGGCGCACAACTACCACCCGTTGCCGGTGGTGATCTCGTCCGCGGAGGGTGCCTGGCTCACCGACGTGGACGGCAAGCGCTACCTGGACTGCCTGGCCGGCTACTCCGCACTGAACTTCGGCCACCGGCACCCGCAGCTGATCTCCGCCGCGCACGCGCAACTGGACCGGCTCACGCTGACCAGCCGCGCGTTCATCCACGACCAGTTCGCCGACTTCTGCCGGGAGCTGGCCGAGCTGTGCGGCAAGGACCTGGTGCTGCCGATGAACACCGGCGCCGAGGCGGTCGAGACCGGGATCAAGGTGGCCCGCAAGTGGGGCTACCAGGTCAAGGGTGTGCCCGCCGGGCAGGCCAACATCGTGGTCGCCGAGGGCAACTTCCACGGCCGGACCACCACCATCGTGAGCTTCTCGACGGACGAGGACGCCCGCGCCGACTTCGGGCCGTACACCCCGGGGTTCACGGTCGTGCCGTACGGCGACCTGGACGCGCTGACCGCCGCGATCGACGAGAACACCGTTGCCGTGCTGCTGGAGCCGATCCAGGGCGAGCAGGGCGTGGTGGTGCCGCCGGAGGGCTACCTGCCGGGCGTGCGCCAGGTCTGCACCGACCGGAACGTGCTCTTCATCGCCGACGAGATCCAGTCCGGTCTGGGGCGTACCGGGGCGACCTTCGCCTGTGACCACGAGGGCGTCGTGCCGGACATGTACCTGCTCGGCAAGGCGCTCGGCGGCGGCATCGTGCCGGTCTCCGCGGTGGCCGCGAACGCCGACGTGCTCGGCGTTCTCAAGCCGGGCCAGCACGGCTCGACCTTCGGCGGCAACCCGCTCGCCTGCGCGGTGGCCGTCGAGGTGGTGCGGCTGCTGGCGACCGGCGAGTTCCAGCGCCGCTCGGCGGAGCTGGGTGAGCGGCTGCGGGCCGGTCTGGAAGGGCTGGTCGGCAAGGGACTGGTCGGGGTACGCGTACGCGGTCTGTGGGCCGGTCTGGACATCGACCCGACGCTGATGAGTGGGCGGGAGGCCTGTGAGCGGCTCGCCGCGCGGGGTGTGCTCGCCAAGGACACGCACGGCTCCACCATCCGGCTCGCCCCGCCCCTGGTGATCACCGAGGCGGAGATCGACCTGGCGGTGGCCGCGCTCGCCGAGGTGCTGGCCGCCTGACCCACCTCCGTCAAGATCCGCGCGGTATCAGGGAAACTGCTGCCTCAGGCGTTGTCGAGGCAGCAGTTTCCCTGTTCTTGCGCGTGATCGTGATCGTGATCGTGATCGTGATCGGGGTCAGGGGTCTAGGGGCGGGGTAGGCGCATGGCCATCGTCGGGGCCTCGGCCATCACCGAGGTGGGCGTGAACGGGGCACCGGCGGGCAGTTCCTCGGCCCGGCCGATCTGCACCCCGGGGTAGAGCTCCACCATGTCGTTCTCACCTAGCACCCGGGACTGCTGCGGCGCCAGCGGGATCCGGTCCGACTCGGCCATCGAACCGCCCGGACGGATGCCGGAGCCGTTGGTGCTGACGTCGGTCACGATGACCTCGCCGACCCGCAACTCGAAGCGGACATGACCACGGCTGATCCACCGCCGGGCCTCGTCGTTGAGCCACTGCCCGAGCATGATCCCGCCGTCCTGCTCGGGGGCCCGGCCGGCCACGATCGGCTGCTCCTCGCTGAGTACGAACCGCCGTCGGACCAGGCCGCCGACGCGCACCGCGAGCACCTCGGTACGCGGACGAGGCCCACCGTCACCGAGCCGAACGCCGTGCCGGGGGCAGGTCGGTACGCCGTTGCGTAGCGCGGGCGGTGGCTGCGCGGCGGGGCTGCGATCCGCACCCCCGGCCAGGTCGGCGAACGCGCCACCTCCACCACCGCCGCCGAACAGCGCACAGCCCGACTCCGGGCAGCGCCACTGGCGGGCCAGCAGCTTCGCCCCGGTCGGCGAGCGCTTCCCGGCGACCGGTGAGTGACCACCACCGACGTGCGCGATGAACACCGGCCCGCCGGCGCCCGGCACCGGAGCGACCACCCGACCCGGCTGCTCGACCAGCCACGGGAACCGACCGCGCAACCCGTCGAAGCGAACCCGGCTGAGCACCGGCAACCCGAGCAGGTCGGCCACCTCCAACATCCGGTCGCCCGGGTTGTCGAGCACCTCGACGAGACCGTCGTCGGCCCACCGGCGGACGACCATCCGCTCGTTGGAGGTGAGGTCGGCGTCGGAGAGCAACGCCCGGTGCACCACCGCGTAGACCTGGACGCTGTCCTCCTCCAACTCACGGGAGAGCGCGTCGATGACCATGCCGAGCCGCAGTAGGCTGGCCGGCCGGCCACCGTCGATGTCCTGGTAGCGGATCACCTCGGCCAGGTCGACCACGGCCCGGGCCAGCGACGGGTCGGTGCAGACCCGCCCCTCGATGGCGTCCAGCACCTTGCTGATCTCGAATCTCATGCCGCGCTCCGGATGATCTCGTCGATCCGCCGGGCCAGCTCGATGTCACGGTGGGTGACCCCACCGGCCGAGTGTGTGACGCAGCGGAAGGTCAGGGTCCGCCATCGGATGTCGATGTCGGGATGGTGGTCGAGCTCCTCGGCCACCGCCGCCACCCGGTCCACCACCGCGATGGCGGCCGGGAAACTGCTGAGCTGGGCGGTACGACCGATGCCGGTCGGGTCGCCCGACCAGTCGGACAACCCGCCCAGCTCTTTCCGCACCGCGTCCGCGGTGAGCAGGTCTGCCATGAGCAGACCCTACCGGTGGCGCGTCCGGCTGACCGGACGCGTCACCGGCTGGCGGATCAGCAGCCGGACCCACCGACGCGTCGGCGGGGCGACATCCGATGCCGCCCCGCCGACTCCCCCTCGCGTGGCCGCGAAGCGACCGCGTCAATCAAGCCGCGCTTCGGCCGTGCTGTTCAGCCGCGCCGCGGCCGTGCTGTTCAGCCGCGCAGCGGCCGTTCGTGGTCAGCCGCGCAGCGGCCGGCCCACCTCGTGCAGGTGACCGAGCGCCTGCCGGTACGACTCGATCAGGCCGGTCTCCGCGTACGGGATGTCCTGCTCGGCGCAGTAGGCGCGGACGATCGGTTGGGCCCGCCGCAGGTTGGCGCGGGGCATGTTCGGGAAGAGGTGGTGCTCGATCTGGTAGTTGAGCCCGCCCAGTGCGGTGTCCACGAACCGGCTGCCCCGCACGTTGCGGGAGGTCAGCACCTGCTTACGCAGGAAGTCCAGCTCGTCCTCGGCGGTCGGCATGGGCATGCCCTTGTGGTTGGGCGCGAACGCGCAACCCATGTAGAGGCCCCACAGTGCCTGGTGCACGACGGCGAACAGCAACGCCTTGACCGGCGACATGACCGTCAGCAGCAGCGCCGCGTAGCCGACGGTGTGTGCGACGAGCAGTGCCGCCTCGACCGCCCGGTGCCGCATCGGGGTGGTGTGCCGGCCGTCCGGCTCCCGCCCGACGATCGCCCGGATGCTCGCCACGTGCAGGTTCAGGCCCTCCAGCAGGAGCATCGGGAAGAAGAGGAACGCCTGCCGCTGCGCCAGCCACCGGCCGAACCCACGGGTCTCCAACGCCTGCTCAGGCGTCCACACCAGGGCGCCCGCGCCGACGTCCGGGTCCTCGTCCTCGTGGTTCGGGTTGGCGTGGTGACGGTTGTGCTTGTCGACCCACCAGCCGTAGCTGAGCCCCACCGCCAGGTTGCCCGCGAGCAACCCGACCAGCTCGCTGGGCCCGCGCCGACGGAACATCTGCCGGTGCCCGGCGTCGTGACCGAGGAACGCGACCTGGGTGGTGGCCACCGCCATCAGGGCCGCGAGCGGCAACTGCCACCAGGAGTCGCCGAGCAGGAACACGGCCACCCAGCCGGCCACGAAGGCACCGAGGGTGAACACGATGCGGGTGACATACCAGCCGGGGCGTCGCTCCAGCAGGCCAGCCTGACTGATCCGTCGGGACAACTGTGCGTAGTCACTGCCTCGCCGTCGTACCGGCGGTTCCGCCACCGCTCCGAGCGCCATCGCTGCTCCCGTTTCGCTTGCGCCCGGACCAGGGTGGTTCGGGCTTATTGTCAAGTCTCCCGATCGCGGTAGCGCTGAGTAACCCCGACAGCCCCCGAATGGGGGGTAGGGCAGGCCCTACCCCTAGTGGTTCGACTCAGCTCAGCCGACCCACCGCGGCGCGCAGTCGGGCCAGGTCACGTCGCCGCCGCTCGTAGGTGGCGGCCAGCCCGACCAGGGCGAGCCCGCCGACCCCCAGGTAGATCCACCGGGGTAGCAGGTCCCAACCACGGGCCAACTCGTGCAGCGCCAACAGCGCCAGCACCCCGCCGCCGAGCAGCACCGGCGCCTGCCATCGGCGGGTCGCGCCGGCCAGCACCGCGCCCAGCGCCGCCGCGCCGAGGAGCAGTCGCCGCCACGGCTGCGGGTCCGGCCCGGTCAACACCGACACGAGACTCGGCGACAGCGCCGCGACCAGCCCCGGGCCGAGAGCCGGCCAGCTGGTCAGCCCCGGCCGGGTCCGCAGCGCCAGCAGGCCCGCGCCGAGGGCGAGCCCCGCCGCCGGCAGGGTGTACGCCTCCAGCACCGTCACCCCGCCGGCGGCCAACAGCACCCACGCTCCGAGCAACTCGCTGCCGGCGGCGATGCCGGCGAACGTCCACCGCCGGCCCGCCGACTCGCCCCGGCGCAGCAGCCGCACCGCGACGGCGACACCCCAGAGCACGCAGACCGTAGCGAGGTGTCGCGCCACCTCGACGGCGAGCACCGCCGCGACCAGCGCCACCGCCTGCGCGGCGGCGTCCAGCACCCGACCGACCAGCGCCCGCGTCGGCGTCGCCGCGGCGGCGACGGCCAGCACCAGCGCGGCCACCGCCAGCAGCGGGTACGCGGCCTCCCGCAACGGCAGCCCGGCGACCAGCGAGGCGGTCACCGCCAGCGCGGACGCCGCACCCACCGCCGCGAGGCAACCGGCGACACGCACCTCGGCCTTTCGTCCCCCGGCGGCGACGACCACCGCCGCCACCAGCAGCGCACCCTCGGCGGCGAGCGACCCGGCCCGGGTGGCCAGCAGCCCCAGCACACCGGAGGCGGTCAGCACCACACCCAGGGGCACGGCGACCGGTGCGAGCGTCGGGCGGGGCACGGCCAGAGCGGCGAGCAGCAACGCGGCCAACCCGGCGAGCAGGACCACAGCCGGCAGCACCGGCCACGGCGTGCCGACCGCGACGAGCAGCACCGGCAGCGCCGCAGCCCCGAGCGGCAACGCGGGCAGCGCCGCAGGGCGGACCCGTCGACCACCGGCGAGCACGGCGGCGACCGCCAGCACGACCAACGCCAGCCCGACGGGCAACGCCGCCGGATCGGCGACGATCGTGGGCACCCCCGACCAGACCCCTCCCGGGCCGTCGTACGGCAACACGAGCGCGGTCAACACCCTCGGCAGCGCCGCCAGGACTGCGACCACCGCGAGCGCGCCGCCCACCACCAGCACCGGGCCCGACCGGATGATCGCCGGCGGCCCCCCGACCGCCGACGACCCCCCGACCGCCAGCCCGACTGCCGGCCCCCCGACCGGCAGCCCCACAACCGGCGACCCCCCGACCGCCGGTTCGCTCGCCCCGGCCGACTGGTGGGCGACCACCTCCGGCCGATCCCAGCGGACGACGAGCGCCACGCCCAGCGCCGCCAGCGCGGCGTACAGCGCGATCGGCTCGTTGCCCGCCACCACCAGCGGCGCGAGGCCGGGCACGGTCACGGCGACCACGGCGCCGGTCACCGCGTACCCGGTCAGCTCCACCCGGTGGCGACGCACCGCGAGCACCGCGACGAGCGCGAGCCCGGCGGCCATCAGCGCGACCCGCGCCTGCCACCACGGCGGCGCGCCTCCGGCGAACAGCGCCACCACGGCGATCCCGGGCAGCGCGAGCTGCGCGACCAGCAGACCCACGCCGGCCACCCCCGGGTACGCCCCGGCACCCCGCCGGACGACCAGCGCCAGCCCGACCACGACGATCACGCCGAGTGCCACCAGGACACCGGCCGGGGCGGCCAGCGCGACGAGCAGCCCGTGCCCGAGCAGGGCGGCACCGCCCAACGCACAGGTGAGCAGGACGGCCGGCCGCGCCGCCGGACGGGCCAGCACGGCGAGCAGCAGCGCCACCCCTCCGACCAGGTCGACGGCCACCACCGCCGGCCACGAGGCCGCCCAGCCGGCGGGCAGGGCGAGCAGCACCGCCACCGCGCCGGCCGTGGCGAGCACCGTTCGCGCCTTTCGGGGCAGCAGCAGCGCCGTCGCGGCGACCGCCAACGCCATGGCCGGTGCCAACTGCCAGCCCCAGTCCAGGTCCGGTCCCGTCCCCGCCCCGCCCCATGGCGGCAGCGAGCGGCCCACGGCGGCGACCGCCAACGTGGCGGTGGCCAGTACCGCCACCTGCGCCGTGCCCCCCGCGACCAGCAACGCCCCCGCGCGCGGGCCGGTCCGCCAACCGCCGACGCCGGCCGCCCCCTCTTCGGTCGTGACCGGCAGGCTCCGCACCGCGACGGCCAGCCCGAGCGCCACCGTCGCCGCCGCGAGCAGCAACATCGACGGCCGCAGCTCCGCCACCGGGCGCAGCAGGGCGACGGCGAGCACCGGCACCAGCAGCCCGCCGGCCACCCCCCGCAGCGCCCGCCCGCCGACCAGCCAGGCCGCACCGAGACCGGTCAGCGCGACCAGCACCAGCGGCAACCCGGCCAGCAGTGGCGAACCGCCCGCCCGCCCGAGGGCCAACGGCACCAGAGCAGAACCAGCGGCGGCGACGAGCGCGCCGACGTGCCCGATCCCCGCCACCACCCGGCCGACGACCTGCGCCGCCCCGTCCCGGCCACGCAGCCTGACCAGCACCACCAGATTCCCCAGCGCCACCCCGAGCAGGACCAGCGTCCAGCCGGCCGGACCCGGTTCGGCCCCGACCGCGAGCAACGGCAACACCGGCTGCGCGGCCACCAGTGCGGCGAACCAGGGCCCCGTCAACCCGCTCCACCGGCCGTACGCCACGGCGACCGCCGCGCTGGCCCCCCCGACCAGCGCGGCGTACCGGCTCCCCGGCCAACCGGCCACCCCGGCCAGGTCCACCGACCAGGCCGCGTAACCGTCCAGCACCACCAGCAGCAACCCCAGCGCGGCGAAGGTCTCCGCCGTGCCGCGCAACCCCCGGCGCACCGCCAGCAACGGAACGGCGAGAGCGAGCGCGGTGAACGCGGCCAGGATCATCGCCCGCCCGCCGACCCCCACCGTGGCCCAGGCCACCGCCGTGAACACGACCGCCGCGGTGCCCAGCAGAAGTCCACCGAGGACGAAGAGGACCCCCTGGACCGTCCGGGTCGACGTCTCGGCCGCACCTGGAACCGAAGGCACCGCGGGAACCGGAGCCGGGCCACGAGCAGGCACCGGACGTGCCACGGCGGGCGCCGCCAACCCCGCCCGGACGACCGCCGCCAACTCGGCCCGCCGCCGCGACAGGGCCGACAGGCGACCGGCCAGCTCGGTGTACGCGAGCCGGGCCCGCTCCACCTCCGGCTCCAACCGGGCGATCTCCCGGCCCAGACTGACCACCTCGGCGGCGGTCGGGTCGGGTGCGCGCAGACAGCCGGTGCAGCCGGTGGTCAGATCGGCCGGCGCACCGCACGCGGGGCAGGGATAGCGGGTGTCGTCCACCCGGTCATCATCGGAATCCCACCCGGGCTCGGCCCAGAGTGCGCGTACTCAGGGCCGGGTGTGCTCGTGCACCCAGGTGGCGTACGCCGGGTCGCCGCTCTCCACCCTGGACACCAGGATCTCCGGCACCTCGTACGGGTGGCTGAGCCGGATCTGGTCCACCAATGCGGTGAGCCGGTCCGGTGCGGTCTTGAACTGCACCGACCACTCGGTGCTGGTCTCCATTCCGGACCTCCACCAGTAGGTGCTGTCCACCTGACCACCCACCTGGGCACAGGCGGCGAGCCTGCCGGCGACGGCCGCAGCCGCCAGCACATCGGCGACCGAACGCGCATCCACCACCGTCGTCACGACGCAGATCTGGTCCACGACCCGCACCCTACGCGGCCGTACGCCGTCGAGCCCGTCTTTCGTTCGCGACTGCGGGGCTCCGCTTCGCCGCACTCCTCGCGCTCACCGGTTGGCGGCGATCCAGGCGTCGATCTGCGCCCACCAGTCGAAGAGCCAGTCGATGCGTTGCTGCCGCCCCGTCGGTACGTCCTCCGGTGGCACCGACCAGAACCGCATCACGATCCGCTTGTCCATCGGAAGTTCCCGCCAGACGTCGGCCACGGTGAGCATCCGGTCCAACCCGGTGTGGGCGACGAAGATGACCCCGGCGTCCGGGGCGGCGTCCAGCGCGGCCAGCATCCCGCCGGGCTGCGGGGCGAGGACGTGGCGCATCCGCTCGGCGCGCAGCGCCATCCGTTCCAGCCCGAGGGAACGCAGCCGGGCGATGGCGCGCAGTCGGCGCTTGGGGGTGAAGTTGCCGCCCTCCGGGAAGATCACGAACGCGTCGTTGTCGTCCAGGCCCGCGGCCAGGTGCCCGACCTGGCGTACCGTCTCCTCGCCGCGCTCCGGCGTCGGCGCGATGAACCGGTTGGGCAGCCTGTTGAGCAGCACGTCGATCGCCGGGTCCCACTGGAGGCTGTCCTTGAGGACGATGCGTGGTTCCCGGTTGAACCAGTTGACCAACCCGTGGATCAGGATGAACGAGTCGCCGGGCCCGGCGTGCCGGCAGAGCACCACCTCGGGCCGGCCGGGCAGCGCAGTGTCCGGGTCGGTGCCCACCACGTCGATGCGTAACCGCAGTGTCCAGTGTGCCTGCCAGAACAGCACCCGCAGGAACCAGCCGGCCAGCACGTAGTGCGCGCGTTGGAAGGCCGGGGAACGGGTCCGCCAGCCGAAGCCGGAGACGACCCAGAGCAGGAAGAGCGCGATCAGCGCGGCGGCGTCCCAGACCAGGTAGACGCAACCGATCCAGAGCAGCCGCAGCGGCCGCAACCGACCCGGGACCAGCGGAGACGCGGCTGCGGCGAGCAGCGCCCAGACCGGCAACGTGGTGACCACGACGAACGCGAGCGCCACCACGGCGGGGGCGAAGAGCAACCGACGCAGCCACCTGGGGGGCAGCGGCATCATCGCTCCTGGTGGGTGGCGAGGTAGCGCCGGGAGGCGGTGTACGCCCGACTGATCCGCCGTCCCACGGCCGCCATGTCCCGGTACGCCCAGGGCGTGTCGTCGCGCGGGTTCAGCCCTCCGGTCGGCAGGACGTGCACCTCCACCCCCTCGGGTAGCGCCGCCATCTCGCGGAAGAACCGGTGCCGGCGGGATATCTCGAACGCGACCTGCGCGATCTCCCACGGCCGACGGGGCGGCGTCAACTCCCGTTCGATCCGGCCCACCTGCAGGACGTAGATCCGGCGCGCGCCGACGGCCACCGCCTCGCCGATCGGGATGGAGTTGACGATGCCCCCGTCCACGTAGTGCGCGCCATTGATCTCCATGGGCGGGAGCAGGCCGGGCACCGAGGCCGACGCCAACACCGCCGGCACCACCGGGCCGCTGTCGAACCAGTGCTCGGCCGCCCGTTCGATGTGCGCGGCGCAGCAGCGGAACGGCACCCGCAGGTCGGCGAAGGTGGTGTCCACCCCCAGTTCGGTCTCCAGCAGCCGGCGCAGTGGACGAGGTGAGTGCAGATGGGTACGGGCGGCGAAGCGGCGCAACTGCCGGGCGACCGAGTCCCCGTACACCTCGCTCGCCTCCGGCGAGGCCCAGAGCCGGACCAGCCGGTCGGTCACCGCCTCCGTCGGGTCGGCGGCGACCAGCGCGCCGTTCACCGCGCCGATCGAGGTGCCGAGCACCATGTCGGGTTTGATGCCGGCGCGGAACAACGCGCGCAACATGCCCACCTCGACCGCGCCGAGCACGCCCCCGCCGCCGAGCACGAATGCCACAGGTCCCCCCGCCATGTCCCTCATCCTGGCACGACCGCGCAGCCGACCGGCCGGCCGCCGTCGCCGGGCGGTCGGCGCACACCAGGCACCGCCCGCCGGCCGGGGGTGACGACGGCGTTGACAGGCAGGACACATTCGCGCAACCTGATACCGCTCCCACCCCTGAGGCAGGTGCGATCTGTGAAGGCAGCACTGCATCCGGGCCGGTTGCTGGCTCGCAGATACCGACTTCTCGACCAGATCGGCGCCGGCGGCATGTCGGTGATCTGGCGTGCCCGGGACGAGGTGCTGGACCGGCTGGTCGCGCTCAAGGTCCTCGCTCCTTCGCTGGCCGCCGACGCGCGTTTCCGGGGCATGGTGCGCGAGGAGGCCCGGGCCGCCGCCCAGTTGGTGCACCCGCATCTGACCTCGGTGCACGACTACGGCGAGACGGTCGATCCGGACGGGTCGATCACCTCGTTCGTGGTGATGGAGCTGCTCGACGGCGAGGAGTTGGAGCTGCGCCTCACCGAGGGGCCGTTGCCGTGGGCCGAGGCGGTCCAGGTGGGCGCGCAGGTCGCGGACGCACTGGCCGCAGCGCACCGGCTCGGCATCGTGCACCGGGACATCACCCCGGCCAACGTGATGATGACCGGGACGGGCGTCAAGGTGCTCGACTTCGGCATCGCCACCCGGATCGGCGCACCGGACGAGGACGAGGACGGCGAGACCTTCGGCACCCCTGCCTATGTCGCACCGGAACGCCTCGACGGCGCGCCGGCCCAGCCGTCCACCGACGTGTACTCACTCGGTGTGCTGCTGTACGAGGCGCTCACCGGCCGGGTTCCGTACCCGGCCGACACCTGGGAGCAGCTCAGCGCCGCACTGGCCAACGGCCCGCCACCGACGCTCGCCGAGCTGCCGGAGCTGCCCCCGCCGGTGGCCCGGATCTGCCTGCGCAGCCTCGCCCGGGATCCAGCCGATCGGCCGACCGCCCGGCAGGTCGCCACCGTGTTACGCGACCACCTGCTGCCGCCCGATCCCCCGACCGCGACCAACCGGGTGCCCACCCAGCCCCTGCCCCCGCAGTCGTTCGACGTCGCACCGACGTCCGAAGGGGCAGCGGCCGGGTCGGGTTGGTCCCGACGACGGCTGGCGCTGCTGCTCATCCTGGCGGTCGGTGTGACGCTCGCCGGCGTGGCCCTGCTGCCCGAGCAGCGATCGGCACCCCGCACGCAGCCCTCGGTGGGCCCGACGGTTACCTCGCCGAGCGACCCACCGGGCCCGGCGTCGTCGGAGCCGACCACGCCCCCGCCGACGAGGCCGAGCACCGACGCGCCCAGGTCGAGCCCGGGCAGCCTGGTCGAGGCCGCCAGTCGGGTCGACGGGCTGATCAGCGCCGGGTTGGGCGCCGGGGAGATCCGTGACGACGTGGGCCTCGATCTGCGCAACGAGCTGCGCAACCTGACCGCCGCGGTCAGCTCCGGCCGCGACGAGCTGGCACCACCGGTGGCCCGGCTGCGCGAGAAGGTCGCGGTGCGCCTCGGCGAGGGAGCCATCAGTCCGGGGTACGCGTCTCGACTCGACGCCGCCATCGTCGAGCTGGGGGCAGCCCGGGTCTAGGTGTGCGTGTTTCCTGAGGGCGGTCGAGCCGGACAGATCAGCGGGCCGGGACCCGGGCCGATTCGCGAATGCCGTACCGGCCGGCGGCGAAGCGTCGGTAGACCTCGACGTAGTCGTCCGCCATCCGCTCGACCGAGAAGTTCTCCGCGACGTGCGCCACGCAGTCCTCTGGGTCGAGCTGTTCGACCGCGCGCACCGCGGCGGGTAGCTCCTCCGGCCGGTCACACACCAGCCCGGTCAGCCCGGGCCGCACCAACTCCGGCACCGCACCCCGGTTGAGCGCCACCACCGGCGTACCGGTCGCCATCGCCTCCAGCATCACCATGCCGAACGGCTCATCCCACTGGATCGGCATGATCAGACAACGGGCGTCGACGAGCATCCGCAGCGTCGCCGCGCGGTCGGCGTTGAGCACGACTGTCACGTTCTCGTCGACAAGCGGCGCGACGACCTGCTCGTAGTAGCGACGCTCGGCCGGCTCGTTGCACTTGCCGGCCAGCAGCAGGGGCACCCCGGCCTCGCGGCAGGCCCGGATGGCGACCTCCGGGCCCTTGTCCGGGCTGAACCGGGCCAACCACAGCACCGGCCCCCGGCCGGGCTCGGTCTTGCGCGGGAAACCACTGATCTCCAGTGCGTTGTGCACCGTGCCGGCCCAGGGCAGGTCGGTGTTCAACCGGCGTTGGGCGTGCGAGATCGCCACCAGGGCGACGCCCGAGTCGACGTCGCTCAGCACGTCGCCGTACTCCCCCACCGGGTTGCCGTGCACGGTCGCGACCGTCGGCACGGCCCGGCGGCCGGCGACCAGCGGGCCGATCGTGGTGTGGTCGTGGATCACGTCGAAGTCGGCCGCCGTGATCAGCCGGTTCACCCGGGCCAGGTGGGCCAGTTCCGGCAGGGACTCGCCGAGCCGCTCGTACTGGACCTCGGGAACTGTGGAGACGAAGCCGTCGGCCGCCGTGCCGTGGTCGTTGCCGGCACCGAACAGCGTGACCGCGTGTCCCTGCGCGCTGAGCGCGTCCACCAGGGCGGCGACGACCTGTTCGAGGCCGCCGTAGCCGGGCGGCGGCACGGACAACCATGGCGGGACCACCATCGCGATGCGCAACGACCGCCCTGTCGGCCGGTCCGCGGGCGGGTGGTTCAGGGCCACGAGTCCTCCCCGTTGGTCCTCGGTGCGACGCCACCGGCGGTCGGATCGGTCGGCGGCGAGTTCCCAGAGATGCCCCGGATAAACCGGACAAGCCGGACGCTCACCCGCCCACCAGAAGGTGGTCGTGCACCACCCGTACGCCCGGCGCGGACCAGGCCACCCGCTCGACCTGGTCACGTTCCCACCAGGAGCGGACCACCCCGGCCAGGACGAGCGTGTCGCCGTCCACCTCGACGGTCACCCGCTCGGCCCCGATGGTGCGCGCCAGCGCCCGCTGCACGTCCCGACGCAGCCGCTCGGCCGGCGGCGCCGACGGTCGTACCTCGATCAGGTTGGTGATCCCCCGTACGCCGTCGAGCCGGCGCAGCTCCCCCTCGGCGGCACGCCGCTGCCACCCGAACTCGACCTCACCGCGGAGCATCAGCCACCCGTTGGCCACTGTCACGTCCAGCCGCTCGGCGGGCACGAAACTGTCCCACTCCAGCGCGCGGGCGGCGGCGATGGCGACCTCGGCGTCGGTACGCCCCGGCGTACCGGGCAGCCGCACCTCGATCTCGTCGGCAACCGCCCGGACTCCGCGAACCCGCTGGGCGCACCGCGTCGCGGCCCAGCTGCGGGCGGCACCGTCCACGAAGCCGGTCAGGGTGACCACACCCTGGTCGACGCTCACGCCGATCTCGTTCGGTTGGAGCTGGGCGTCCCAGGCGAGTTCCGCCAGGACGTCGCGTTGGATCCGCTGGTCGTCGCGGACATCCACCACGCCGGTCATGACATCCCACCCCCGGGTTCCGGTCGCCGAGACTCGTCCGCCGAACGTGCCGGAGAACCGGGTGACGGCGGTTCACCCGATCCGGGTGAACCGCCGTCCGGGCGGAAAAGAGCGGCGGGTGACGGAGCCGACCCCCTCGGCCCCGCCACCCGCCGCCGGAGGGAGGAGGCAGGTTCAGATGTGTGTCAGGGCGTCTCGGCGAGCGTCACGGTCACGGTCTTCTCGTCGCCGTTGCGCTTGAACTGCACCTCGACCCGGTCGCCGACCTTGCCGGCCTGCACCGCGCCGACCAGGTCGTCGGAGTCGTTGACCGGCTTCTCGCCGAACCGGGTGACGACGTCGCCGCGCTGCAGGCCGGCCTTCTCGGCCGGGCTGCCCGGGGTGACCGACGCGACGAGCGCGCCGCCGCCCTCGGCCTGGTTGACGCCGACCCCGAGCGACGGGTGGCTGACCTTCTCGCCGCGCTGGAGCTTGCCCGCGACGTCCTTGGCCTTGTTGCTGGGGATGGCGAAGCCGACGCCGATGTTGCCGGTGCTCTGCCCGGAGGTCGCGATGGCGGTGTTGACGCCGATCACCTCGCCCCGGGTGTTGACCAGCGCGCCGCCGGAGTTGCCGGGGTTGATCGGCGCGTCGGTCTGGAGCAGCCCCGAGATCGAGCTGACGGTCTGGCTCTGCTGCTGGGTCGGGTCCTGCGGCTGACCCTCACCGGCCCGGATGGTGCGGTCGCGGGCGCTGAGGATGCCCGAGGTCACCGAGCCTTGCAGGCCGAGCGGGCTGCCCAGGGCCAGGACCTGGTCACCGACCTGCATCGCGTCGCTGTCACCGAACTTGGCCGGCTTGAGATCGTTCACCCCGTTGGCCTTGACCACGGCGAGGTCGGTCTTCGGATCGGTGCCGATGACTTTCGCCTCGACCTTCTTGCCGTCCGCGAAGATCACCAGCACGTTGCCGCCGGCGGCGGAGGCGACCACGTGGTTGTTGGTCAGCACGTACCCGTCGGCGCTGAGCACCACTCCGGAGCCCTCACCGCTGTCGGTGGTGATCGAGACGACGCTGTCCTGCACCGACGCGGCGATCTTCGGCAGGTCCGCGCCGTTGATCACCGGCGCTGCGGAGTAGGTACGGGTGATGCCACCGCTGTCGCCGTCGAGGGCGAGCGCGAGCGCCCCGCCGGCCACGCCGGAACCGAGCATCAGGGCGAACACCGCGACGCCGGCACCGGCGAACTTGGCGATCCGACCCGGCCGGGGGCCGCTGCCGGGCGGCGCGACCTGCGGGCCCCACGGCGGAACCGGCTGGCCCGGGTGCTGTCCGGGGTGCTGCGGGTGCTGCGGGTGCTGCCCGGGGTGCTGCTGGTGCTGGGCGTACGCCATGCCCGGCTGGCCCCCGCCGGCCCAGCCGGACTGCTGGCCCTGGTACCAGGGAGCACCGGGGTAGTGGCCGGCGGCCGGCTGTGGGTAGCCGGGCTGGCCGGGCGCCGGGTGGCCGGAGACCGGGTACGGCGGTGCGGACGGAGTGGCGGCCGAGGGCTGGTAGCCGGTCGGCGGCTCGTACCCGGTCGGCTGAGCGGCGGTCGGCTGGTCGGCGGGCGCGGCGGAGCCGGCGTACCCGGCCGGGGTGATGGCGCTGGTCGGCGTGTCGTCACCGGCGGTGGAGACGACCTCGATGGGGGTTGTCGGGGAGTCGGACTGCACGCGCTCGTCGCGCGGCAGCTCGGCGGTGGGGTGCGACGGCTCGGCGTCGGTGGGGGCCGGCCGGCGCTGCGGGTCGGACTCGAACTCGGTCATGGCACTACCTTCTCCCCCAGCACTGCGATCAAGCTGGAACCGTCCTGGAAGTTGGCTGAAAGTCACTCGTCGGCCTCGTCGGCCTGTGGCAGCAGCGGCAGCCGGACCCGGAAGGTCGCCCCGCCGCCGGGCGTCTCGGCCACCTCGACCGAGCCGTGGTGTGCCGCGACCAGCGCCGCCACGATGGCCAGGCCGAGGCCGGTGCTGGTGTTGCCGTCGGCCCGCCGGGTCCGCGCCGCGTCGGCCCGGTAGAACCGCTCGAAGACCCGTTCGGCCTGCTCCGGGGAGAGGCCCGGGCCGGTGTCGGCCACCTCCACCACGGCGAAGCCACCCGGTTCGCTGTGCAACCGCACGCGAATCTCGGCGTCCGTAGGGGTGTGGGTCAACGCGTTGGTGACCAGATTGCCGATCACCTGTCGCAGCCGCGCGTCGTCGGCGGAGACGACGAGCGGGCCCGCGTCGGGTGCGATCTCCAGCTCGATGCTCCGATCCGGGGCGATCGCCCGCGCGGCGTGCACCGCGTCGGAGGCGAGCACCGGCAGCTCCACCGGAGTCAGCGAGAGCGGCCGTTCCCGGTCCAGCCGGGCGAGCAGCAGCAGGTCCTCCACCAACAGCCCCATCCGGGCCGCCTCGTCCTCGATGCGGCGCAGCAGGCCGGCGGTCTGCTCCGGCGCGCGGGCCGCACCCTGCCGGTACAGCTCGGCGAAGCCGCGAATGGTGGTCAACGGGGTCCGCAGTTCGTGCGAGGCGTCCGCGACGAACTGCCGCATCCGCTCTTCGGAGCGGATGGCTCGCGCCTCAGAGGCCTGAGCGGCGGCGGCGGCGTCCCGGGCGGCGCTCTCCGCCCACCGGGCCGAGGTCTCCGACGCGGCTCGGGCGGTGAACGCCGCCTCGATCTGGGTGAGCATCGCGTTCAGCGCACGGGAGAGCCGGCCCAGCTCCGAGGTCGGCTCGGCCTGGCCCTCCTCCGGGTCGGGCACCCGGCGGGTCAGGTCGCCCCCGGCGATCGCGGCGGCGGTCTGTTCGATCTCGACGAGGGGCTTGAGGCTGGTCCGGACGATCGCCGCGCCGACCGAGGCCAGCATGATCAGCACCGCGCCGCCGACCAGGAGGTCTATCCAGACGAGCTGCTTCACCGCCCGGTCCACGTCCGTCAGCGGCTGACCCACGGCCAGCACCGAGCCGTCCCGCTGGGGGGCGTAGTAGACCCGCCAGCGGGTGTAGCCGTCGTGGGACCGAACGGTCCGCGGCTCGCCCTCCGCGGCCTCGAAACCCGAGCGAGTGGTGGGGAAGGCGGGCAGTTGGTCGGGGCCGAAGCTGCGGCCGTCGTACTGGGGTCGGTACACCTGCTGCTCGTCGGCCACGATGACGACGTAGTCGCTGGGCAGCATCGCGCCAACTTCACCGGTGCGCAGCTTCGGGAGAAACTGGCCGAGGCCCTGGGCGGTCGACCGGACCTGCCCATCGACCTGGCCCTCCAGGTAGTTGCGCAGGAAGTACGCGGTCAGCGAACTGATCACCAGCAGCGCGACGGCGACCAGCGCCAGCACCGAGGTGACCAGCTTGATCCGCAGTGGAACGCCGCGTACCCGTCCCTTCGCGTGCTGGACCGCGTTCACGCCGCCGGCTTGCGCAGGACGTACCCGACGCCGCGCAGAGTGTGGATCAGCCGGGGCTGGGTGGTGTCGACCTTGCGGCGCAGGTACGAGATGTAGGACTCGACGATGTTGTCGTCGCCCCGGAAGTCGTAGTTCCAGACGTGGTCGAGGATCTGCGCCTTGGACAGCACCCGGTTGGCGTTGAGCATCAGGTACCGCAGCAGCTTGAACTCGGTCGGCGAGAGCTGCACGCGTTGCCCGGCCCGGTGCACCTCGTGGGTCTCCTCGTCCAACTCCAGGTCGGCGAAGGTGAGCCGGGAGGGTGCCTGCTCGCCGGTCGTGGTGCGGCGCAGCACGGCGCGGATCCGGGCGGTCAACTCCTCCAGGCTGAACGGCTTCGTGACGTAGTCGTCGCCGCCCAGGGTGAGGCCACGGATCTTGTCGTCGGTGGCGTCCCGGGCGGTCAGGAAGACCACCGGGGTACGCGTGCCGCCCTCGCGGAGCATCCGGATGACCTCGAAGCCGTCCAGGTCGGGGAGCATCACGTCGAGCACCACCAGGTCGGGCCGGTGATCCTTGGCGGCGTTGAGCGCCGCGCTCCCACTTGTCGCGGTGGCCACGTCGAAGCCCGCGAACCGCAGGCTCGCGGAGAGCAGTTCGAGGATGTTGGGGTCGTCCTCGACCACGAGGAGTCGCGCCTCGGTCTGGGTAGCGGGCATGGGCCCATCATCGGTGACGCGACTGCGTCGGCGCTGGACGGTTCCTGCAAAAACCCTGTGAGTCGCGGCCGGCTGCCGACCCGGCTCAGCGCAGCAGGCGGCGCAGCCCGTCCAGGGCACCGTCGAGCAGCCGGATCGCGGTGCGTAGCTGCGTTTCGCTGAACCGTCGGGCGCGTACGAGTCGACCCACCTCGGTGGTGAACGCGGCCAGCCGTTGGTCGAACTCGTCGAGCAGCGCGGCGTGGGGCCCGGCGGCCGACGCCGGCCGGGGCGGCGGCGAGGGCGTCTCCCACCGGGTACGCCGGGTCTGCCGGGTGGCCTCGCTCAGCTCCCGCTTGAGGTCGCGCACCGACCCGCGTACCTCGCTGCGGATCTCGCCGGCCAGGCTGGACAGGTCCGCCACCGAGGCGGCGATGTCGGCTTCCAGCTCGGTCAACTCGCCGGCCCGCTGGTGCAGCTCGGCACGACCGGCGTCGGTGATGTCGTACGTCTTGCGGCCGCCGGCTGCGGTGTGGCTGACCAGGCCCTCGGCCTCCAGCCGTTGCAGGCGGGGATAGATGGTGCCGGCGCTGGGCGCGTAGAGCCCGAGGAACCGGTCCTCCAGCAGGCGGATCAGCTCGTACCCGTGCTTCGGGCCGTCGTCGAGGAGCTTGAGCAGGTAGAGCCGGAGCCGTCCGTGGCTGAACACGGCGGTCACGGCAGTTCCTCCCCATCGTCGTCGACGGCTCGGGCGAGCAGGGCGATGCTCCCCGAGGTCGCGGAAGCCCAGAGCTTACCTTCGCCCGCTCCGAGCACTCCCTCGCTGCTGCGCAGTGGAAACGTCGAGGTGCGGATCTGCGGAAAGCCGCTGGTGATCCGGCCGGAGGCGGTGTGCAGTTGGACGGCGAGGTCGCTGTCCTCGCGGACCCGGACGGTGATGCCACCCGAGATGGTGGTCAACCGGATCTCGCTGCGCCGAGGGTTGTCCAGGTCGCAGGTGATCGCGCCGGAGACGGTCTGCGCCCGCACCCGGTCGGCGGCACTGTCGGCGAGGATCACCTCCCCGGAGACCGTCTCCAGCGTGAGGTCGCCCCGGACGCCGAGCGCCTCCACCGGCCCCGAGGTGATGGTCGCGGAGGTGTTGCCGCGCAGGCCCATCAGGGTGATCTGGCCGGAGACGACGTGCACCGTGGTCTGCCGGCGCAGGCCGGAGGCGACCAGCGAGCCCGCGACCAGGCCCAGATCGGCGAGGACGTCGGCGGGCACGGCGACGGAGACGTCCACTCGCGGATAGCGATGGATCATCCGAAACCACCGCAGGACCTCCGACCAGCCCCGGCCGCGCTCCTGGCGGATGCTGAGCCGGCCGTCGGAGTGCTCGACCAGGACCGGCCGACGGCCGACCTGGGTGACGTCGATCCGGGTCGGACCGTCGGCGGCGACCACATTGAGCCGCCCGCTCACCAGCCGGACGTCGAGCCGGGTGACCGGGCCGTCCATGGTGAGCCGCTGCGGGCTCTCGATCGTCCACCCGGCCATGCCGTCCCCCTCTCGACGACGCGCGGACACGCGCCACAGGGAGACCATAACGCGATACATCGCGACACACAAGATAGGTCGCGAGTTGTCGGGCCACCGCGCGCCAAGATCCGCGCAACTTCGCCGATGGCGCTGCCTCAGGCGCGAGGGATGCAGCACCTTCTCCGAAGTTGCGCGGATCTTGCTCTGCGATTCCGCGCGGCCGGGCCGCCGGCGCGGCGCGGCCTTGCTCAGGCCGCCAGGTCGAGCTCGCGACCGGAGACCGGCGTCGGGACCGAGACCGCCGGGGTCGCCGTGGGGACCGGCCGCAGCCGGGTCCGCGCCGCCGGCGCGGGCATCAGGTGTACGGCCGACTCGGCCGCCCGGGCCAGCAACCGCCGGTCGGCGTCACGGGCGGGGTGCAGCGCTGCGGTGATCGTCACCGAGACCACGATCTCCCGCGCCGCGACCACCCGGGCCACCGACCGCAGCAGGGTGTCCGCACCGAGGAAGGCTGTCGCCGTGGTCGCGGAGCCGATGGCGTCACAGCGGTAGGCGAGCCGCAGCGGCACCACCGGGCTACCCGCGTCGATGGCCGCCTGGAACGTCGCGGGCCGGAAACCACCGCCGGGGCGGCAGTCGTCGGCGCCGTCACCCGCACACCAGGTCGTACCCTCCGGGAAGACCGCCACCGACCGGCCGGCGCGCAAGGCGTCGGCGACCCGGCCGACGGTGTTCGGCAGTGCCCGCGGCCGGGACCGGTCCACGAAGACCGTGCCCGCCGCCGCCGCCAACAGGCCGACCACCGGCCAGGACCGGATCTCCCGCTTCGCGACCATCCGGGTGGGCGCGACGGCCAGCACCGCGAGGATGTCCAACCACGAGACATGGTTGGCGACCAGCAGCGCCCGCCGTCGCGGCAGCCGACCCCGGATCACCAGCCGGACGCCGAAGGCGCGAGTGGTGGCCCGGGCCCAGCCGCGTACCGCCGCCTGCCGTTCCCGGGTCGGAAGCACCGGCAGGAGCAGCACCAGGCCGACCCCGGCCACCAGCATGCCGGCCGCCGCGACCAACCGCAGCACCCGACGGGCCACCGGCACCGTGGGCACCTCGCCGGCCGCCGGCAGGCAGTCGTCGTCGCAGCCCGAGGAGGGCCGCCACAGGTCGTGGGCCACGGCGGTCACCGCTGCTCCCCGCCCAGGAAGTGCCGCAGGTAACGCGGGTTCATCCGGTCCAGTGAGAAGAGCACGTAGAAGTCCGCGCACCCGAAGTCGGGGTCGTACGCCGGTTCGCCGCAGATCCACGCCCCGAGCCGGAGGTAGCCCCGCAGCAGCGGCGGCACCACGACTCGCCCGGCCGGCTCGGTGGCGGTCACCGGCGCGGCGGCGGCCGGCTCGGCGAACCAGGGTCGCAGCGGGCGGACCCGCAGCGGCGGCGGCGACAGGTGCCGGGTCTGCGCCTGGGCCCAGACCTCGGTGACCGTCCGCCCACCGTCGTCCACCGGCACCGAGGCGCAGCCGCCGAGCCAGCGGGAACCGCGCAGATGCAGGTAGCGGGTGAGGCCAGCCCACATCAGGTTGATCACCGCACCGGAGCGGTGGTCCGGATGCACACAGGACCGGCCCGTCTCCACCAGGTCGTCGCGGAGGGAGTCGAGCGCGGTGAGGTCGAACTCGTCCTCCGCGTACCGCCGGTCGGTACGGCCGGGCGGCAGCAGCCGGTAGGTGCCGACCACCGCGCCGGTGCTGTCCTCGCGGACGATCAGGTGGTCGCAGTACGCGTCGAAGGGGTCCACGTCCAACCCGGCCTCGCCGGGAAGGAGGGTGGCGCCGAGCTCGGTGGCGAACACCTCGTGGCGCAGGCGTTGCGCGGCCGCGACCTGGGTGGGGTCGTCGGCGATCAGCAGGGTGTATCCGCTGGTCTTCAGGGGTGCGCCAGCGGCATGCAGAACGGCCATGGGACCTGTGTAGGTGCCCGGGTTGCCATTCACGGGGACCACTGGTGTCGGCAGGATGAACGCCGGCCGGCAGATGGCTCCCACCCCGACCGTGCGAGGCTGCGGGACGGACCGGCGACGACGCCGGCGCGCCCCACCGGAGGTCGACGATGCGCATCGAGTCCCGCTACAACGGGCCCGCCGGCTCCGGCAACGGCGGTTGGAGCGCCGGGATCTTCGCCACCGGGGCAGGCGGCACCGGGCCGGTCGAGGTGACGCTGCGCCGGCCACCGCCACTGGAGACCGAGCTGAGCCTGGTCGACGGCGAAGTCCGCGACCCGGCCGGGGAGCTGGTGGCCGAGGTACGCCCGGCAGGGACCGTCGATGCCGTCGTACCCCCGGTCGACCTGGAGACCGCGGTGGCCGCCGCGGCCCGCTACCCCGGCCTGGTCGAGCATCCGTTCCCCGGCTGTTACGTCTGCGGGCCGCAACGGCCGGACGGGCTGCGGATCTTTCCCGGTCGACTGCCGGACGGACGGACCGCCGCGCCGTTCCGGGCTCCCGAGCGGGTCAGCGAGGCCACGGTCTGGGCGGCGCTGGACTGCCCCGGCGGGTGGACGGTGCTCGCGCCGGGCCGCCCGTACCTGCTGGGCCGGATCGCCGCCGTGGTCGCGGCGCTGCCGGAGCCCGGCGACGAGTGCGTGGTGACCGGGGCGCTGCTCGGCGTCGACGGGCGTAAGGCGCTCGTGCACACCAGCCTGTACGGCCCGGACGGTGCGCTGCTGGGCGCGGCACGGGCGACCTGGATCGCCCGCTGATCCCGATCGTCAACCGCAGGGAGGACCCGCCTCCACCCTGAGACGGATCAGGACATACGGACCGCGCCTGATTGACCTTGTTGCCATGGGCCGTCACGCTGTGCCACGGCGTACCTCGACGCCACGCACGGGAGGAGAACGATGACTGACGGGCAGAGAAGCCCCACCAGCGACGGTCAGATCGTGGTGTCCGGTCTGACAAAGCAGTACAAGAGCGTCCGGGCGGTGAACAACCTGTCCTTCACCGTGGCGCCGGGGCGGGTGACCGGCTTCCTCGGCCCGAACGGCGCCGGCAAGACCACCACGCTGCGCATGTTGCTGAACCTGGTCACGCCAACCGCCGGCACGGCCACCATCAGCGGCAGCCGGTACGCCGACCTCGCCGACCCGCTGCGGCACGTCGGCGCGGTGCTGGAGGCCTCCAGCGCGCACAAGGGCCGCACCGGCATCAACCACCTGCGGGTGATCTGCGCGGCGGCCGGGCTGCCCAGGCAGCGGGCCGCCGAGGTGTTGGAACTGGTCGGGTTGACCCCGGCGGCGAAGCGCAAGTTCAAGGGTTACTCGCTGGGCATGAAGCAGCGGCTCGGCATCGCCGCCGCGATGCTCGGTGACCCCCGGGTGCTGATCCTGGACGAGCCGGCCAACGGGCTCGACCCGGAGGGCATCCGGTGGATGCGTGGGTTCCTCAAGAACCTCGCCCACGAGGGCCGTACGGTGCTGGTCTCCAGCCACCTGCTGTCGGAGATGCAGCTGCTCGCCGACGACGTGGTCATCATCGCGGCCGGCCAGCTGGTCCGGCAGGGTCCGGTCGACCAGGTGCTCGGGTCGATGGCCCAGGGTGCCCGGGTCCGGGTGCGTACGCCGCAGGCCGAGGCGTTGACCGCCGCCCTGAAGGCGCAGTCGGCGACCGTGGACGTCGACGAGCAGGGCGTCCTGCTGGTCGCCGGGGTGGACGCCCCGACGATCGGCCGCGCCGCCCTCGCCGCCGGTGTGGAGCTGCACGAACTGACCACCGAACGGCCCGACCTGGAACGGGTCTTCCTGGAGCTGACGGCCGGAAAGGCGGGCATCCGATGAACCTGGTCCGATCCGAGCTGCTCAAGATCCGTACCACCAACACCTGGTGGATCTTCGCGCTCATCACCCTGCCGCTCTGGGCGCTCACCCTGCTCATCAACTGGTTGCAGGCTGACGCGCTGACCAGCGGCAACCTCGGCGACGTGTCGGCCGAGCAGGCCGCACAGTTCGAGGCGGCGGCCAGTACGGACGCACTCGCGTCGAACCTGTTCACCACCGGGCAGTTCTTCGGCCTGCTGATCGTGATGCTGCTCGGCATCATCGTGGTGACCAGCGAGTTCTTCCACCAGACGGTGACCACCACGTTCCTCACCAACCCGCACCGCACCGCCGTGATGAGCGCCAAGCTGGTCGCGGCGGGTGTGCTGGCGCTGCTGTTCTGGCTGGTGACCACCGCGCTCAACCTGGTCGCCGGTTCGGCGGTGCTGAACGCGGTCGGGGTGGAATCACAACTGGGCAACGACGCGGCCTGGCGGGCGATCGGGTTGAACCTGCTCGCGTACCTGCTCTGGGCCGTGTTCGGCGTCGGCATCGGCGTGCTGATCCGCAGCCAGATCGGTGCCACCGTGACCGGCATCCTGCTCTACCTGGGCGGCTCGATCGGCGCCATCTTCGTGATCGCCATCCTGGCCGAGCGGTGGGGTGACTGGATCAACAACCTCCAGTTGCTGGTGCCGTCGCTCGCCTCGTCGCTGATGGTCACCGGGGCGGACATCCCGGGCAACCCCCCGCGCTGGGCGGGCGCCGCCGTACTGATCGGGTACGCGGTGGTGACCGGCCTGGTCGGCACCCTGCTGATGCGTCGACGCGACATCTCCTGACCGGTGCCGGGGTGGCGGCGGCAGCCCCGCCGCCACCCCCGCAACGCCTCGGTCCCGCCGGCCTTACCAGTCGCCGAACGACCACGCAGCGGTTGGTGAACTTCTGGCATCTTCTGTGAAACCGGCCACGGGACCGAGGCGGAAATGCCTGCGGGATCGGTACGGCGTAGCCTGGGAACCGTCCAGTCCGCGCTCCCTAACCGGGCGCGAGGGACACACCGCGTGCCACACAAACCCGCGTGAAAGAGGCGATTACCGGCCGTGTCGACCCAGCAGACTTCGCAGGAGAACCCACTAGCGGGTTTCGGCCCGAATGAGTGGATCGTCGAGGAGATGTACCAGCGGTACCTCGCCGACCCAACGAGCGTCGATTCGGCCTGGCACGACTTCTTCGCCGACTACCGACCGGCGCCCGGAGCGGCCACCCCGCGTGGGGCCGAGTCGTCGGACAAGCCAGCCGCCGCTCCTGAGCCGGACGGCCAGCCGGAGGCTGCCGCGAAGGTCAGCCAGCCGAGCACCACGGCGAAGCCGGCGAGCGCGCCGACCGCCGTGAAGCCGGCCACCGCCCAGTCGGCACCGGCCAAGCCCGCCGCCGCCCCGGCCGCGCCCAAGGCCGCGCCGGAGAAGGCCGCCCCGGCCAAGCCGGCCGCCAAGGCCGCCGCGCCGACCGCGGACGGTCCGCAGACCACGCCGCTGCGTGGCGTCGCCGCGAAGATCGTCCAGAACATGGACGCCTCGCTGAGCGTGCCCACCGCGACCAGCGTCCGCGCGGTCCCGGCCAAGCTGCTCGTCGACAACCGCATCGTGATCAACAACCACCTCGCCCGGGGGCGCGGTGGCAAGGTGAGCTTCACCCACCTGGTCGGTTACGCGATGGTCCGGGCGCTGGTCCAGCACCCGGAGATGAACAACTCCTTCGCCGAGGCCAACGGCAAGCCGGCGGTGGTCCGCCCGGCACACGTCAACCTCGGCATCGCGATCGACCTGGCCAAGCCGGACGGCAGCCGCAACCTGGTGGTCCCCTCCATCAAGGGCTGCGAGCAGATGGACTTCCGGCAGTTCTGGCAGGCGTACGAGGACGTGGTCCGGCGGGCGCGGCGCAACGAGCTGACCATGGAGGACTATTCCGGCACCACGATCTCGCTGACCAACCCGGGCGGCATCGGCACCGTGCACTCGATGCCGCGGCTGATGCAGGGGCAGAGCGCGATCATCGGCGTCGGCGCGATGGAATACCCGGCCCCCTACCAGGGCATGTCCGAGGCCACCCTGGCCGAGCTGGCCGTCAGCAAGATCATCACGCTGACCAGCACGTACGACCACCGGATCATCCAGGGCGCGCAGTCCGGCGAGTTCCTCAAGGTGATGCACGAGCTGATCCTGGGCGAGCACGGCTTCTACGACCAGATCTTCACCGCGCTGCGCATCCCGTACGAGCCGGTGCGCTGGATGCGCGACGTGGCGGTCAGCTCCGAGGGTCAGATCAACAAGACCGCCCGGGTGCACGAGCTGATCCACGCGTACCGGGTGCGCGGTCACCTGATGGCCGACACCGACCCGCTCGAGTTCAAGATCCGCAAGCACCCCGACCTGGACGTCCTCCAGCACGGGCTGACCCTGTGGGACCTGGACCGGGAGTTCCCGGTCAACGGCTTCGCCGGCCGGCAGCGGATGAAGCTGCGCGAGATCCTCGGGGTGCTGCGCGACTCGTACTGCCGCCGGGTCGGCATCGAGTACATGCACATCCAGGACCCGGAGGAGCGGCGCTGGGTCCAGGAGCGCATCGAGCGCAAGTACGAGAAGCCGTCGGCCGACGAGCAGAAGCACGTGCTCAACCGGCTCAACGCCGCCGAGGCGTTCGAGACCTTCCTGCAGACCAAGTACGTCGGCCAGAAGCGCTTCTCGCTGGAGGGTGGCGAGTCGCTGATCCCGCTGCTCGGTGAGGTCCTGGAGTCCTCCGCCGAGAACGGCCTGGACGAGGTCGTCATCGGCATGGCCCACCGGGGCCGGCTCAACGTGCTGGCCAACATCGTCGGCAAGCCGTACGAGAAGATCTTCTCGGAGTTCGAGGGCCACCTGGACCCGCGCTCGACGCAGGGCTCCGGTGACGTGAAGTACCACCTGGGTCAGAACGGCAAGTTCACCACCCCCGACGGCGAGCACGCGGTCAAGGTGTCGGTGGTGGCCAACCCGTCGCACCTGGAGGCCGTCGACCCGGTGCTGGAGGGCATCGTCCGGGCCAAGCAGGACCGGATCGACCTCAAGCTGGAGGGCTACACCGTGCTGCCGCTGGCAGTGCACGGTGACGCCGCGTTCGCCGGGCAGGGTGTGGTCGCCGAGACGCTCAACCTGTCCCAGCTGCGCGGTTACCGCACCGGCGGCACCGTGCACGTGGTGGTCAACAACCAGGTCGGCTTCACCACCGCCCCGGAATACAGCCGGTCCAGCCTCTACAGCACCGACGTGGCCCGGATGATCCAGGCGCCGATCTTCCACGTCAACGGCGACGACCCCGAGGCCGTGGTCCGGGTGGCCCGGCTGGCGTTCGAATACCGGCAGACGTTCAACAAGGACGTCGTGATCGACATGGTCTGCTACCGCCGGCGCGGGCACAACGAGGGCGACGACCCGTCGATGTCCAACCCCCAGATGTACAAGATCATTGACTCGAAGCGCTCGGTCCGCAAGCTCTACACCGAGGAGCTGATCGGTCGCGGCGACATCACCGTGGAGGACGCGGAAGAGCTGCTGCGTGACTACCAGGCGCAGCTGGAGAAGGTCTTCAAGGCCACCCGGGACGCCGCCTCTGCGCCGCGCCAGCTCAACCGGCCGCGCCGCGAGGAGGAGCCGGAGCCGCAGGTCGACACCGCCACCGACGCGTCCGTGGTGAAGGCCATCGGCGAGGCGCACATCAACCTGCCCGAGGGCTTCACCCCGCACAAGCGGATCCAGCAGTTGCTCGACCGGCGGGCCAAGATGTCCGTCGAGGGCAACATCGACTGGGGCTTCGGCGAGATCATCGCGCTCGGGTCGCTGCTGCACGACGGGGTCACCGTCCGGCTCGCCGGTCAGGACTCGCGCCGTGGCACGTTCGTCCAGCGGCACGCCTCGGTGGTCGACTCCCGCACCGGCGACGACTACCTGCCGCTCAAGTCACTCACCGGCGACGGCGAGCGCTCCCGGTTCTTCATTCACGACTCGCTGCTCAGCGAGTACGCGGCGATGGGCTTCGAGTACGGCTACTCGGTCGAGAACATCAACGCCCTCGTCGCCTGGGAGGCCCAGTTCGGCGACTTCGTCAACGGCGCCCAGTCGGTGATCGACGAGTTCATCTCGTCGGGTGAGGTGAAGTGGGGCCAGCGCTCCGCGGTCACCCTGCTGCTGCCACACGGCCACGAGGGTCAGGGCCCGGACCACACCTCCGGCCGGCCGGAGCGGTTCCTGCAGATGTGCGCCGAGGACAACATGCGGGTGTCCATCCCGACCACCCCGGCGAACTACTTCCACCTGCTGCGCCGCCAGGCCCTGTCGCCCAAGCGCAAGCCGCTGGTGGTGTTCACGCCGAAGTCGCTGCTGCGGCACAAGCTCTGCGTCTCCTCGGTGGAGGACTTCACCACCGGCACCTTCCAGCCGGTGCTGCGCGACACGGCCGCTCCGGCGCCGGAGGCGGTGAAGCGGGTGCTGCTCTGCTCCGGCAAGGTCTACTACGACCTGTTCCAGGCCCGGCAGGAGCGCGGCGTCACCGACACGGCGATCCTCCGGATCGAGCAGCTGTACCCGCTGCCGGTGGAGGAGATTCGGGCTGCCCTGGCGCAGTACCCGAACGCGGAGGACTTCGCCTGGGTGCAGGAGGAGCCGGCCAACCAGGGTGCCTGGTCGTTCGTCGCGCTCAACCTGCTGGAGCACCTGACCGACGTGCGCCTGCGGCGGATCTCCCGCCCGGCCGCGGCCGCCCCGGCGGTCGGCTCGGCCAAGACCCACGAGGTCGAGCAGACCGCGCTGATCGAGGCGGCTCTCCCCCGCCCGTGACCTGACCGCACCACGCGAGCCGGGGCAGGGCCGTTTCCCACGGTCCTGCCCCGGCTCGCGTCGGTCCATCCGCCCGGCCACCCGCCGGGCCGAGCACGAGGACGTACGCCGTGTACTTCACCGACCGTGGCATCGAGGAACTGGTCGAGCGCCGGGGCGACGAGCAGGTGACCCTGGAGTGGTTGGGCGAGCGCCTGCGCGACTTCGTCGACCTCAACCCCGACTTCGAGACCCCCATCGAACGCCTGGCCACGTACCTGGCCCGCCTGGACGACCCCGACGACGACGACGCCTGACCCCACCGCCACCCCGTTGACGCCGGTGACCAAGAGGTTTGCGTCACGTCCGGCCCCGATCATGACGCAAACCTCTTGATCACCAAGGCGGGGAGGGGCGAAGGGCCCGGGTTTGGGGGTTCGCGATCTTCTAGGGTGGGGGCTGTGGCTCGAAGTGTGTATCTGACGAGCGTGGGGTCCGGTGGGGGGAAGTCGACTGTCGCCCTCGGTCTGGCGGAGTTGCTGTCTCGCCAGGTGGGGCAGATCGGCGTGTTTCGACCGCTGGTGGCCTCCAGCGGCGCGGATCCGATCCTTGCCCTGCTCAGCGAGCGCTACCGGGTCGAGGTGCCGCTCGCCGAACTGGCCGGGGCCACGTACGCCGAGGCAGCCGCGCTGGTCGCCGACGGCCGGCGTGAGGAGCTGATCTCCGCCGTCGTCGAGCGGTACCGGGCGGTGGAACGGCAGTGCCCGGCGGTCGTCGTGGTGGGCAGCGACTTCGACGACCCAGGCGACCCCGCCCACCCCCGGGAGCTGGCCTTCAACGCCCGGCTGGCCACCGAGTTCGGCAGTGTCGTGGTGCCGGTGGTGGACGGCTTCGGTCAGGAGCCGGCCGCGGTGGCGGCGGCGGTACGCGGGGCGTACCACGATCTGGCCGACCTGGGCGCGACGGTGCTCGCGGTCATCGCCAACCGGGTGACCGAGCCGATGACGCTGCCCGACCTGCCGGTCCCCGCGTACGCCATCCCGGAGGTGCCGAGCGTGTCGGCGCCGACGGTGGCCGAGGTGGCGGCGGCGCTGGGCGCCACCCTGCTGGCCGGGGACGACGCCGCCCTCGGCCGGGACGTGCTGGACTTCGTGGTCGGTGCCGCGCACGTGCCGACCCTGCTGGACCACCTCACCGAAGGCGCCCTGGTGATCACCCCCGGGGACCGGGCCGACCTGCTCGTCGCCGCGAGCGCCGCGCACGTGGCCGGGCAGGTGTCGGTGGCCGGGCTGGTGCTCACCCTCGGCGAGCAGCCCGACCCCCGGGTCATGCGACTGGTGGAGGGCCTGAACACCGGGTTGGCGGTGCTCTCCGTGGGCAGCGACAGCTACGACACGGTGGCCGCGTCCAGCCGGATCGAGGGTCGGCCCAGCGCGGCCAACCCGCGCAAGGTGGAGGCGGCACTGGGCGCGTTCGAGCGCTGCGTGGACACCGACGACCTGGCCCGCCGGTTGCGGGTCAGCCGCTCGGCGCGGGTCACCCCGCTGATGTTCGAGAACGAGTTGATCGACCGGGCCCGTTCGCAACGTCGGCACCTGGTGCTGCCGGAGGGCACCGAGGACCGGATCCTGCGCGCGTCGGAGATCCTGCTGCGGCGTGGAGTGGCCGAGCTGACCCTGCTCGGACGGCCGGACGACGTCGCCCGGCGGACCCGTGAGCTGGGCATCGACCTCGGTGACGCGCACGTGGTCGACCCGGTCACCAGCGGCTGGCGGGACGACTTCGCGGTCGAGTACGCGCGGCTGCGCGCCCACCGGGGCGTCACCGCCGAGTTGGCGCACGACATCGTGGCGCAACCCAACTACTTCGGCACCCTGATGGTGGCCACCGGACGAGCCGACGGAATGGTCTCCGGCGCCACGCACACCACCGCCGCGACCATCCGACCGGCGTTCGAGATCATCCGTACCGTGCCGGAGGTCTCGGTGGCCTCCAGCGTCTTCTTCATGCTGCTCGCGGACCGGGTGCTGGTCTACGGCGACTGCGCGGTCAACCGCGACCCGGACGCCGCGCAGCTCGCCGACATCGCGATCTCGTCGGCCGACACCGCCGCCCGGTTCGGCATCGAACCCCGGGTGGCCATGTTGTCGTACTCCACCGGCAGCTCCGGCGCCGGCGAGGACGTGGAGAAGGTCGCCGCGGCGACCGCCCTGGTCCGGGAGCGCCGGCCCGACCTGCTGGTCGAGGGGCCGATCCAGTACGACGCGGCGATCGACCCGGCGGTGGCGGCGACGAAGCTGCCGGGCAGCCCGGTCGCCGGTCACGCCACGGTCTTCATCTTCCCGGACCTGAACACCGGCAACAACACCTACAAGGCTGTGCAGCGCTCCGCCGGGGCGGTCGCCGTCGGCCCGGTGATGCAGGGCCTGCGGCGGCCGGTGAACGACCTGTCCCGCGGCGCGGGAGTGCCGGACATCGTCAACACGGTGGCCATCACGGCCATCCAGGCGGCCAGTGAGGAGGCGTCATGAGTCGAGTGCTCGTGCTCAACTGCGGGTCGTCGTCGGTCAAGTGGCGTCGCTACGACGGGGAACGGGCGCTCGACCACGGTACCGTCGAGCGGATCGGTGAACCCGGCGGCGGCCCTCCGGACCACGCCAGCGCCGTCCGGCAGATCCTCGACGGGCTGGACCTGACCGGGCTGGCCGCAGTCGGGCACCGGGTGGTGCACGGCGGCCGGACCTTCAGCGCACCGGTGGTGGTCGACGACGCGGTGCTGGCCGCGATCAAGGGCCTGGTGCCGCTCGCCCCGCTGCACAACCCGGCGAACCTGGCCGGCATCGAGGTGGCCCGGGCGGCGCTGCCGGACGTCCCGCAGGTCGCCGTCTTCGACACCGCGTTCCACCACACCCTGCCGGAGGCCGTCGCGACGTACGCGATCGACCGGGACACCGCCGAGCGGTACGACATCCGCCGGTACGGCTTCCACGGCACCTCGCACGCGTACGTGTCCCGCCGCACCGCCGAGTTGCTGGGCCGCCCGTACGACCAGCTCAACATCATCACCCTGCACCTGGGCAACGGGGCCAGTGCCTGCGCGGTGCAGAACGGGCGCAGCGTCGCCACCTCGATGGGCATGTCGCCCCTCGAAGGGCTGGTGATGGGCACCCGCAGCGGCGACATCGATCCCACCGTGATCTTCCACCTGCGCCGGGAGGGCGGGCTGTCGGTCGACGACATCGACGACCTGCTCAACCACCGCAGTGGCCTGCTCGGGCTGACCGGCGCCAACGACATGCGCGAGGTGCTGCAACGCCGGGCGGCCGGCGACCAGGCGGCCACGTTGGCCTTCGACGTGTACTGCCGGCGCATCACCGGCTACGTCGGGGCGTACTACGCGCTGCTCGGCCACGTCGACGCGATCGCGTTCACGGCCGGGGTGGGCGAGCACGCCGCACCGGTGCGGGCCGCCGCGCTGGCCGGCCTGGAACGGCTCGGCATCAGCGTCGACGGCACCCGCAACGACGGCGAGGGCGACCGGGTGATCTCACCCGACGAGGCAGAGGTGAGCGTCTGCGTCATCCGCACCGACGAGGAGCGGGAGATCGCCCGGCAGACCCGGGACGTGGTGGAGGGCGGGTGAACAGGTCAGCCCAACGCTCGGGTCAGCCCAACGCGAACCAGGCGACGACGGCCACCACCAGCACGACGACCACCGCACCGACGATCAGAGGGAGCCGGGACGGGGCCTCCGTCGGCGCTGCGGCCTCCGGCGTCTGGGAGAAGGCACGGAACGCCTCGGTGTTGCCGCTGGGGTCGGTGTAGTTCTCAGCCATGCCGGTGACCCTAGCGAAGCTGGTCACGCCGTACCGCCCCCGGCCCGCGTCGTCCCAAGCTGGACCCGGCCGGCCGACGTGAGCCGACCGGGTGGCGGGTTCGGCCGGGCCGGACGGTGGGGTGGCTACGCCCGCCCGGGCACCTACCGTGGAACGATGGGGGCGGGGCGGCTGATCGCCGTGCTGATGACGGCGTTGTTGGCTGGTTGCGCGTCGGCGACCCCCGAGGCCGATCAGGCCAACGGGCCAGCGTCAGCGCGTCGAGCGCCCGAGGGGTCGTACGCCGTCGGCGTGCGTACGCTCACCCTCGATCCGCGCTCGGCGCGCCCACTGCCGGTGACCATCTGGTATCCGGTGTCGACCGACGGGGTGGCGGCCGGGCGGTTCCCGGTGGTGATCTACAGCCACGGGCTGCACAGCCGACCCGACCTGCACGCCGGGTTGACCACCCGCTGGGCGGCGGCCGGTTTCGTGGTGGCCGCGCCCGCGTACCCGCACACCCGCCAGGGTGCAGCCCAGTTCAGCCGGGCCGACGTCCGCAACCAGCCCGCCGACGCCTGGCGGCTGATTCGGCATCTGGGCCGTCTCGACCGGAGCCACGACGACCCGCTCGCCGGGCACCTGGACCTGACTGCGGTCGCCGCCGCCGGGCACTCGGCGGGTGGCTTCACCACCTCCGGCATGTTCAGCGAGGGGCACCCGGCCCGGTTACGCGCCGGGATCATCATCGCCGGGGGTGGGCTGCCCGGCAGCTTCGCGGGGCTGGCCGCGCCGGTGCTCTTCGTGCACGGCACGGCCGACGCGGTGGTGCCGCTGACGGTCGGCCGGGCGGCGTACCGGCGCACCCGAGGGCCAGCCGCGTTCCTCAGCCTGTTGGGGCAGGACCACGGGGCGTACCTGACGCCGGGCCACCCGGGGTTCGCCCCGGTCGTCGCCACCACCACCGACTTCCTCCGCTGGACCCTCTACGGCGACCGGGCGGCCGGTGCCCGGCTGCCCGCCGTCGCGCGTTCCCCCCTGACCCGCTACGAGTCCCGCCCGGCCCATTGAGACCGCCGGATCCCGACGCCCCGGTGGGCGGCCGGTCCCATCCGCGCACCCGCCGGTACGGCGGCCCAGCTGCGCGAGGCCGGCCCGGCCGACGTTCCCGGCCGAACGGCGGGTGAGCGCACGGGCACACCGTGCCGAACACTGCCGAGTACGCCTGCCGGACAGGGCACAATCGCATTCATGTCGCGTCGTGTCACTTCCGCACTGGTCGCCAGCGCCGTACTCATCGCCGGTCTGGTCGGTTGCTCAGCGGACACCCGTCCTGGTCAGAGTGGGCAGGCCCCGCCGGCCGAGCCGACTACCGCCGCCACGCCGACCCCGCAGGTCCCCGCCGGAGCCGCCCCGAAGAACACCTTCGCGGTCGGCGTACGCCAACTGAAGCTGAACCGGGACGGCCGAGCGCTGCCGACGACGCTGTGGTACCCGGCGGCCGGGCAGTCCGGCGGCGCGGCCACGCAGTCCGCGACGGCCGCGGAGGGCCGGTTCCCGGTGGTGATGTTCAGTCACGGCCTGGGTGGGCGACCGGACGACTACGCCAAGCTGCTGACCCGCTGGGCGGGGGCCGGTTTCGTGGTGGCCGCGCCGACGTTCCCGCACACCTCCAAGGGTGCCGACAACAACGTCCTCGACGTGCTCAACCAACCAGCCGACGTGTCGTACGCCCTGGACCAGGTGTTGGCGCTGGACGGCACGGCCGGCGACTCGCTGCGCGGCCGGTTGGACGGCGAGCGGGTGGCCGCAGCCGGGCACTCGGCGGGCGGGGTGACCACCATCGGGCTCTTCACCGCCGGTCGGGACGAGCGGCTGGACGCGGGTGTGGTGTTCGCCGGCACGGCGCTCGGGGTGGGCACGGCGTTCGCCGGTGCGGCCGCGCCGCAACTGTTCGTGCACGGTGAGCTGGACGAGGTGGTCGAGTACGCGGCGGGCAAGGCCGCGTACGACAAGGTGCCGTGGCCCAAGGCGATGCTGAGCCTGCCCAAGGGCGACCACGGACGGGCGCTTCTCGGCGACAGCGCGACGCTGCGGCTGGTCTCGGACACGTCCGTCGAGTTCCTCCGCTGGTCGCTGTACGGCGACGCGGCGGCCAAGAAGCGCATCTCCACGGACGCCACGCGCGGCGACATCGCCACCTTCGACGACCACCTCTGACCACCCGACGCCCCCGCCCCCCCCCCCCCCCCCCCCCCCCCCCCCC